>NZ_JACJDP010000028.1:0-50277 GCF_014163575.1 Psychromonas sp. SR45-3
CTCATTTAAACCACTAAACTGCGCTTTTTCGCCTTGAACTAAGCATAAATAGCTTAGCCCTGAGCATTTACGTTTTTATTTTGGTAAAAAGCACTCAGTTTTAATGAGTGCTGAGTAGTTACAATAAAATTAGCATTAGACTGCCATTAATATCCAATTAATACCTAATTAATAAATAAGGAAATAAGTCGTTAAAAAGAAACGAAGGTAGCTTAAGACTTCCATTTTTGCAAAAACATCATTAGACAAAAAAGCCCTATTTAACATTGCTGTCAAATAGGGCTTTTTTACAACATTAGCTGTTAGCCTTTTAGAGCGGCTTTTTCTGCTGCCTGTGTTGCTTGAATTGCTGTTAGTGCGATAGTGTAAACGATGTCGTCTACTAGTGCGCCACGTGACAAGTCATTAACAGGCTTGCGCATACCTTGCAGCATTGGACCAATACTGATCAAGTTTGCACTACGTTGTACCGCTTTGTAAGTAGTGTTACCCGTGTTTAAATCTGGGAAGATAAACACCGTTGCTTGACCTGCTACTTTCGAGTCTGGTGCTTTACTCTTCGCAACATTTTCCATTACAGCTGCATCGTATTGTAATGGACCATCGATTAATAAGTCAGGACGACGTTGTTGCGCAATTTTAGTTGCTTCACGTACTTTCTCAACATCTGAACCCGCACCTGAATCACCAGTAGAGTAACTGATCATGGCTACTTTAGGGTCAATACCAAAAGCAATTGCAGAATCAGCAGACTGAATTGCGATATCTGCTAGCTGATCAGCTGTTGGATCTGGGTTAATTGCACAGTCACCGTAAACTAATACTTGGTCAGGCAATAACATAAAGAAGATTGAAGAAACTAAACTTGCACCAGGTGCAGTTTTAATTAACTGTAATGCAGGACGAATCGTATTAGCAGTGGTGTGAACTGCACCAGAAACTAGACCGGCTACTTCATTTTCAGCTAGCATCATCGTACCTAATACAACGGTATCTTGTAGGTGCTCACGTGCAACAACTTCTGTTAAGCCTTTACCTTTACGTAGAGCAACCATTGGTGCTACGTATTGCTCTATCACATCAACAGGGTTAACAATTTCAACTTCATCAGTCAAAATAATACCTTGTTGCGTTGCAACACGGTAGATCTCTTCAGGGTTACCTAATAATACTGGTTTAGCAATACCACGTTCAGCACAAATAACAGCGGCTTGAATCGTACGAGGTTCTTCACCTTCAGGTAATACAATGCGTTGGTTTGCTTTGCGTGCTAATTCCGTTAAGTGATAACGGAATGCTGGTGGCGATAAACGACGCGATAGTGAAGAATCTTCAGTTAATGTATTTAACCAATGCTTATCGATATGGCTAGCAATGTATTCTTGTACTTTTTCAATACGCTCTAAATCATCAACAGGGATTTCCATGTTGAAGTTTTGTAAACGTTGCGCTGTATGCCATGTGTTACTTTTGATCAGTAGTACTGGTAATCCTGCATCCATTGCGCTTTTACAAAGCTTCATCACTTCATCTTCAGGTGGATAATCGCCGGTTAATAATAAACAACCAATCTTCATACCATTCATCACTGCTAAACAAGCGGCAATGATCACATCACTTCTATCACCTGATGTTACTAGCATTGAACCAGCTTTAAAGTGCTCAACCATATTAGGGATAGAACGAGCACAGAAAGTAACAGATTGTAAACGACGGTTGTCAAGATCACCTTTATTAAGGATCTTAGCTTCTAAATGGATCGCTAGATCTTTAACGCGCGGTGCGATTAAATCAGCACTCCAAGGAATACAGCCTAAAATTGGTAATGGGCTTTTGCTGAACATTTGTAATACTTCAAGGTTGTTATTAATACTACCTTCTGGAATATCAAACATTTCAGTTAAATCGTTACCTGTTTTATCATTCTCATCGACAGGAGCGCCCACTTTATTAATAATACAGCCAGAGATATGTTTATTTTCTTTGCCACCAAATGAAGAGATAGCAATTTCCATGCGCTCTTTTAATTGTTGTGACGTATCGTTACTTGGATGGGTAACAAATACCATATCAGCACTTAATGCTTTAGCGATGCTGTAGTTGATGTTATTAGCAAATTGATGCTTATCGGTAGGGACTAAACCTTCAACAATGATCACATCACTGTCTTTAGTACCTTCACGGAAACGCTCTACGATATTTTCTAGTAATTCTGAAGTACGTCCTGATGAAATAAGCGTTTCAGCATATTTCATCGCAAAGGGTTCAGGAGGAAGAATGTTACTTGAATTACGTAATGTCGTAGTTGAGCGTTCTGTACCTGCATCACCAGGGCGTGGTTGTGCAATTGGTTTGAAAAAATTAACGGCAACACCTTGGCGTTCCATTGCACGAACCATTCCGAGACTAACCGAAGTGACACCAACACCAGCGCCAATAGGGATCAGCATTATTGTACGAGCCATGACTATTCCTTTTTAATAGATGACAAAAAGGGAGTAAATACTCCCTCAAAAATTATTATAAATTACGCACCAACAAGTGCAGCGGAATCTTGCGCGATAACCCATTCTTCATTGGTTGGTATAACCATTGCAATCGGGGAACTATCGGTTGTGATCACGCCTGAATTACCTAGTTTTGCAGCTTTATTTTTCTCAGCATCTACTTGGTATCCAAAGATAGTTAAGTTCTCTAATACTTTCGTACGAATACGTTCAGAGTTCTCTCCAATACCGCCGGTAAATACGATTGCATCAATACGACCAAGTGGTACGGCGTAAGATGCAATATACTTAGCTAAACGGTAAGCAAACATATCAATAGCAAGGATAGCGCCTTGGTGACCTTTTTGGTAGTTTTCTTCTATATCTCGACAATCGCTTGAAATGCCAGAGATACCTAAGAGACCACTTTGTTTTTGTAGCATGTCCATTACACCTTTCAGGCTGTAACCTTCACGTTCAACAAGGTGTTCAATAATACTTGGATCTATATCACCACAGCGAGTGCCCATTAATAAGCCTGCAAGCGGAGTCATACCCATACTTGTATCAACAGATTGACCATTTTTAATCGCTGCAACCGATGCACCATTACCTAAATGAGCAGAGATAATGTTTGTTTCTTCTACTTTTTGACCTAATGCTTTAGCAGCTTCATTGGTAACAAATAAGTGGCTTGTTCCATGCATACCGTAACGACGGATATGATATTGTTTGTATAAATGATATGGCAACGCATATAGGAAAGCTTTTGCTGGCATAGTTTGGTGGAAAGCAGTATCAAATACGGCAACTTGTGTTAATGATGGGAACGCTTTTTGTGCTGCTTTAATACCTAAAATATGTGCAGGATTATGTAATGGTGCAAGTGAAGCGCATTCTTCAATACCTTCAAGCACTTCTTCATCAATAATGACTGACTTAGTAAATTTTTCACCACCATGAACAATGCGATGGCCGATAGCAATAAATTGAGACTCAAGACCCTCAACTTTTTTAATAATATCTTCTACAATGAATGAAATGGCTGCAGAGTGAGCACTATTTTCAGGCAAGTTAGTTGACTCTTTCTTACCGTCAAACTTCCATTTAATACGAGCATCGGGAAGATTAAAACATTCAGCTAAACCACTGATTATTTCATCTCCATTGTTTGCATTGATTACAGCGAATTTAAGCGAAGAACTACCACAGTTAAGTACAAGGACTAATTTATTGCTCATGAAAAAATTCCAGTCAGTAAATAATAAGTATATAAATATCAATTCTAATTTTTGATATTAAGCTAGGGTATAATAGTGAGATATAACTGAATAAGAACGTAGCGTTTGGCGGCATTGTCCATATTAAGCTATATTATCAATTTTACCTTTATGTAATAAAATTACAAATATCAAATTGATAAAAATTATTCGAAATCAATTTTAGTCGCAACATTTTCATTTATTAGGCATGATTTGTATTGTTGTGATTGATCTATCAATTTTAAAGGAGAATTAATTTGTTTAATTTTTTTGAGCTATTAAAAAAAGGCGACCATTATTTAAAAATATGGCCAAAACAAAATTGCCTGTATTCTTTATTTATTGAAAGTAAAATGGTCTGTTATACACAATTATTAATTAAAGTATTCCCAATTTTTATTGTCCTTGTTGCTTCCTTGTACATGTTTTTTCCAACTTATTTTTCTTGGCCAAGTACCGCTACATTTATTCTCTTTTTAATCGGATTACCTGCTCATTGTTTATTATGGCTAGGAAAACGTTCGCAACAAACACTCTCACCTGCCCTATTTAATTGGTATCTTGAGGTAAGTGAGGCCTTACATGGAAAAGGTAATGGGCAACGAACCATGGTCGATCAGTTGCGCTTTATCGACCTTGCTAAGTTGTTGAATAAAGGTTTCAAAAAAGGAGGGGATAACTTTTTATATAACAATGAACTAATATAAGTTAGTTTTTTTGAAATACTTCAATATTAAAATCACATTCAATTTTCCAGTGTGGCTGGCTAAGTAATTTAGCTAGCTTTTCTGGTGTAAACTTCCACGCAAAAGGGGTCATGTTAATGAGATCTTTTAACTGCTGAGGTGAATCAATATCTAGTTCATAACTGAGATTTACTTGCTCCACTTTACTGAAACCTTCGACTGCTTCATTCTCCTGCGCATGGTTATTTACTTGATCGTAAATACACTCTCTTAATTGAAATAAGTGACGTGGCGCAGGTGTTACTGTAATTAAATAACAGCTTTGCTTAATTAGGCGCAACAATTCTTCCGCTTTTGATGGCGCATAGATACGTATCATTAGGTCAATGCTTTGTGCATTTAACGGAACTTGATAGGCACTGGCGACACAAAAATCAATCTTTTTATAACGTTTAGCGGCATAACGAATCGCTACTTTAGAAATATCAATGCCGCAGATATTGTGCTGTGGCAATTGTTGATTGATAATGTCGGTGTAATAACCTTCACCACAACCTAAGTCAAGAATCTGTGCTTGTTCGGTGCCAGCTAAATATTGTTTGCTTATTTGTGCTACTTTTTCTGCGAGTGGTAAGTAACCGCTGGTATTTAAAAATGCACGTCTAGCGGCCATCATCTCTTTATTATCACCGGGATTTTTAGAGCTTTTTGATTGCACCGGTAATAAATTTAAATATCCTTCCTTAGCAATATCAAAATGATGATTATTTTCACACACTTGGGTGTTATTGATTTGATTAAATGAAGCTTGGCAAAGCGGGCAAATAAAAAGAGTCATAGAAGCTGCTATTTAGTAAGAAGTAAAAATAAAGACAGTAAAAACTGTCTTTATTAAGAATAGAGGACATTAAACTAAGTAAAGTATACTTAGCTAAGTACTTATTGAGAAGGTTTCACTGAACAAAGGTATTAAAAAATAACATTGTCATGGTATTCAAGAAGCACCTTCTGAACAGCAAGCATCGTATCTCTTGATGGTGGGTGAACGCCATCAAGAGGATATATTTCGCCCATTGCTATCCATTTGTGCTTTCCAAGTTCATGATAAGGTAGCATTTCAATCTTTTCGATATTTTTCATTGGTTGAATAAATTGACCTAATGAATGAGCATCATTAAGGCTATCGGTGATCCCTGGAACAACCACATAGCGCAGATAGACGGCTTGATTATGTTCGGCTAAATACTTGGCAAATTCTAGGGTATATTTATTGCTAACATGGGTTAAGTCGATATGCTTCTTATTGTCCATCTGCTTAATATCTAATAAGACTAGGTCAGTGTGTTTAAGAATATTTTGTGTTGTCTGGTCAATTTTTCGCACAAAACCATTGGTATCTAAACAAGTATGAATACCTTCTGCATGGCACGCTTCAAACATTGCCAGTACAAATTCTGGTTGTAGCATCGCTTCACCACCTGAAATAGTAATACCACCGCCGGACGCGTCCATATAATGACGATATTGAAGCATCTCTTTCATTAATTCATCAACGGTCATCTCTTTACCGCCTTCAGTATCCCAAGTATCGCGGTTATGGCAATATTGACAGCGCATTAAGCAGCCTTGTAAAAAGATAATAAAGCGGATCCCCGGACCATCTACGGTGCCACAGGTTTCTACTGAGTGTACTCGTCCAGTAACTGACATCTTATAACCTCATAAAAACTAATTATTTGTATCAACTATTAATAGAACATGACTGCGTTATAACAATGGATACAGTGCCATAACAACTGATAAAAATAATTACTTTTGTTGTGATAAAAATAAAGGTTTCATCCCGAAGAATGAAACCTTTTTTATTATAGCAGGCTAATATAAAAGTGAACCTGTTATCGTCTGTTTTTTATAGCGTCGCTGTAAAGGTACGTGTGATTACATCTTGCTTTTGTTCTGCAGTTAACGAGTTAAATCGTACTGCGTAACCCGATACACGAATTGTTAATTGTGGGTACTTATCTGGGTTTTCCATTGCATCCAATAACATTTCACGGTTCATTACATTAACGTTTAAGTGTTGACCACCTTCAATATCTGGCGTGTGCTTGAAGTAACCATCCATTAGACCAGCCAAATTAGATTTTTGAGAATCATCTGTTTTGCCAAGTGCATTTGGTACGATTGAGAATGTGTAAGAAATACCATCCTGTGCGTAAGCAAACGGTAGTTTAGATACTGATGTTAATGAAGCAACTGCGCCTTTCTCATCACGTCCATGCATTGGATTTGCACCTGGCGCAAATGGCATACCTGCACGACGACCGTCTGGTGTATTACCTGTTTTCTTACCGTATACAACGTTAGATGTAATAGTAAGAATTGACTGTGTAGCACGTGCATTACGGTACATAGGGCGTGATTTTATTTTCTTCATGAACGTTTCAACAAGTTCACAAGCAATATCATCAACACGTGAATCGTTATTACCAAATTTAGGGTAATCACCTTCAATTTCAAAGTCAGTCGCAATACCATCTTCATCACGAATAGGGCGAACTTTTGCATATTTAATGGCTGCTAAAGAATCCGCTGCAATTGAAAGACCTGCAATACCACAGGCCATTGTACGTTCAACGTCACGGTCATGAAGCGCCATTAATGAAGCCTCATAGCTGTATTTGTCATGCATGTAATGGATACAGTTAAGTGCTGTCACGTATTGCTCTGCTAACCAGTCCATAAAGTGATCAAGGTTTGAGTACACTTCATCGTAGTCTAAAATTTCAGACGTAATAGCAGGTAATGTTTTAGGACCTACTTGCATTTTTGATTTTTCGTCTACACCACCATTGATGGAGTACAATAATGTTTTTGCTAAGTTGGCACGTGCACCAAAGAATTGCATTTGTTTACCAACAATCATTGGCGATACACAACATGCAATCGCATAGTCATCGTTATCGAAGTCAGTGCGCATTAAGTCATCATTTTCGTACTGGATAGATGAAGTATCAATAGATACTTTTGCACAATATTTTTTGAAGTTAATTGGTAAAGCTTCAGACCATAAAACAGTAATGTTTGGCTCTGGAGATGGACCCATAGTGTATTGTGTGTGTAAGAAACGGAAGCTATTTTTAGTTACTAGCGTACGTCCATCAACACCCATACCACCAATAGATTCTGTAGCCCAGATAGGGTCACCAGAGAATAGGTCATCATATTCAGGTGTACGTAGGAAACGAACCATACGTAATTTCATTACTAAGTGGTCGATTAATTCCTGTGCATCAGTTTCAGTAATCAGACCTGCTTTTAGATCTTTTTCAATGTAGATATCTAAGAAAGAAGCGGTACGGCCAAATGACATTGCTGCGCCATTTTGTGATTTAATTGCCGCAAGGTAACCAAAGTAAGTCCATTGGATTGCTTCTTTAGCGTTTGATGCTGGTCCAGAAATATCATAACCGTATTTAGCTGCCATCACTTTCATTTGGTCAAGTGCACGATATTGCTCAAAAATTTCTTCACGCAATTTCATTGTATCTTCTAATGAAGTACCTGCGATTAATTCAGCTTCTAAGCCTTTATGCTGAGCTGCTTTTTCAGTCATTAGATAATCGATACCGTATAAAGCAACACGGCGGTAATCACCAATAATACGACCACGACCGTAAGCATCAGGTAAACCTGTTAATACACCTGATTTACGACATTTAAGAATGTCGCCAGTATAAACGTCGAATACACCTTGGTTATGTGTTTTGCGGTATTCTGAGTAAGTTTTACGGATAGTTGGGTCTAATTCTTTACCGTATACTTTACAAGAACCATCGATCATACGAATACCACCGTTAGGGATAAGCGCACGTTTTAATGGTTTTTCTGTTTGTAGACCAACAATCGTTTCTAAGTCTTTGTTGATGTAACCTGCATCATGTGCAGTAATAGTCGAAACCACATCGGTATCAAAATCAACAGGTGCATGAGTTGCGTTTTCCTGTTTGATACCCACCATTACATTTTCCCATAGCTCGTCAGTCGCTTTAGTCGCGTCAGCTAGGAAACTTTCATCTCCATCAAAAGGGGTATAGTTTTTTTGGATGAAGTCACGAACATTAACTTCTGTTTTCCAAGTGTCGCCAGCAAAACCTTCCCATGCTGATGCAAATGCTTCGTTTAATTTAGTCATAAAGATTTACCTTTACCGTTAGTGATTAAAAAATGTGTATAAATTAGTTGTTTGTGAATATGTTTGGTACATCCTATGTACCGCACTTAATGCATGCGCACTTAGTAGTGTTAAAAATGCGATAAGCGCAGGTGGGGCAATAACAAAATAGAAAATAATACGGAGTGCAATAAGTATGCTTGTATTGTTTGAAAGAAGAGACACAGGCAAAATAGCTTTGCTTATTTTACTGTTAGCAATACGATTGCTTTGGCTTGGTATTTGGTAAGCTAAATACTCGTTAACGCTATTGTCTATTTGCATCTTAGAAGTTACCCCGTGATGGATTAGTGCTTAGTTTAACAAATGCTTTTGTACAAAAATTGATTCATATCAAGTTGCACAACGATCTCGTAATAAAATTACATTTTTATTTTAAAAAACCTTTTTTGCTCAAGTAATGTACAGGATAAAGTGATGCTAATGTCACTATTATTCATTAAGTTGTTTAAATTTAACCTCGTAAAGGTAATTTAATTTCAATTCCTCCTAGGGCTTCCTTGCTATATGACGCTGTTATCTTAAGAAAATTAATCGCTTACTAAAAAATTATTACATAAATAAACTGCTGAATATTTATTAAAATTTAGCTCAATTATTTATTTTTATTAGTGATCAATTATAACTCAGTCAAATGAATCTAAAATATATTTTTATCATCTTTTTTAGATGCTTCTAATAAATACAAAAAATAGTATATAGCCCATGTTTTTGTATGGTTTTTAGCCAAAGGGTAAGTCAGTTAAGGTATAATTATTTTAATAGGATTGCACTAATTTATATCTCACTAAGAAGGAGTTAGTTTATGAACGTACAAATATTAATTACGATCACCGGCATTTACCAACCTGATTTAGTTAAATGTCTTGCAGAAAAAACACATGCATTAAACGGTAAATGGCTAACCAGCAAAATTAACCATATAGAAGGCTATATGGCAGGGTTAATTAAGATTGAATTAGAGCCGGAAAAAGTTGAAACGCTTTTAAATGGTTTTAAAACTTTACCTCTTCATATTGATTGGGTTGAACTGAAGCGCTTACCAAAAGAGAAACCTAATCATTTAAACTTATCCATTGATGCTCGAGATCGTGCTGGTTTAGTGAATGATATTTCACAAGTGTTAAGTGAGAATAGCGTTAAGGTTGAAAATATGGAGTGCAACCGAATTGGTGTGCCTGATATTGGTGGAACAGTGTTTACTAGCCATTTCGAAATAGCGGTATCCGATGCTTTTGACCAGAACCTGTTGATTGCATCATTACAAGAGATATCTAATGATCTCATTATCGATATTAAAGGCTTATAAATAGCTTCAAAGCTGCAATTGAAGCTTTTATGCGAGTCTTGGTTGGCTATATAGGTTGGCTATACAAATCTAGGTTGGTTATACAAGTTTAGGTTGGGTTAAATCACTTTAATAAAACCTTACTATCAACTCACTGCAATAGTCTTCAATATAAACAGAACTTTCAGTATAAAAAAGGGCGCTATGATTAGCGCCCTTTTTGTTTAATCTTGTTTAATAAAGCGAGTATGTTAAATAAATGCTAATACTATCAGTTGCCTAAGCTTGCTTATAATAAAGCGGGTAGACCGTATTGTTTTTCGAACATGCCTACTGCTAACATAGCGATAAAGCAAACCACTAATACTGAACCCGGTATAATAACCTTATCTAAAAATGACAGACGTTTAGCGCGTTCCTTATCTCCAATTAAACCATTATTATCTAATAACATGGTTAATGCCCAAGCAAGTACAGGATTAAACACTGCCGCAGTAAAGATACAAATACCAGCTGCTTGTGAATCTTTGGTGTTTTTAATCATTTGCATACCAGCTTCTAGTAAGGGCAAAAATACACCAACTAATAAGGCAATACGCATCACTGGCGGCCATACTGCAATATCCATTGGGAAACCTAGAAAAGCAATTAACATTACCAAGCAGCCTAATATAATAGAACCCGCTGGAATAGGACGTTTAGCAATCGCTGCAGGGATCATATAAGTTCCCCATGAAGAAGTGATGTTACCACCACCCACTGCAGTACCTACCATTTGACGAACTGAGCACATGGTCATTGTATCGTCCACATCCATTAATACTTTTTCAGTATTTTTGGGGTAGTTTAATTCTTGGAAAATACGGTGCCCTAAGAAATCCGGTGACCACATTGCTACGGCTAAAATTGCAAAAGGTAATGAGGCAATGAAATGTTCAAGATTTGGCAAACCTAACATCCAGCCTTCAGTAGTGCTTCCCCACCAGTAAACAGGATTTAAATTAGGTAGTCCCATTTCAGTTTCGAATGTTAGGTTAAAACCCGCGCCAAGTGCTAGCGCGATTAATAACCCTGTAATCGCACAAGCCGGGATAGCCAACCAGCGTTTGTTAATTTTTGCAAGGAAAGCATAAAGAATGATATTTGTTGCTAATACAACTAAGCCAACATATCCCATACTGCCTGCTGCGACATCTGCTGATTGCAGTCCTTTAGCCCAGTCTTGAATTTGGCCTATTTGACTGAATGCACCAGTAAAACCAAGGAATACTAGCAATCCGCCTGCTACGCCTTCTCCGGTTAAATTAACTAGCTTAGACCCACCTTTAAAGTAGCTGAGTAATAAACCAAATACACCAAGCAAGATAGCTAGAGCAAGAGGGTGAGCACCCGCTAATGCAATCGCACCGATTAACGGGATCATTGGGCCATGGTTGCCTGCTAGGTTGGCTTTAGGGTTAACAAAACCCGAAGCAACAATACAGAATAGGAAGGCCGGAATAAGCATTTCAACTCGGGCCACTTCGATAGCAAAATCTTTACCTAAAGTAATGTGCGCCCATTGTTCTGTTAAACCATCTGCCCAAGACATCATTACTGCAGAGTACATTGCGATAATGCCGATGGTACCTGCTACAGCGGGGACTAAATCCTCCCATTCGAAGCGAAAATCTCGACCTGGTAGGTTTAACCCGTAACGACGAGGTTTCATTATCTGTAATTCGTGATCTAAATAATCAGACCGTGTTGCAAACTCGCTAGCGGGTTTATGCAACTCACTATAGCTTTTAGTTTGTTTATCAGTTGGCATTGAGGAGGTACTCCTTTACTCTGGTTAAATTTAAAATTAGTTAATTTTGTGCTAACTAGGCGCTGATATTATTTTGCCAACGACTATAGAATGAGTTAATTATGCATCGATAATTTAATATAGCGTAGCTTAACCAAAGTGAGTAAAAAATCGCTTGATCTGGATCAGAAGAGTTATCATGCTGAAATTAAATTACAAAAAAATGAGGTATTTCCATTAATAACCTGCTAATAACTTACTAATAGCAGTATTTTTGATAATTAATTGCGTATTTAACTTACGTGACAGAGGAAAAGAGTAAGAAATAGAGGTGCAGAAGTCAACATGCATAGAAGTTATAAAAATGCGGGCTTTAACAACTTCTATGCTTGTTCGGTAACTATATTGCGAGGGTTTGTCTTTAGAAAAAGACTAGAGTAGATCTTGCATCTCTTCTAGTATTTGTAGGCACCAATCACTGATACGTTGGTCACTCAGTTCATATTGAGTATCTTCATCAATTGCTAGTCCGACAAAATATTGTCCATCCTCAGTCAATGCTTTAGAAGCCTCAAAGTCGTAACCTTCAACGGGCCAATAACCGATGAATTTAGGATCTTGAGGTAATAATTTATCGTGCAACATACCAACTGCATCAATAAACCATTCGCTATAACCGTTTTGGTCGCCTAAACCAAACAATGCAACTATTTTTCCATTAACATTAAGACCATCAATTTGATCCCATAATTTGCCCCAATCCTCTTGAAGTTCGCCGTAATCCCAAGTAGAAATACCCAAAATAACAATGTCATAATCATTTATCTTGTTTAAGCCGTCATCTTTTATGTTAAATATGTCTACTAATGATTCACCTAGCTCTGCTTGAATCTTTTCTGCAGCAATTTCTGTATAACAAGTACTAGAACCATAAAATAAACCGATTTTCATAAGTGACCTTTAAATAAAAATATAAGAGGCGCTAATTTACCGTTAAGGCCGTTGGAATGGAAGTATTAAGCATCGAACAATTTTTAGATTCACTTTGGTTAGAGCGTGGCCTATCAAAAAATACCTTAGACTCTTATCGCCATGATTTAAGTTTAGTTGAGGACTATTTACAGCAACAAGAAATCGCCTTAAGCGAAGCCACTGCAGTTGATTTGAGTGATTATTTTGATGCTCGTTTACAAGGGGAAATTGATTATAAAAACACTTCAACCGCTCGATTAATGAGTGCAATTCGACGTTATTATCAATACTTGTGCCGAGAAAAAATACGCGAGGACGACCCAAGTGCAAAATTAGAAAGTCCTAAAATTGTTAAACCTTTGCCTAAATCGCTATCAGAGTCTGAAGTGGATGCGCTACTTTCTGCTCCTGAGTTAGGTGACCCTGTGCAATTTCGCGATAAAGCGATGTTGGAGGTTTTATATGCAACAGGGGTGCGCGTCACCGAATTAGTTGGTTTGACTATGGAAGAAATTAACTTACAACAGGGAGTGATCAGAGTCACCGGTAAAGGCAATAAAACCCGTTTAGTGCCATTAGGGGAAGAGTCTGTGTATTGGTTGGAGCGCTATATTGAAGAGATGCGTCCGGCTTTATTATCTGGCCAAAGTAGTGATGTTTTATTCCCTAGTCGCCGAGGAAATCAAATGGTCAGACAAACATTTTGGCATCGCATTAAACACTATGCTCAACTCGCTCATATTGATAAAGAGGCTTTATCACCACATGTATTACGTCATGCATTTGCGACACATTTATTGAACTATGGGGCTGACTTACGGGTCGTACAGATGCTATTAGGGCATAGTGACCTATCAACTACTCAAATTTATACGCATATTGCTCAAGATAGATTAAAAAGCTTACACAGTGAGCACCACCCACGAGCCTAGCGTTTTATCACCTGCTGATCATTTAATTATCATGAACATAGCGTTAAAAGCGCATGATCACAGGGTTAAGTCACAGCATTACTTAAACACTATAGGAATGGCTATTATTAGCATTCACTTTATGTTTTAAGATAGGCATAATCAGGTACTATTATTTTATTTTTTGGGAATTTATGATGTCCATATTAAATGTTAAAAAAAATGTGATCGCATTCGTTGTGGGCATGTTGGTTAGTTCAAGTAGCTTTGCCGCTGTTTCAAAAGAAGTTAATGAGTTATTAACTAAAAAGCTTGATGACTTAAAAGTAAGTGCGCAATCGATTGAAGAGTCACCGATTAAAGGTTTATATGAAGTTTTAAGTGAAGGTGCTATCTATTACCTTAGTGAAGATGGACAATTTTTAATCAGTGGTAATATTTATGATACTAATAATGGCATGAAAAATATTACCAGCACAAAAGTGGCTGAAGTACGCAAAGCGAATTCTGCAGAGCATTTTGCAAAAATTAAAAGCTTTGAAAAAGACATGATTATTTATAAAGCAGACAATGAAAAATATGTCATTACTGCTTTTACTGATATTACTTGTGCTTATTGTAAAAAACTACATGCAGAAATGGCTGATTATAATAAATTAGGTATTACTATTCGTTACCTTGCTTTCCCTCGTGGTGGTGAAAAATCGAATGCTTACCGTAATATGGTATCGGTCTGGTGTTCGGATGACCCTAAATCAGCGATGGATGATGCAAAAAGAGGTCGTGGAATCAAAACAATGACCTGTGATAATAATGTATTAGAGCAATATAAGTTAGGTATTGCATTGGGTATCACTGGTACGCCTACGATGTTTTTAGAAGATGGTACTGCGATGCCTGGTTATTTACCTGCAGACCGTTTAATTCAAGTATTAGAAGAAAAAATATAGACTAAGTCTTCTGCTATTGTCTGATTCATAATAAACTGCATTGATAATCCTATATCGTGCAGTTTTTTTATGTCTTCAGAAACACCTAAAACACAAGTACAGCAACGTCTTCAATATGATACTAGTTTATTGTCATTATCTTGCTCCCCATTATTGACTAAGCTTTATGCTAATCGAGGCATTACTGCCGACAGTGAATTAGATAACAGTACTAAAACCTTAATTCATGCCAATCAATTGAAAGGTATGGGAGAAGCTTGTGAGTTGCTATATCAAGCTTATTTAAAAGGTAAGAAGATCATTATTGTCGGAGATTTTGATGCTGATGGTGCAACGAGCACGGCGCTGAGTGTTTTATCGCTGCGTGCATTAGGGTATCAACATGTTGATTATTTAATCCCTAACCGTTTTGACTATGGTTATGGATTAAGCCCTGAAATTGTTGATCTCGCCGCGCAACAAGGTGCTGAATTGTTAATGACTGTGGATAATGGCATTTCTAGTATTAGCGGTGTTGCCCATGCCAAAGCGTTAGGCATTGAAGTATTAGTGACTGACCATCACCTCCCTGGAGAGGAAACACCAGTTGCTGATGCTATTGTTAATCCGAATCAAATAGGTTGTCAGTTCCCCAGTAAAAATTTAGCAGGCGTGGGTGTCGCATTTTATGTGATGCTGGCGTTGCGCTCTTTAATGCAAGAAAAAGGCTGTTTTACTGACTTTGCTGCACCTAATTTAGCTAACTTTCTAGATATTGTTGCACTAGGCACCGTTGCTGATGTCGTAAAATTAGATGCAAATAACCGCACTTTAGTGCATCAAGGATTAGCGCGTATTCGTGCTGGATTCTGCCGACCAGGTATTAGTGCGCTTATTCAAGTTGCAAAACGGAATCAACAACAATTAGTTGCCACGGATTTAGGCTTTTCATTAGGACCTAGGCTTAACGCAGCAGGGCGTTTAGATGAGATGAGCCACGGCGTTGAATTACTATTATGCGATGATTATTTACATGCAAATACGCTTGCCTCTGAGTTAGATGCGCTAAATCTGTCTCGCAGAGAAATAGAGCAAAGCATGCAGCAGGAAGCGATGCTGAGCTTACAAAAGTTATCCATTGATCAAAATAACTTACCTTTAGCATTATGTTTGTTTGAGGCCGACTGGCATCAAGGTGTTATTGGGCTGGTGGCTTCTCGCATCAAAGAAAAATATTACCGACCAACCTTTGCTTTTGCGCGTGCAAATGGGGGGGAAATCAAAGGTTCTGCGCGATCCATTCCGGGTGTACATATTCGCGATATGTTGGATTTAGTCGATAAAACGCTTCCTGGCGTTATTTTAAAGTTTGGTGGTCATGCGATGGCTGCCGGTTTGAGTTTGTTAGAAAAAGATTTTGTTCTGTTTAATGATACATTAAATGCCATTTTAAAAGCGCAAGTGGATGAGGACTTATTAAATAACGTCATTTTATCCGACGGACAATTATCCCCTGAGCAGTTTGACTTGAGTATTGCCCAAGAACTACGTGATGCTGGACCGTGGGGACAAGGATTCCCTGCGCCCATTTTTGATGGTGTATTTGCATTAAAACAACAGCGAATTGTAGGGCAAAAACACTTAAAAATGGTATTGCAACAAGGTGATAAATTAATTGATGCCATTGCTTTTAATATTGACCCAGAAGCTTGGCCTGATTTATCAGTGAAAGAAGTCTTTTGTGTTTATAGCCTAGATGTTAATGAATTTAGAGGGCAGAGAACTGTGCAGTTATTAGTACAATTATTACAGTCAAGATAATGCCATTACTCATTTAACCAGTTTTAGTAAGGTTTAAAAGATAAGAATCAAAAAGTAAGTCATTACCTTTTGATTCTTATCTTAAATGTTTTAAAAATTTCGCAGGAATGAAGGTGTTAACTTACTATTATACTGTGCCTTCAAAATCTAAATTGAGCCTCCAAAATCTAAATTGTGCCAAGAAAACCTATACAGAGCCTAGAAAATCTTAAACTGCCCCCGGAAAATCCAGTTGGCGCCACGCTTCATAAACAAATACAGATACAGCATTGGATAGATTCATCGAGCGACTATCAGCCTTCATTGGAATACGTAATTTTTGCTGTAGGGGTAAAGCATCTAATATCGACGATGGTAATCCTCGTGTTTCTGGGCCAAATAACAAAACGTCACCATCTTGAAAGTTTGCATTATGATGGTAGGTGGTTGTTTTAGTGGTGCAGGCTAATAAACGTTTACCTTCAACTACCTTTAAAAAACTATCAAAGTCTTTATGCAAATGTACATTGGTCATTTCATGATAATCTAACCCTGCACGTCTTACTTTTTTTTCATCTAAGTCAAAACCGAGCGGTTCAATTAAGTGCAATACACATCCTGTATTGGCACATAGGCGAATAATATTGCCAGTGTTAGGTGGGATCTCTGGTTCGTACAATGCAACTTCAATCATTTTTTTACTCTACTGTTATTGATATTAATGCCGATAAATAACTGATCAATTTATTTGAATATAGTTAAGGATGGTGAGAAACCCCCATAAAATGCCACAAAAAAGAGGGGATTTATGTTTAAAGGTTTTCTGTTCGTCGCTAACTATTTTACAGTCTATAAGTGATCACTTTTTAACCTAACGAAATTTTATGAGCAGTGATAAATACGATAAGAACGCTATTTATCTAAACTTCAATTCAAATAAAAAGTGTACCACTTTACTGAGAATAATTAGACAAGATTAATGAAAGATTTCTGTTGTTCCATAACTGCTATATCGCAACAGGCATTCGCCTTGTTAGAATATGACCTAACAGCGGCTTTGTTCCAGAGTTTTGCTGGCGCTGATTATGTTAATGCTCATTTATTGAAGAGAGTCGTTATCTAACCACATATAACCTCGACCTCGAAAGTTTTTTACCCTAATTTGACCATCTAAACGAGTAGGTAATTTACGACGTAAGTTACTTAAATGCATATCAATACTGCGGTCAAATTTTTGTAGTTTTTTACCTAAAACCTGTTCACTCAATGCAGATTTTTCCAATAACTGACCGGGATTGGTTAAGAATTTTTCTAATAATAGCAATTCAGTATTAGTGAGTTCGATGGTACGTTCTTGGCATAAGGCTTGTTGTTGACTAGGAAATAACTCAATATCTAAATGTGATATTTTATTCTCTGCATTGCCTTTTTTGTATTGAACTCTACGTAACATCACTTTAATTCGACCGGATAAATCACGCTCACTAAAAGGTTTGGTTAAATAATCATCTGCGCCCATTCCTAAGCTGATCACTTGTTTGGTTTGATCGTTTTCTGCTGTCAGCATTAATACTGGGATGTCCGTTTTTTGTCTTATTAATTTTAACACCTCAAAGCCAGACATACGTGGCATCACCTCATCTAAAATGATTAAGTCGTAATCTTTTATTAAGAATTTGTTTAAGCCTTCCTCGCCATCGTAGGCTGTTTCAACAATGAAACCTTCGGAAGTTAAATTTTTATCGAGTAATGAAACTAACTCTTTATCATCATCGATTAATAATAAATTTTTCATTGTATATATAGCCTATGTAAAGCGTGTGAATACCAATTTCAAGTAGCGATTCTGCTTGAAGTGGAATTATTGTTGTTTCAGGGAAAAGTAAGCTATGTTTAGCGTTTTTTATTAAGATTGCTGTAAAAGTGAATCTTAAACTTGTCACTGCATATTTAGGTAAATCAATAGATTGACTACAATATACCCTATAAAGAGGTATATTGTAGGTCTCTATTTTATATCTTGCACGTAAATGATTGAATAAATGATTATCTATTGAAGTAGGTCAACATAGTTGCACTCATAAATAGGGGGGGATTTAATAAACTACAATATATTCTCGTTGTTAATGTGCCTGCTCAATCATGATTTTTACCGATGCTATTAAGTGCAATATCTAAAGTTAAAAGCATAAGACCTAAAGTTAATTGTTTAAATTGAGTTATGTGTGCTGCCTTTTCATTGTGTTGTCACTGTGTTTTGTTTATTAAATCTTAACGGGTATAATAGCCAACCAACACTTTTTAGAGCTGTAATATTGTGAAACAAACACAACAACCTGAAGAATATGCATACTTAGTAAAACGAGCGGGTCAAGCAGCTATTATTGCCGCCTCTTTATTGATTATTGTGAAGCTTATTGCTTGGATGGTGACGGGGTCATCAAGTATTCTTGCTGCGTTGACCGATTCATTAATGGATGTAACCACTTCTATTATCAACCTTTTTGCAATTAAGGTTGCCCTGCAGCCTGCCGATAAAGAGCACCGTTTTGGTCATGGCAAAGCAGAAAGCTTAGCCGGGTTAGTGCAAGCCGCCTTTATTTCTGGGTCTTCAGTTTTCCTGATGATTAATGGTATTTCAGCGGTGATTAACAATCATCAAATTGTCGCGACTAATTTAGGGATTTCAGTGATGATCTTATCGTTAGTTGTGACCCTTGCCTTGGTTTTATATCAAGGTTATGTGGTGAAAAAAACTAACAGTATGGCGATAAAAGCAGACTCTTTGCATTATCGAACTGATATTGTGCTGAATGGTGCGGTGTTATTGGCGATTGTTTTAGCTGGGTATGGTTGGGGTTGGGCTGATGGTGTTTTTGCCATTGCAGTCAGTCTTTATATTTTACACGGCGCATGGGAAATTGGTACGCAATCAATTGATGCTTTGATGGATAAACAATTGCCTCAAGAAGATAATGAGCTAATCCTTAAATTGGCTTATAAAGTAGAAGGAGTGCGTGGTGTACATGATTTAAGAACACGTTCTTCCGGTTACGTTAAATTTATACAATTACATCTAGAGTTAGATGATGGACAAAGCTTATATGATGCACATAACAAAGCAGACAAACTTGAGTTTGGCTTACAAGCAGCTTTCCCTGGTGCAGATATATTGATCCATCTTGATCCTATTTCCGTGGTGCCGATAGAGAAACGTAACGAAGCAGTAAACATCGACGCACCGGTATAATGAAGATATAAGCTAGTACCAATATATAGTTGATATAGTTGATATAGCTGTGGTATGGCATAGAGATGATATCGATATGGCGCTGCATGGATATACATTGATTTGATAGTTTAAGGGTAAAATAATGGAAGAGAAAATTAGAGATCTATGGGAAAAAATCAGGGAAGAAGCATGGGCTAGTTCATCAAGTGAGCCTATTTTGGCTAGCTTTTTCCATTCTACCATTTTAAACCATAAAAATTTATCGTCAGCATTAAGTTACCAATTAGCTAATCGCTTAGATAGCCGAACTATGCCGGGTATATTAGTACGAGAAGTGATTGATGAAGCATTTGAGCATGATCCAACTATTTTAGAAAGTGCGATGGCCGATATTATTGCTGTACAAGATCGTGACCCTGCCGTGGAAGACTATTCTATTCCGTTGTTATATTTAAAAGGTTTTCATGCGATTCAAATCCATCGTGTTGCGCATTGGTTATGGCAACAAAACCGCATTGCATTAGCATTGTACTTACAAAATCGTAGTTCAGTTATCTTTGGTGTCGATGTGCATCCTGCAGCCACTATTGGCAAAGGTATTATGTTTGACCATGCTACTGGTGTAGTAGTGGGTGAAACAGCGGTTATTGAAGATAACGTTTCAATCTTACAAGGAGTTACCTTAGGGGGGACCGGTAAGGAGAGCGGTGATCGTCATCCTAAAATTCGCCAAGGTGTTATGATTGGTGCGGGCGCAAAAGTATTAGGTAATATTGAAATCGGTATCGGTGCAAAAGTAGGGGCGGGTAGTGTTGTTTTAGAAGCGGTGCCGGCTCATACCACAGTAGCAGGCGTACCGGCTAAAATCGTTGGCAGGCCATCTTGTGATATGCCGTCGTTATCCATGGAACAGTGTTTGTGAATAGCTAGCTTCATAAACCATATCCGTTATAAATAACGGACTTTATAATGCTAGCTTTTATAAAACACTCATTATTTTGAGCCAATATACGCAAAGCGTGGTTGGCTTTTTCCCTCTATCTCGACATTTTCTACAAACATTCCTAAGGGTCTTACCCATAAATCGCCTTGCCCGTATAAAGGGCGGTAAATAACCATCTCTTCTTCAGTTTCGCTGTGAAAAGCTATTCCTTCAACTTGATAAAAGCTGCCTTTATAATGTTGGTATTTACCCATTTGTAATTGTTTTGACATTTTGTTACCTAAAAAATTAAAAAAATTGCAGATTAGAGTAACATACTTCAACTTTAAAGAGGAATTGGCGGTTTTTTCCATAAAAATCAAAACAAAGGTTGAATAAGCGTCTTGGAATGCTTATTCTCGTTGCATTCCAGTTAACAACTACTTTGTATTAAGGGACTCCAAATGACATTTGAGCTATTAGAAAAATTAGAAAACAAAATCAACCAAGCTGTAGAGACAATTGCACTACTGCAAATGGAAATTGAAGAACTTAAAGAAGATAAAGTTAATCTAGCAAACCAAACAGAACAACTACAATCTGACAACGAACGTTTAAATGCTGAGCATCAACAATGGCAGGATCGCTTAAGTGCTTTAGTGGGTAAGATTGAACAAGCTGAAGAGAATGTTGACTAATCGATATTAGATTTTTATCAAATTCTATTTCAAAATGAAAAATGGTTTGATTAAATAAGTGACGACAAGTTAAACGTAAAAAAGAAGCATTAAAAAGCCCAAATAAATTGGGCTTTTTTGTGTCTATTACATTTGTTAATGATTAAAAATAGCTAATTGATATAAATGCTAATTACTGCAAATTGGCATACGAGACACTAATTCCATTAACTGAGAGCATTAACTAAGCGCATTAGAACACATCTTCTTCATCGGCATCTTCAGTGTCTAATACTAAGGGCTCTGGAGAAATAACGATACCCGTGCTATCGGCATATAAAAAGTCTTCAGGTAAAAAAGTCACTCCAGCAAAGTTTACCGGCGAGTTAATTTCACCCACTTCATTATCATCAGCACCTACTGGCATCGCGGTAATCGCTTGAATGCCAATATCTAATTCTTCTAGCGCGTCGACTTCACGTACACAACCGTTAACTACAATACCTTCCCAACCATTTTCAACCGCTAAATCGGCAATGTGAGCATTAATTAGGGCTCGACGTAAAGAGCCACCACCATCAATCAGTAATACTTTACCTGCACCATTTTCTTCTAATGCTTTATATATTAAACCAACTGACTCAAAGCATTTAATGGTTACCACTTCTCCCGCAAAGGAGTTACGCCCACCAAAGTTAGTTAATAGTGGTTCTGCGACGTCAATGGTATCCGCGTAGATATCACATAAAACAGAAGTATTGTATTGCATATGCATGCTCACTTTTAATGATGAAGTATAAGTTCAGTATAAACGTAACACACTCTATTTCAATCTTATTCTCTGATATTTGTCGAAAATTAGAGCAATCCTTTAAGTTAGTCTAATTCGTCAAAAGTACTGCGTTCAAAGGACTTCTCACAGTAGTGACACTTGAGCTTCAAGGTGTTTTTTTGTTTGACGTAAAAGCGTGTTTGAACCGGTTCATTGTGGCTAATACAATTGCTATTAGGGCAGGCAAGTACACCAATAAATGAGCTAGGCAATTGCACCTGAAATTTATTAACCACTTTAAAATCTTTGATTTGATTAATGGTTGCATTAGGGGCAAATAAAGCTAATTGATTCGCTTGTTGATCATTAAAAAATGTATTTTCAATTTTAATTAAGTCTTTACCCTGACCATTATGAGTTGCAAGGTTTAAACCAATGGTTATTTTTTCATTGGTCTGTGTAAATTTGAAAAACTTTAATATTTTCACACCCTGTTGTGCTGGAATATGGTCAATCACCGACCCGTGTTCAATTGCTTCTACTTGTAATTTCTTTTGCATCATAAAACCTTAAGCGTTTGCTTGAAAATGATTGCTTAATAATAAAGCAAGTAATGCTTGGCGTGCATACACCCCATTTTGCGCTTGTTGAAAATAATACGCATAAGGTGTGGCATCGACATCTATATTGATTTCATCAACGCGTGGCAATGGGTGTAAGACTTTCAGGTTGTCTCTAACATTACCCAGCATGCTGGCGTTTAATAGAAAAGCTGACTTCATATGCTGATATTCTGTTTCATCAAAGCGCTCTTTTTGCACTCTGGTCATATATAAAATATCAAGGTCATCGACCACTTCCTCAATGCTGCTGTGCAGAGAAAAGTTGATATTACGTTCATTCAGCTCTTCGATAATATAGTCCGGCATTGCTAACGCTTCCGGCGAAATAAAGTAGAAGTTACAATTAAATAGGGACAATGCTTGTGCTAAAGAGTGAACTGTTCGTCCATATTTAAGGTCGCCTACAAAGGCTATGTTTAGGTTATCTAATGTCGCCTGTGTTTCATAAATGGTGAATAAATCTAATAGAGTCTGCGTTGGATGTTGGTTAGAACCATCACCACCATTAATGACCGGGATCTCAGTAAACTCAGAGGCTAGACGTGCTGCGCCTTCCTGTGGGTGACGCATGAAAAAAGCATCCGCATAGGAAGCGATGATCTTTACCGAATCAGCCAGTGTTTCACCTTTTTGAGCTAATGACGTGTTACCTCCACTATCAAATCCAATGACGCTGCCACCTAAACGTTGTACTGCTGTTTCAAAGGATAAACGGGTACGCGTTGAAGCTTCAAAAAAGCAACTTGCGACCACTTTGTTTTTTAACAGTTCAGGTTGTGGAGTTTGTTTTAAGGAGTGAGCGGTTTGAAGGATTAGTTCTAGGTCTGAACGTGATAAATCAGCAATGGAGATAATATTTTTTTGGTATAACGGATTATTCATTTTTTCACACTCATGTTGTCGGCCATGTTATTCGGATAAGTGAAGCAGATAATGGCAAAAATTATATCACTATCAATTGCTTTTGTTGTTATTAATCCTACTAAATTTTGATCGCATGGGGCGCTGATAAAGGTTATCCTCAAAATTGATTTTCTGGTTGAGTGGTTTGAGATGTTAAAAGTTGGTTTATTATTTATAAGTAGTCTTTTTTGTACAAGTGTTATCGCACAAGAGTGGCAGGATTTACAGGCATTATTGCCAAAGGGGACACAGGTTTCATATTTAGTGATTGATGCTAAAACAAAAATTAAAGTCGCTTCTTTTCAAGAAGAATCATTAAGAACGCCGGCTAGCGTACAAAAACTGCTTACTGCTACCACCGCCAAGTTGTATTTGGGTGAAAAATATCGTTACCAAACGGTTATTAAAGGCAATAAAAAAGCCATTAAGAAAGGCCAATATCAAGGTGATATTAGTTTATATTTTAGTGGCGACCCAACTTTAACACGGAAAAATATTCGACAATTATTACGTAATCTTAAAGCACAGGGGATTAATCGTATTAAGGGAGACTTCTTACTTAATAATAGCCAATTTAATGGTTATCAATGGAGTGATGGACAAGCATGGAATGACTTAGGTGTATGTTATACAGCGCCGGCTAATGCTATTATTGTGAATAGAAACTGTGTGTTAGGCAATTTAAGTTTAGCCAGTGAAGATGCCACCAAAGCAACGCTGTACATTCCAAGCTATGAGCCGGTAGATATTAGTAGTGATGTGTCAGTGGTTTCTAAAGCACAACGTGCAGAGCAATTTTGTGCCTTAGAAGTGACTCGAAATAGCAATAATAATTATCATCTATGGGGATGTATGGTACCTAGGGAACGCGCTTTCCCTTTAGCATTTGCGGTTACAGATCCTAATACTTATGCACAGCGGATCATTGCAAGTGAATTACAGCAAGTGGGGATCGCTGTATCGGGAACAGTAAAAATTGATTCTCAGCCGATAACTCCTGCGCTGAAACAAGATCCCGCATCAACGTTAGCGGTTTATCAATCACCATTATTAGATGTGTTATTGCAACAAATGATGAAAGAGTCCGATAACTTGATTGCCGATAGCTTATTCAAAACCATCGGTGCTCAATATTTTCAGCAACCTGGTAACTTTCGTAATGGCTCGCAGGCGATGAAAGCGATCCTTAAAGAACATGGTATTGACCTTGAAAATGCTTATATAGCAGATGGTTCAGGTTTATCTCGACACAACTTAATGAGTGCTGAATTGTTTATGTCTGTGATGAAATTTGTTTATACACAGGATAAGCAATTAGGCTTGATAAGTAGTTTTGCCATTGCCGGTATCGACGGCACTTTAAAGTATCACCGTGGCGTGAATACGGCTGCTTTAAAAGGCAAGGTGATTGCTAAAACAGGATCTCTAAAGGGCGTTGCTAATTTAGTAGGGCTCGTGAAAGGGAAAACGGGAGACAAGTTATTTGTGCTAATGCTTAATGGTTATAATCCAGAAAATAGCGCTGTAGATGCTAATATTCCTCGTCACCCAAAAGCTTCTGTGTATTTATTTGAAAAAGCCTTTTTTGAGCGCATTTTTCATTAATATGTAAATGTACTTTTACAGTGGGTTACTCAATCATCTACAGCGAGTAACCTATTCAATCTATTCAACCTATTAAATCAGGCATGAAGAAAGGAATTTAAGGCTTTCATTCGTGCCATTCCAAGTTACCTAGATATCTCTGTTTAATGGGAACTATTTAATGGGAATTATTTAATTGGGAACCATTTATTTGGTTTACCTTGGCTAAATAAAACCACCCCAGTGGGCTCTGGTTTCGGTTCTGAATTCGCTATTTTATGTGTTTGTAATGGGTAGCTTAAACCATCAAAGTCTAACTGTAACCATTGTTGATTGTTTTTCGAGGCTAAACTTTGCCATGAAAAATGTTGGCTTTTAGCAACGGTGATCGGCGCATAAACTCTTGATATTCTACTTGAAAAAACAAGACTATCGTTCTTTCCTTCAAACACTATCATTTCACAACCAGTACTAGAGCACCAATCTAAAAAGGCGATCGCTTCATCTTGTCCATCTCCATTTAAATCGAATCTAACTGAACTAAATTTAGTTTGTTTAGGATCGGTTCTATGAATTTTAAAATATTGACGTAATGCTGCCTGCACTTCTGTATCTATTTGTATTTTAGGTGCAATATTTTGGGTGTTAAATTGACGCGTAATTTGTACTGCCTCCTCCTCTGATAAACCTGCTTGCAAGTTCATTTTTTTAAAGGTTAAAGGAGTCGCAAATGAAGTTAGTATATTACTGATGTTAATCGCATTGCTTGAAATGCTTAAACCGCTTTGTTTGAAGATAATTTCTTCTTGTATCGATTGATCATTTTGCTGTGTGAGCATTACTACAACGCTATCTGGCGTATTACTTTTCCAATAACCTGTTTTTATAATTTGGTAAGGTTCATTACCTTGTACGTATTCAACGCTATGATTTTCATTTAACGTCAAATTAACTTCTGGGGATTGATTAGTTGCCGCTTTTAAATAATAACCTGCAAAGGAGGCTGAAGTTTCTAGCCAACCCGGTTGTCCACAGCCACTAAAATGTCCATATACGGTCTCTGCTTCAGTGATATATCCCCAATATTCTTTATCGTCAGACATGTAGCAATGCCCAGGCTGAATATGCAAAGCCAGCTGTTGGCCTTCATCATTGCTGCTTTTTAAATGGTTAATTTGTGTCGCTTCAAAGTTAGCGTTGCCTAAGAGATAAGATTGATTACTGGCTTTTGTGGCAAAAAATAGTTGGTTGTCATGCATATTAATACGCCAGTAAGGATCTTCTCCTTTTGCTTTAAAACGAAAGGTATTCAGTGGTTTAGCGCACTGTAATGATGACTGCGCTAAAGCCATATGGTGTATTCTATCCACACGTAATTGAACGAGATCCTTCGAACGCTTATTCGTCGTAAAATTGATTTCACCTGCAAATTCAATATAAACGGGCTGTTGTGTATTGTTACTTATTTTCTTATAGATAGTCGCCAATTCGGTATCTGTGACAATAGTATATTGCTGATCATCTGCGCAGGCCTGAAAATAAAATTGATCATTCTGTGTAGTGAGTTTTCCTCGAAAGCTATTTTCTAATATGCTTGAAAATGCTTTATGTACGACTTCTTGCGTAGATTGTGGTGTGGTTGTTTGTGTTGTATTTTGAGTTTGCGGCTGAGTAATAGTGCATGCAGATAAAATGAGCGCAAAAGAAGCGGTAAACAATAAAGACAGGAAAAAACGCATAATTGACCTCTGACAGCACCTGCTGATAAAAATAAACAATGCATACTATAACAGGATGTTATCTGCACTCTGTAATTAACTTCGCATT
Source organism: Psychromonas sp. SR45-3 (assembly GCF_014163575.1). Taxonomy (NCBI): domain Bacteria; kingdom Pseudomonadati; phylum Pseudomonadota; class Gammaproteobacteria; order Alteromonadales; family Psychromonadaceae; genus Psychromonas; species Psychromonas sp. SR45-3. Next base: position 26,898 of record NZ_JACJDP010000028.1, read on the forward strand.
TTATAGAGAAGTTAATTGTCGAGTGCTAGAAAGTTATCTTAACTGGTCAGTTAAGTAGCAGTTAAGTAGCAGTTAAGTTAGGTGAGTCATTTCTAACTTGCTACTTTGAGGGAGTAGTGTCGTCTTCTTTTTTACCCTTTCCGGCCCAGCTTGGCTTGCCTTTACCTTTAATCGTGCGATGACGTTGTTTACCTACCTCTAGTTTTTTCTTTTGACGTTTTTCTTTCTGTAGGCGTTTTACTTCTTCTTCGCGTGCTTTGCCTTTTTTAGTAATTGGCTTTTTAGTTTTACGCACACTGGCTTTCGCTTCTTTATTCTGTGGGCGTAAACCTTTAATCACACGACGCTTTAATATTTGGTCCGTGTAACGTTCAACTTTTGCAAGAATATCAATATCATGTGCTTCGATAATTGACACTGCAGTTCCTTTTTTACCGCCTCGTGCTGTGCGCCCAATACGGTGTACGTAAACATCGGCACTACGTGGCATATCGTAGTTAATTACATGCGTAATATCAGGCACATCAATACCACGAGCTGCAACGTCTGTTGCAATCAGGATATTCGTCGTACCTTCTTTAAATTGACGTAATGACAGGTTACGTTTTTCTTGATCCATTTCACCACGTAAATAGTTACAGCGAATATTTAATTCAGCAAGTTGAGCTACTAACTGAGCAAGACGATCACGTGTTTTTACAAATACAATCATCTTGTTAATTTGTTCGTGTTCTGGTTCTTGTTGTAACAGTGCCGCTAATAATTGTAATTTGTGCTCCGGGTTATCAGCAAGGTGGATATATTGTAAAATCTTACCACTTTCTCTACGTGTTACTTCCGCATTTAATTGCACTGGATTATTTAATACATCACGGGCGAATTCACGTAACCCTTTACCTTCAAGTGTTGCTGAAAATAAAGCGGTCATTTTACGCCAGCGTGCTTCACCAGCAATGCGGTCCATTTCTGCAATGAATCCCATGTCTAACATTCTGTCCGCTTCATCAAGGATCAGGCATTCAACTTCACGACAATCAAATGCTTCTGCATCGATGTATTCCATTAAACGTCCCGGTGTGGCAATCACTATATCCACTGAACCCATAATGATATCTTCTTGATCTTGGTATGAAATACCACCGATAATATTACCTGCAACCAGCTGTGTACCAGCGATTAATTGTTCTGCAACTTCACTGATCTGTACTGCTAGCTCACGCGTTGGCGTTAAAACAAGAATACGTGCAGAGCCACCTTTACGACGTGGGTAGTCGATTAAGCGTTGTATCGCAGGTAATAAAAAGGCTAAGGTTTTACCCGTACCTGTAGGTGCACTCGCCATGATATCTCGTTCATCCATGGCTGGTGGAATAACCAACTTCTGGATACTAGTAGGGCGTGTGTGGCCCATCTTAGCAACGGCGTTTAATAAATGCTGATCAAGCTCGAGTGATGCAAATGACATGAATACTTCCAATACAATAAAACAAAAAGCGCATTATAAAGCAAAGATCATGTTTAGGGGGGAAATTGTCTATTAATTAACTTAATAGTTGAATTCAATCTTATGTCAGGGAGAAAATAGTGCTTATTGATTTAAATATCTCTGTAATGGAGTTTGAATTAACGGTATGAGTCACTTTGCAAAGGTGATGTTGACACTTTTCTGCTTTATTAAGGCGTTGATGGATTGTTGTTAGGCTGCCATATAAAACTAACTTTATAATTTAAAATTAATACTATTAAGTAATTAACTGTTTATTATTCTGATCAAACTTCGCGAGACTGGTTTAAAAACAGTGTAAGCTTTGTGTTTTTATAAGCGCTATTTGAATTGTTTGTTTTCTTTTATATTAAGGTAAGGATTGTCAGTGTTTAATATTATTGCTCCGCTAGATAAAGTCACCTCTGAATTCGTTAATACATTGCAAGAAAAAATTGATTTTAAAACCAAACCTCAGGGGAGTTTAGGTTTATTAGAATCGATTGCATTTAAAGTCGCTTTATTACAACAAAGCTTAACGCCAGTTTTTAGCAAACCGAGCATTATTGTTTTTGCCGCAGATCATGGCGTTGCTGAGCAAGGTGTAAGTTTATTTCCGCAGGTAGTGACGGAACAGATGGTATTAAATTTTTTACAGGGTGGCGCGGCAATCAACTGTTTTTCTGCACAACATGATATTGAATTGAAAATTGTGAATGCAGGGGTTAAAGCTGATTTTTCGCATATAACAGCAACACACTTTGTTAATGCGCCGATAGCGTTAGGGACAAAAGATTTCTCGAAAAAAGCGGCCATGACTAAAGAACAATGTTTACAAGCAATCGAGCAAGGTGCTGAACTTGTTAAGCAGCAACATCTGCAAGGGTGTAATGTCATTGGTTTTGGTGAAATGGGGATTGCTAATACTACCTCTGCGGCTGCTATTATGGCTGCCATTATGAACCTAACTGGTCAGCAATGTGCGGGCAAGGGAACAGGGATTGATCAACAAACCATCGCCATAAAAGCAAAAGTCATCGACCATGCTGTTGCTAAATATCAATTAAATGATGCCGATCCATTAACTGTATTACAAAGTGTTGGCGGTTTTGAAATCGCTATGATGGTTGGTGCGATGTTAAAAGCAGCAGAGCTTTCTATGTTGGTACTTGTTGATGGATTCATTGCTTCTAGTGCCGCCTTAGTTGCCAGTGAGATGCACGATGACTTTTTGCAATACACACAATTTTGCCATCAATCAGAAGAGCAAGCGCATCAACTATTATTAACTGAAATGGGAGCAACACCTTTATTACACTTAGGAATGCGTTTAGGGGAAGGCTCCGGTGTTGCGGTTGCTTACCCGCTATTAGTCTCTGCATTAGCTTTTTTAAATGAGATGGCCTCTTTTGCCGATGCAGGTGTCAGTGATAGTGAGTAGTCGCTGTTAATAAAAATAGAGCAATTATCGTTAACAGAAACAGATCAATCATCGTTAATAAAAACAGATCAATTATCGTTAAGAGAAACAAACCAATTAATCATTAAACCTAATATGCAGATGAGAAAAGTATGACGCTATTTTTAAAAAAACAATGGGTTTTATTTTGTTACGCATTATCATTTTTTTCTCGTTTGCCTACTTCTAAACAATTGGATTTTACTGCTTATCCTTTTCATCTAGGTAATGTGTATTTACCTATTATAGGATTGATTTATGCGCTTATTTGTTTACTTGCGTATGCCCTTAGCCAGTTGGTGTTTGACCCTAGTATCAGCATTATTTTAATGTTGTTAACAGGTGTGCTATTAACAGGCGCTTTCCATGAGGATGGTTTTGCCGATAGTTGTGATGGTTTTGGTGGCGGTTATAACAAACAACAACGTTTAGCTATTATGAAAGATAGCCAAATAGGCACCTACGGAGTTATTGGTCTAATTCTGTTATTGGTGTTGAAAATCCATGTGTTAGGCCTGCTTATAAATCATAGCATTAGCTTTTTTGCTTTGAGTTTTATAAGTGCGGCTGTATTAAGTCGATGCAGTGTACTGTGTTTAATGCAAAGTACAGACTATGCTCGCGAAGAATCGATCAGTAAATCAACGCGATCCTCGCAACGCTTACCTCAACGCTACTTGCTGGCCGCTCTATTGACCAGCGTTGTTTCAATACTATGGATGCCGTTTTTTTGCTTATTATTAGTTTTCACTGTGGTTGTTATTAGCACAATCTCTTGTCGCACTTATTTTCAGAAAAAAATACAAGGTTATACCGGAGATTGTCTTGGTTTTGTGCAGCAGTTAAACGAACTACTTATTTTATTAATGCTGGTGGCTTATGTTTAAATGACCTGTTTTCAAACCTGCTATTTCTGAATGTAAAGCGGTCAAAAAAGCCCATAAAAATAAGTGCTTTTACGGAGTAAAGAGTAAAGAATAAAACAAAGCATAAAAAACAAGGGTAAGCGAGAATGAAAAAAGAAACAAACAGTAAGCAATCACTAACGTCTGAAGGCCTAACTTCTGATTCGTCGCTATCTACTGCTCAAGTTTCTAATTCAACATCGGCCTCTAGTGCGACAATAATTAATCATCGCATTTTCCTTGTGCGCCATGGGGATGTTGATCTTCCATCTGGTGTTTGTTATGGGCAGTTAGATTGCGCAGTCACGTCTTCATTTAATAAAGATGTGCAAAAGCTCATTGATTACTTTCAAACACATTGCTTGTTTCCAGAACAGCAGCAATATCCACAAGAGCTGCCATATCAACAAGAACTAGATTCTCCAATAATTATCACTAGCCCATTAAAACGCTGCGCTCAATTAGCTGAAGGGTTACAAGCTTATTTTGATAACAAATACTCTGGATCAAAAGATGCAGTATCAAAAGACTTAACATCAAATGCGTCATCACCTAAAAATATACCGTCAAAAAGCCCTGTACAGATAAACCAAGCTTTTAAAGAGATCAACTTTGGACAATGGGAGGGGCTAAATTGGCAATCCATTGGACAAGAAAAAATAGAAGAGTGGAATAATGATTTACTGAACTTTACTTTTCCAAATGGAGAAAATGCAAGTGGCTTTGATCAACGAGTTGTCAACGCCTGGCAAGTATTACAGCAACAACTCGCACAGCAAACTAAAACCCAACAGATTATCATTATTTGTCATGCTGGCGTTATTCGCTCTATTTTATCTGATCTCTTGCAAATCCCACTACAACATTCATTAACATTACAAATAGATAAAATGAGTGTCTCCAGTCTTAAGCTTTTCCCGAACCAAAGCGCATTATCACGTTGTATTGGTATTAATCATCAGCTTTAAATGCATGACTTGCTTCTGCTGTCTGTTATTAAGCAAGCCAGTTATTGCTTCTAAGTGCTTATAAATACTTATGAGTACTTAAAATTACAAGACTTTTTATGTCATCTTGCTTCAGCCTTCAAACTTTTGTGCTAAAGCTTCGCTAACTATAGGTTGGCTGAGTGGGGCATATGCTAGAATCGCGCAAAAAATTTATCGCTTCAATTTATTAATTACTTTAAGGAAAATGTAATGTTAAAGCTGCCTAAGGTCTTAAGTGTCATATTGATGCTTTGTACTGTCTTATTTTCTTCCTCCCTATTAGCGAGTACTGGAGATCATATAGATCTCACTTCACATGGTATTGGTTATGCAGCTGTTTTATTTTTTGCTATCGCCTACTGCTTAGTGATGTTGGAAGATGTGATCCACCTTCGTAAGTCCAAACCTGTGCTGGTTGCTGCAGGTATTATTTGGGGCATGATTGGTTTTTATTATTCTCAAAATGGCATGAGTCATGAAGCTGAAGCGGCATTTCGCCATAATCTATTAGAATACGCAGAGTTATTTTTCTTCCTATTAGTTGCGATGACTTATATTAACGCCATGGAAGAGCGTAAGTTATTTGATTCACTACGTGCGTGGATGGTTAATAAAGGGTTCACTTTACGTTTGATTTTTTGGTTAACAGGTATCTTAGCTTTTTTCATCTCGCCTATTGCAGACAACTTAACCACCGCATTATTAATGTGTGCGATCGTAATGAAAGTGGGTGGTAAAAATACAAAATTCATCGCCTTAGCCTGTATCAATATCGTGGTTGCAGCTAACGCTGGTGGTGCATTCAGCCCATTTGGCGATATTACAACGTTAATGGTGTGGCAAAAAGGCATGGTTGAGTTCACCACATTCTTTGCATTATTTGTTCCGTCCGCAGTTAATTTCTTGATCCCCGCTGTGATCATGAGTTTCTTTATCTCTAAAGAAGTGGCGCAGGGAGATGGTGAGGTTGTGCATATGAAGCGCGGTGCTAGACGTATCGTTGGTTTGTTTTTAGTGACTATTTTCTTTGCCGTAGCAGGGCATTCATTCTTAGGTATGCCACCCGTGTTAGGTATGATGACCGGGTTAGGGGTATTGCAGTTCTTTGCTTTCTTTTTACGTAAAACACAAAAAAATCATTATGAATTTGCACTTGAGCATACCGTGGATAAAAAAGAGCATGAACGTCTACGTGGTTTAGGGGATGGCGCTCCCTTTGATATATTTCATAAAGTGGCTAAAGCAGAATGGGACACATTGTTATTCTTTTACGGGGTTGTATTGTGTGTGGGAGGGTTGGGTTTCATTGGTTACTTGGGCATGATTTCCGAAGCGATGTACAGCAACTGGGATGCTACTTATGCCAATATTACCGTAGGTGTGTTGTCAGCGATTGTAGATAATATTCCGGTGATGTTTGCGGTATTAAGTATGGAGCCTGATATGAATACCGGGCAATGGTTGCTTGTTACATTAACCGCAGGTGTTGGTGGCAGCATGTTATCGATAGGTAGTGCTGCAGGGGTTGCATTAATGGGGCAAGCACGAGGGATCTATACCTTTGGTGTGCATCTAAAGTGGGCTCCCGTAATTGCATTAGGTTATGTCGCCAGTATTTACACGCACCTATGGTTCAATGCCGTTTATTTTAATTAAGCCCTGTTTAATCTAAATCAAAGAAAAGTTAAATTAACACCTATTAATATGTACTCCTGTAAAGGCTTTAACTTACAATAGTTTTGAGTAGTGTGACCTAATGCGAAATGCTACTTACTTTGCTACTTACTTTTTAGGAATTATTAATTATTAATTATTAATTGTGAATTGTTAATCGTTAAGTACAAAATTAATTTAGGTCTACTATTAACTGCAAAGCTAAGCTAAAAGTTAGTTTAGTGTTAATAGCAAATGATACTGACTGCTTGGTTAGTTTTTTGACAAGAAAAGAGAATAAATGACAAAATGAAGTTTGTTTTTGAAAAATAAAAAAACAATGGAAATAAAGGTCAACATAAAATCTATTTCATTTGGTTTTTTTATAATTTTCTTGCGAATTCATGGGCTTTGAAAGATTTTTTAAAAAAATATGCGTTTATTTCTTTTCTTTTATTATAAAAGAACTACTCTAAATGAGGTAATAAAATAAGGCGGCTGATAACAGCCTGTCACGCTAAACTTATATTGCTATCATTCTTGTCAACGCAGATGCTGGTGCTAATGTAAAACTGAATGGTTAGAAAATGTATGTTCATAAAAAAGATTGTTTAAGCCTATTTAAATAAATAATGGTTTAACAAAGTTAAGGATAAAAAAATGAAAAAAGTACAACAAGGTTTTACATTAATCGAACTATTAATCGTAATCGCGATCATCGGTATTCTAGCCGCGGTAGCATTGCCTGCTTATCAAACATATACACAAAAAGCAAAATTCTCAGAAGTGGTTTTAGCAACAAGCTCTGCTAAACAAGCAATGGATGTATGTGCTCAAATTAACCGTACCTTTGTAGGATGCGCTGAGGCGGATGCTGTTACAAGTGGAGCTACATCTACATATGTTAATAGTGTAGCAATTACTGCTAGTTCAGCAACCGCAACAACCATAACAGCAACTTCACAAGGTATAGATAGTGCTGTATCAGCAGCAGGCTCTACTTATACACTTACAGGTACTCTTACAAATGGTGCTGTTAAATGGGTGGATGGTGGCACTTGTACTAATAATGCAATCTGTTAATAAGTAATGGCAATCCATAATATTAGCGGCTTGGCTTCTAGCCTGGCCGCTCGTGGTTTACTTGACCAAGATAAACTACAACAAATTTGTACCTCTGCTGCTTCTGAACAGAAAGCGCTTGTCTCCTACCTGGTTGAAAATAATTTTATTGCAAGTTTAGCCTTAGCAGAATTCTGCGAAGCTGAATATGGTATTCCTCTATTAGATAGCGATGCATTAGAGCTGGATAATATTCCTGAAAAGTTTATTAACCAAAAACTAATAGAGAAACATCATGCCCTGCCTGTGTATATGCAGCAAAATACACTTTATATTGCCATGTCAGACCCCACCAATGTGTCAGCCCTAGAGGATTTTGGCTTTAGCTTTAGTATGCACACTGAAGCGTTATTGGTGGAAGAAAGTAAACTGAATGAGGCGATTGAAACTTTATTAGACGATGGCACTAGCTCATTAGAAGATATCGGCAGCATTGATGATATTGAAATTGACGAAACAGAATCTCGCTTAGACCAAGCGCAGGCAGCTGACGATGATGCACCGATAGTTAAATATATTAACGGCATATTAGGTGACGCGGTAAAAAAAGGCGCATCGGATTTACATTTTGAACCCTATGAAAAAAAATACCGAATTCGTTTTCGCGTAGATGGCATTTTGCATGAGGTGGCTTCTCCCCCAGTTAATTTAGCTAACCGTTTTTCCGCGCGTTTAAAGGTTATGTCTAAGTTAGATATTGCAGAAAGGCGCTTGCCGCAAGATGGCCGTATTAAACTAAAAATTTCTAATAAACGTAATATTGATTTACGTGTCAGTACGCTACCCACTATGTGGGGTGAAAAAATTGTAATGCGTATTTTGGACTCTTCTGCCGCCAGTTTAGATATTGATAAACTAGGTTATACAGATGAGCAAAAAGCCAAATACATGAATGCCTTATCTAAACCACAGGGCATGATATTGATCACTGGGCCGACAGGAAGTGGTAAAACGGTTTCACTGTATACCGGTTTAAATATTTTAAACACCGTAGAGCGTAATATTTCTACGGCAGAAGATCCGGTAGAAATCAATTTAACCGGTATTAATCAGGTACAAATCAACAACAAAGCAGGTCTAACTTTTGCTTCTGCCTTACGCTCATTTTTACGTCAAGATCCCGATATTGTTATGGTCGGTGAGATTCGAGATTTAGAAACCGCAGAAATTGGTATTAAAGCCGCTCAAACCGGGCATTTAGTATTATCGACTTTGCATACCAATTCAGCAGCAGAAACCCTTACGCGTTTATTAAATATGGGCGTACCTGCTTTTAATATTGCGTCTTCAGTTTCATTGATTATTGCGCAACGTTTAGCGCGTCGTTTATGCGAGCACTGCAAAGCACCATTGGAAATGTCTGATCCCGAGTTAATTGAATTAGGGTTTAAACCTGAACATCTGGCTGAAAAACAACATTTATGTAAACCCGTGGGCTGTAGTAAATGCACCGATGGTTATAAAGGCCGTGTAGGTATTTATGAAGTGATGGAGATGTCAGATGAACTGGGTCGTATTATCTTAAATGATGGTAATGCTATGCAAATAGCTGATGCCGCCATTGATGAAGGTATGCATACCCTACGTCAATCTGCGATTAAACAAGCGTTAAATGGTGTTACCAGTTTAAATGAAGTTACCCGCGTCACTTAAATTAGAAGCATAAAACTGACTGATAGCATTAATTAACACTCGTATTGCTCCAGAGGTTGTATTAATTAGCTGAAGTCCCTGACTGCAATAACTTCTAATACTCATACATATAGTCTTAATTCTTTTCACTCAAAACGTTAGTAATAGTGCAGTTCAGTAATTATTTAAAGGATTTTTAATGGTGAAGAAAAAGACAGTCGCCGATATACATACCTTTACCTGGCAGGGAATTAACCGTAAAGGGGCAAAAGTATCTGGTGAATTACAAGCAGAAAGTGCGATTGAAATAAAGTCTGAGTTACGTAAACAGGGCGTGAGTGTAACCAAAACACAAAAGAAAGCGAAGTCGCTGCTTTCCTTTGGTGATAAAATTCAACCTATGGATATCGCCGTTGTCTCTCGACAAATTGCCACCATGCTGAGTGCCGGCGTACCTCTAGTTCAAAGCTTGGAGTTGATAGCAAAGAGCAATGAAAAAGCCTCCTTAAGAACCTTAATGACTTCTATAGCTAACGATGTATCAACGGGGACTCCACTGTCTCAAGCTTTACGTACTTTCCCGAGAAATTTCGATGATTTATATTGTGATTTGGTTGAGGCTGGTGAACAGTCTGGTTCCTTAGATACCATCTACGACCGAATTTCCACCTATAAAGAAAAGTCAGAAGCGCTAAAGTCTAAAATTAAAAAAGCTATGTTTTACCCCGCTGCGGTTTTAGTGGTTGCAGGGGTCGTTACATTACTTTTATTACTATTTGTTATTCCACAGTTCCAAGATATTTTTGCTGGATTTGGTGCAGAGTTACCTGCATTTACTTTATTTGTATTAGGTATTTCTGATTTTGTACAAAGCTATTGGTACATCATTATTGGCGCTTGTATATTAGCGGTGTTTTTGTTTAAAAGGGCGCATCGCAGTAATGAAAAAGTACGTAATAATACGGATAAGTTTGTACTTAAAATTCCTGTTATTAAAACGATCCTCAATAAAGCCGCGGTAGCACGTTTTGCACGTACGTTATCCACTACCTCGGCTGCCGGTATTCCCCTAGTGGATGCGTTAGTCTCAGCTGCGGGTGCATCGGGTAACTATGTTTACCGAACGGCTGTGAATACAATGCGCTCTGAAGTGATGGGCGGCATGCAAATTAATGTCGCCATGAAAACCACCGCCGCTTTCCCGGATATGGTTTCACAAATGGTCATGATTGGTGAAGAATCTGGTGATCTAGATGGTATGTTGAGTAAAGTGGCCGATATTTATGAGCAACAAGTTGATGATGCCGTCGATGGTCTCACCAGTTTATTAGAGCCAATGATCATGGTGGTGTTAGGTGTAGTAGTAGGGGGACTGATAGTCGCCATGTATTTACCTATATTCCAATTAGGCAGTGTTATTGGTTAATAGCTGATCAACGACAATTAAGTTGGAAAATTAGAGCAAATAAGCAACAAAAAGCGAACTGAAAATAGTTCGCTTTTTTGATCCTATTACAGATCTTAAATCATCCTTTTTACCCATAAAGTTCAGCCATGCTTAAATGGTGTTGTGGCATCGGTGGAGTACGTAAAGCAACGCACATAAACCTAGCTACTAAACCTAGGTAGCATATCTTTAAGAATAAAACGCCGATTGAACCTATAACAATATTCAGCTAATTACCTTGGTAAATGCTTTGCTTTAATTTAGTGGTAAGTGCCAGTTATTGGTTTTTACGTTAGCAATCATAGTGTTAACTCAAATAAACTGTTCTCAGGTAACACTTCGGAGATACCACCAGTAGCCAGTAGCAGCACCAAAATGTTTACATTTTGCCTCGGTAACTGCTGTAAAATAAGCTAGACCATCTGAGATAAAGTGTTGGTACTGTTGTGTTGGTACTGTTCAGTACAACTTCAGTTGTAGCGATGAAACAGGCGACACATTTTTTTATAACGACTGAGGGAGTGTTAATGTGGTTACTCCCTCAGAATGCTATCATATTGAGTTTGCTGCCTGCTATTGACAAAATAATGCATGTTGAGCCGTCATAGGAATCAATGCTTTATGATGGCAATACTTCAGAAATACGTTTGCTACCGTTAAAGATCTCGGTAATAGTACTTTTTATAGGTGGGTTGTTCAGCGTAAATAAAAGTGCTTTAGCAACGTCATCTCGCGTTATTGTCGCTTGCTCTTTTTGCTCTGGTTGTTGGTCGGTAAACTTACCTTTCTCTGGATCATTAGTAAGCGTTCCTGGGCGAATAATAGAGTAATGTAAACCACTGCGTATTAGATGTTCATCTGCCATATGCTTAGCAACTAAGTATGGTTGCATACTCTCAGATCCTTTTGATGGCATGTCGGCACCTATTGAACTGACCATTACAAAGTGTTTCAGGTCATTGTTTTTGGCGTAATCAGCTGCTCTGCATGCTGCCCATAAGTCAATAAGTATGGTTTTATCTGCACCTGTGTGGCCGCCAGAACCAGCCGCAAAAACAACATTTTCACAATGTTTGAAAGCATGTTCAAAATCTTTGCTCAGGTCACCTTCAATAATTGATAGTTTGTCATTATGGATATCTGATAACTTACTTTTATCACGCACTAGCGCTACTACATGCTGGTTGTTATCTAGCATTAATTGGGTAAGCTGTTTACCAATTTGTCCACTTGCTCCAATAATTAATGTTTGTTTCATTTTATCTCCCTCTAGATTTATGTAGTTAGATTTATGTAGTTAAATTTATACAGTTAGGTGTAATAGTTAACTGGTATTGCTCACTGAATAGGTTATAGATTGCTTCTTTGTTTCTTAGTGCTAGATAAGCCTTAATCCCAATATCACCAACATGGCTATATTTGCCACAACGCCAATCAAAAAGAAGTAGGTACGAGGACTTGGATTTTTTTCTGTTGCAATTACATAGTACAAAACCATATGCACAATTCTGGCAATAAGGTAAGTCCATATGAAAATAGCAAAGATAGGGCTTTGAACGTTGAGCACAAATGCTAAGAGAACCGTCCCCGCAAATAGAGCACTGTTTTCTAACGTATTGTGGAAGGTGCGATGTGCTCTAAAAACAAAACTATCGTGAGATAGGTTTTCATTAATTTTCCCTGGCACAGCATCTGGTTGCTTAGATTTACTAAAGGTGGCAACTATCCACTGAATGAGTAGCATCACTAAATACAAATAAAACGCTATATATCCTGAGTAGGCAACTTCGTTCATTTTTATTTTCCTTTTATAAATTCAATAACAGTAAAATAGCAACTATCATGCCAGCTGTAATGCCTTCTGTAATGCTTGGTTATATAAGGGGAAAATATTTTCTTCTATAAAAAATATGCAATAAGTACAGGGGAGTTGTAAGATCTACACATATCATTTTTCTACTAAAGCAAAAAAACTATAACTACTTCTTAATCTATGGGATGCAAAATAATGTCTACTTTGTAACCTTTTTATAGCAAATTATGTCATCAATAGTGCTCTAGAAAGTGAGTATTGAAGTGTTGGCTGAGTTTCGTTAACAAGCACCTTTAAGTAACCACTTTATATGGGGCTTATTTTAAGTGGAGGATTTTCTTAAGTGGGAGATTTTCTCGTATATGCAAAACGACGTAATGGGTTATAGGCTATTTTTATCGTTAAATCTGCCACTTGTTATATCGTTGTAACTGGCTTAAAAATAAAAACATATTTATTAATTTACTCCTCAAATAAAGTCATCTTTTCTGCGTGAAATTAAGTCTAAATTGCAAATGAAAACTTTAATTATCAATTAATTGTGGAAAGAAATTCAATTATTAGCCTGTTTATCGTTAGTAGATGCCGCTTTACAATTACCTATACCAATCGTCTTAATAGCAGTTATCTTTAATTCAGTTGTCTTTATTTGATAACAGAATACAAACCTATTTTTAGCGCTAACTATTACTGATATCAAGGTGTAGCAAATGATTACGGTTGCTTTAATTACAGTAAGTTTTGAATGAAACCTAAGTTTCCTTGCTGGGATCTCTACAACGCTTTTTAGATAGTACTTTTTCGATAGCATTTTTTCGATTGCACCCATGTTAATAATTTTGAGAGTAAAAAATGATCACTGATATTTGGTTTTATATTGCAGCCATTCCTGCTGTCTTTTTCTATGGCATGGGGAAAGGTGGTGTTGGTGGCATATTAGGCATGCTCTCAGTGCCATTGATGGCAATGACTGTCTCGCCAATCCAAGCTGCGGCGGTTTTACTTCCATTACTGTGTATTATGGATTTAATGGCGCTTATTTATCATCGAGAAAATTGTAATTATGCTGAATTGAAAAACATGCTTCCCTATGCGGTAGTCGGTGTGGTAATTGCTTCATACTTTATGGGCAGCTTGCCTTCGCATATTGTGGAATTAATTATTGGTGGTTTAGCTTTAACTTTTCTTGCCCAAAAATTTTTACTTGGCAAAACCCAATCAACCTCTGCAAAAAGAGGTTATGCACTCAGTATGATTTCTGGGTTTTCAAGCACACTGGTTCATGCTGGTGGGCCACCTGCAAGTATGTACTTGTTACCTAAAAAGTTACCAAAAGAGCAACTAATTGGTACCAGTGTGGTCTTTTTTGCTCTGCTTAATTTTATCAAGTTAATTCCCTATAGTTACCTAGGACAGCTTGATGCAGAAAACCTCAAAACATCGTTAGTGTTAATACCCGTTGCTTTTTTAGGAGTAAGAACGGGTGTGTGGTTAGTTAACATTATTTCACAGGAGTTAATTTATAAAATAAGCTACTCAGTTTTATTTATTACAGGTTGTAAGATGCTTTACTCAGGTTTAGCAACTATTTATTAGTGGAAATAGTTTTTTAACCGATTAAATAATGTACTTAATGAATGAAATGGTTATTACGCTTCACCTCAAAATAAGTCATAGGGTATTGCATCATTAATTGAACCATTAATTACAGCATTATTCGCACGAGTACGGACACAGTTTTGCCGTTTTAATGCTCTAGCAATGATCAACTATTCGCATTTTATTACCGCCAATTAGGTTATTTAATAATCCCCCTGGTAGATAATTTACTTAAAATTTCACCCGTTTTTTGTCTAAAGAGATCGCGTAATAATCTAACACTTGGTGTGATTGATTGTTTACTTGGGCAAACCAACCACAATTCTGTTGCTGTGGTTTTATATTCTGGCATTAAGCTGCTCACCTTGCCGGAAAGCAAGTCTTCAGACATATCTAAACAGGATTTAATGGCGATACCTTTGCCTGAAACGCACCAACGTCTCACTAAGTCACCATCGTTAGAAGCACGATTTCCAGTTAACTTTATTTTGTAGTCTTGTTCACCGTTAGAAAACTTCCAAGTGTTCTGCAACATATCATGCAATTGATAGAACAACGCATTGTGAGTCAATAAATCATTGGGGTGATTTGGCGTGCCATTTTTTTCTAGGTATTCAGGAGTTGCGCATAATACGCGTGGCACATCACATATCTTAAAGCCGACCATGCCAGAATCATTTGGGGAACCATAGCGAAGTGCCATATCTATCGAGTCGCGGTAAAAATCGATATTACTGTCACTGATATTACTTCTTAGCGTCACCTTAGGGTTTGCATCCATAAATTCATCAAGCCAAGGAGTCACTAAATTACGGCCTAAGTCAGAGGAAAGGGCGATGCGAATACTTCCTTCGATAAACTCTAAACTTTCCTGCATATTCTGCTTGGCGAGTTCCAGCACCAACAAGGCTTTTTCGCACTCAGGTAGGTAACGTTCCCCTGCACTGGATAATCGTAGCTGCCGAGTAGTACGAATAAATAACTCTGTTCCCAGCGATGCCTCTACTCGCTTTACAGCTGCACTTGCTGTTGCAGTACGCATATCTAGGGCTGTCGCTGCTCCAGTAATACTGCGAAATTCAGCGACTTTAAGTATAACTTGTAAGTCTTCCAGTAGCATAAGCGTCTCCTTCTTTTTGATCTAGCAAAAACTAAAAAAGCCGACTCATTAAGAGTCAGCTTGTATTGGTGATAGTTGTCATGTTATGAAATTAAGCGATGCTGGTCATTTCATTGAGCGTAAAACTATCGACTGCCCCTTCTGTTGCCGCCAAGTAATCTTTTAGGTGTTGGTTATCCATATGAGTTTGCCACAGTTCACGTGACTCCCAGTTTTCATAGAATAAGAAGTGCTTAGGATTTTCGTTATCCTGATGCAAGTTGTAATTAATACACCCTTGTTCTGCACGAGTCACGTCGATAAGTTTAAGTAGCTCAGATTTTACTAATTCAATTTTGTCTTCTTTAGCAATAATATTGGCAATAATAGTGAGTTGAGTCATGCGTTATTCCTTATTGGTAATTTAAGTGGTTATAACAATTTAAAAAATATAAATCCTTTATTACTCTGGCAATTTAATGCGCAAAATATGATAAGGCTTGCTGCTACCTTCCTCACCTTCGTTTAGAGCAGGATGAAGGTGCAGTTGATTTTGTGTCATGTATAGATAACCGTTTTTCTTATCAATTGAAAAACCATCAGCCCAATCAAGTAACTGTTTATCCTGCGCTAGAATACTGTATCCATCTTTATTTGACACCGCAATGGCATTTTTCTCAACATCGCCAACGTAAATATTGCCTTTAGAATCAATGATCATGCCATCACTTGGTCTTTTCTCACTGTAAAATTCAATGCTCGCAGCTTGTTTTTGCTTTGAAACTTTCTGATCAGCGAGCACTGCTGCGGGAATACGATAGATTTTATCGCCATTCACAGAACCAAAGTAAACCCACTCATTCTCTGCGTCGATAGTAATTGGGTTAAGACCAAGGTAAAGGGCATCTTTACTGCCATCTTCACGCTTAGTACCCATGACAGAGTCGTTGATCACTACTTTATGCTTAGGTGACATCAATTCAGCCTGAGACTCTAAAACACGACGCGCTTTACCGGTTTCTAAATCAACCACAACAAATGCAGATTTTGATTCACCGACTAAGTTACCTAAAGTTGTATCGGCTATGTACATCATATTACGCTTGCTATCTAGCGCGAAATCCTGAAGGAAAGAGTTAGCCACTATTGCTTCTTTATCAATTTTGATATTTTTAACCAGTTTATTGTTCACACTATCCCAAGCTAGGATTTGTGGAGCTGAAGTTTGGCTGCCCATATCTAGAATATAAACAACACCATCAGCAGTTGAGTCGACCCCGATCACTGACGCTAAGCCCACTTCACCTTTCTCTGGTCCATCAGCCCAGTCAACCGTTGGAAATGGTTTAAGATCGCCATTTGCCATTAGTTCTACAACTCGAAATTCCGGTCCATCTAAAGGTTGCATTGAAAGAATGATACGTCCTTCTGATGTCACTGTCGGATTACCCGGACGGCTACCATCAAATTTAGCAACGATTTCTAAATCGCTGGTCGCAGCAGATGCTGTGTTTAAAATAAGTGCCGTGCTTAGTGCAAGAAGCGTTTTTAACTGTTTCATAGTATGACGTCCTGTTTGGGTTAACTGTTTAGATGCGACCATTATAGAAATTAAATAAATATTTATAAACAGGGTAATATTTGAAAGATTGTCCAATAATATTTGGTAATCTATTTTAATTCAGCGAATGTCATTATTTTCTGAGTGTTCACTACACGATATTTTCAATTTAAACAGGAAACTGTTTCTAGTATTAGATGCTATTTGGAGGCGGCTCGATAGGCTAAGGTAGCATTGATCTGGTTGTCTTACTTTGGTTGTAATGCAACATTATGCCTTTATTATGGAGTAGCGAATGAAATTATATATTTATGAACACTGTCCTTTTTGTTCTCGTGTGCAATATGTTGCAAAGAGCTTGGGGATTAAACTGGAGACGGTTGTGCTTGCCTACGACGATACTCAAACACCTAACACACTCATTGGCAAAAAAATGGTGCCTATCTTAGTTAAAGATGACGAACAAGTGATGGTCGAAAGCGATGCTATCATTGCCTATTTAATAGAGTTAGCAGGTAGTGATGAAGTGCGAGAAGTGAGTCAACAAGCATTAGGTTGGCAGTCTCGCTCATTTAATTCTTTACTTCGCATTGGTTACCCTCGCTGGTATTCACTTGACCTTGAGGAGTTTTCTAGTGAGAAAGCTCGTCAAGCTTGGTTGGATCGTAAACAAACTGATACGGTGAACTTTACTGAACTTATTGAGAAAACCGAAGAGGCAGTGATTGATAGCAATGCTTTTTTACAAGAGACTGAAGCGCAATTAACATTTAAAGTAGGTTATGCACAACTATCTTTAGTTGACCAAGCTATTTATTTCTCGTTATTACGTGGTTACTGTTGTGAACCATCAATTCAATGGCCAGTGCAACTGCAAACTTGGCTGAATAAGATAAGTAAAGACACTAGTATTCCACTATTAAAGTGATTTTATGTTTGCTTTAGAGTAACCGTCATTATTTAGTAATCTATACCCGTTACCAATCAAGATGTATTACTCAGTCGCTTACTCGGACTTCATAACAAGGTGTAGCACTATGACCTTTGGAGCAATTAACTTCGTTAATTCTCTATCGGTAGGTGGTTAAAAAAGTCGTTACCCCTTAAATGACTCGTCCTTATCGAATGCTACAACGCAGTATTGAATTTCGAGTTAGCGACCCTGAGGCTAAATCGCAGGTAATCATTTCGTTCCTGTTGTGAAATGGGAATAAAATCTCGATTTAACCCCTTAGACCTTCACCTTTATGTCTTTACCTTTATACGTAGAACCTGCTCACCTTACGGCTTGCTGATTTTTAAATCATGCTTGGTAATGGGGGCATGAGCAAAGCAACTTGCCTTTAATTGGCCGTTTTATCAACAAAGCTGCTAATTACAATATGTATTTCTTTAGCATAAATATAAATCATTGATTCAATACACTTGCGAGTGCTTGCTTATCCTTAACTCTGCAGGCGTTTCTTCAAAAATAAGTGTTAATAGCAATATAATGATGGCCTTTTTACTCAGCAATAACTATCAAATTTATTTTGAAAATAATTCGCTTTTAAAGCTGTTTTTAACTCTGTTGTTTAGCAATATGATGTGACTCATCTTATTAATATGAGGAAATTTAAAATGACAACAAAAATTACAATGGGGGTGACTGACTTATCTTTCCATCACACAACCGCGTCATTAGTGGCTAATGTATTGACTGATATGGGATTTGAGGTTGAACGAATCTTTTCTCCTCATCAAGAAAACTTCAAAAAACTAAAATCAGGAGAGGTTGATATGCTTGCTTCTGCCTGGTTACCTTCAAGCCATGGGCTCTATAAAGCTGATGTTGAAGAGATTCAACCACTTATTGAGTTGGGGTTGCACTATCAACCTTATGCGCATTGGGGAGTGCCAGACTATATACCTGCAGATCAAGTTTCAGAGGTTGCTGATTTATTAAAGCTCGACGTTGCCAATAAAATGCGTAAAAAAATTCAAGGGATCAACGCAGGGGCGGGGATTACTCGTTTTTCTATTCAAATGATGGAAGACTATGGCTTAAGCAATGCTGGTTATGAGTTTTTCACAGGAACAGAAGACGATTGTTTTAATGCCTATGAGCAAGCTGTGGCGAATAAAGAATGGATTATTGTTCCATTATGGAAACCTCAATTTCTACATTACCGTTATAATATTCGTGAAATTAAAGAGCCTAAAGGACTGTTAGGTATTGTAGATAGAGCGGTTCTGTTATTAAGGAATGATAAAAAAGGGTTGTTCACTGAGCTGCAAATTAAAAAACTAGACTCTCTACGTTTCTCTAACGATATCATTGCAGAGTTGGATCACAAAGTTTGCCGTGAAGGGCAGGCTCAAGATCAAGTGACTCATGACTGGTTAGTGGCGAATGGCTTCTTAAGTCATTCTTCTTAAGTCACTCATAATCCTCTGCGTTAGCCCTCTCCACTAGAGCCCATATCATGCGCTTGCTTTGCAAGGTTAATGTGCTGCTTATAAGCCTTCATACAACAATGCCGTCAACTATTCTCGGCATTGTTGTATCCAATAAAGCATTCTCGTGATTCCATTCATTCAAGTAGGCTTGTCGCCTGTTTAAAAAACACATAGAAAGGGATGCCTAGAAAGTTGTCTTTGAAAAAGCACTCAAACAAGGGAAAAGCCGATGTTAATAAATAGTGATTGTAGCCATGCCTAATGTTATCGGTCTTTCAAATTAAAAGGTCGCTTGTGGCCTAAGCTATATCAATAAGCGGATGCGCTTCTTTAAAGGTTTTAACATCGAATATTGTAGCGTCTATGTCTTTAGATGGACTAAGATTACTAGCGTTTTTTACAGCTAAAAAAATGCAATTGATTTGAAATATTATCAATTGCTTTTTGATAAACAGTCGACGTACCGCTATCTAGTACGTCAATCGAGGTAATCTGTCGATGATCAAACCTTTACTTTATGGCGTTGCTACCGTTTGTCTCGGTTGTATTATTCGCAGTAGGTTTGCTTCTTGTCACTAAAAAGCAGATCAATGACCCTAAGGTCACTAAAGCGACACCTTTCCAAAATGAACTTGTTAGTGAAATTGATAAATAAACAGAAGCAAAAAGCGTAGAGAAGACAGGGGTGAAATAGGAGATGGTACCTAATAAAATGATATTGCCGCCTATTACTGCTTGATTCCATAAAGCATAACCCGTTCCTATTACTATGCCTGAAATAATTAATGTTAGCGTTGATGGAAGTGTAAAGTGCAAGCTGGGTTCATTACTGAAAAAGTATTTTACCCATAACGTTATCGCGGTAGCCGCAAAAAATAGCACAATAGCATTTTTTCCGTTGCTGATTTTTTTAGTAATTACGCAATAGAAAGCCCAAATGAAAGCGGCTGAAAAGGCCATTAAGTAGGTTATTGGATTACCTGAAATATTATTCATTAAGGTATTTAATGAAATACCTTGGTCGCCGGCAATACACCATCCGACACCCGTAAAAGCAATAAGAATACTTGGGTATACTAATATATTTACTTTTTTAGGGCTGATTAGCACGCTCAATAATATGGTCAATGCAGGCCATAGGTAATT
Source organism: Psychromonas sp. SR45-3 (assembly GCF_014163575.1). Classification (NCBI taxonomy): domain Bacteria; kingdom Pseudomonadati; phylum Pseudomonadota; class Gammaproteobacteria; order Alteromonadales; family Psychromonadaceae; genus Psychromonas; species Psychromonas sp. SR45-3. The sequence continues at coordinate 47,245 of NZ_JACJDP010000028.1, forward strand.
GATAATAGACATTTCCATCGCTTGATGTCGACTATTTGCCATGCCTAAAGACAGTGCTAAGCAGATTTCATAGGTGACAAATAAAACCCCACCGATCAACAGGTAACGTATCGGATAGTCTTTTATTTTAGGTACGCCCATAACAGACATTAAAAAAATAGCGCTGACACTATACATCATGGCTGCCCCTGCGATAGGGCTAAATAACTCTGATAAGTCTCTGATCAAGGCAGTGACAGAACTCCAAAGCAGGATCGCAACAATGCCATAAAACGTATATTTATTTTCATTAATAAAAGACATAAAAAACCAACGTTATCATTAGATTAGAATTAGTATCACATTATCGTGTTTAATCATTTGGATGCAATACATTAACGTGTTTATTTAACAGTATTGATAGTCGTTGTGATTTGACTTAAAAACACTGGTTTAAAAAGATAGAGTTATAAACATGACTTAAAAAACATTGACTTAAAAAAGTGAATTAAAGATAACCATCATTTAATGCGCACTAGCAAAGTTTATTGATGAGATATCTTGCTAAGATAGTTATTATTGTGGTTTTACAGCTGTGCTTTTATGAGTGCTTTATTTTATAACGTTATAGAGAGAAGTTGATGTTGGATGCCATTTGCATTTTACCTAAGAAAGATGACGTTGAACGTGATCCTCTGTCGATAGAAGATGAGATGCAAACGCAAACTACTTTCTCTATTTTTGAATTTAAATTACTGTCGGATGAAAAAATTGCACTATACCGACATTCATTATTTTGCCCTGAATGTTTACAGAACGCTTATTTTAGGCGAGCTTCTAAAGATGGTAAACAAGCCTGTTTTGGCTCTCGTTATCATTTACCAACCTGCTCAGCGCTAAATAGCCGCCCCAAAACAAGCTTACTGGAAAACGATAAAGATAAGACACAATCTGTCACTAAACATAAGCATGAAGGGCAACAAAAGTTACAACAAAGTATTGAATTTGAAGATGGATTTACAATCGATTTTTCCAGCAAGTTTTCAGCCAAGATAGAGCCTTTGCGTAATCAAACAACTAAAAGCGCCAGCTTGAAAACAACTTCAATAATTAAGGTTGAATCTGAATCTGAATCTGGAACTGAAGTAGAAACTGAATTAGAAGACATTGCTGACTTGAATTTATCGTCAAGAAAAGTTGTTAAAAAAAGCATTAAACAAACATTGCCTAAGTTATTAAAGAGCTTGTTAAATAATAGCTCTTTAGCTGCTTCTGATGTGTGGGTTTATACCAGTGATAAACATAAGTGGCGTGCAAAGAATTTGTTCGTGTCTTTAACTAAGGTAGAAGTACTAGAAAATTTTGCACCTCGTATGTACTGGGGAGCAATAAGTCATGCCGATAAAGATCTTTTATGGTTGAATGTTGCAGAGGCTAAGGATCTTGCTATTCCAATTAAACCTTTTCAGCAGGCGTTGTTAAAAAAGTATGCGATACAAAAAAGTAGTGATTTGATTGGTGCCAATATTATTCTATTTGCAAAATGTTTGAGCAATAAAGATAAATCACGAAAATTCTTACAGTTATGGAGTAATGATTTGCAGTATTTACACTTATCATTAAAAAAACTGAAATAGGTTAAACACAAAAAATCTATTTAGAGACGGTAATAAAAACTGTTTACCTAGTTACCTTCGTGTCATTCTCTTGTCATATTGCTCCTGTATTTTCGACTATTTTAAAATATCAGTCATTGCTACCCCTTTGTATCAGGATATAAAAGTATGTGGGAAATATTTAAAACTTTTTTTGTATTAGGTTGTATTAGTTTTGGTGGTCCAGCCGCTCATATTGGCTACTTTAGACAAACCTTTGTACAACGCTTAGCTTGGTTAAGTGAGAAGCAATATGCTGATTTCGTAGCGTTAAGTCAGTTTTTACCCGGGCCGGGCTCTAGCCAAGTCGGTTTTGCTATTGGTTATCATCGCGCGGGATTAGCTGGAGCTTGTTGTGCTTTTTTAGGGTTCACCTTACCTTCCATTATTATCATGTTATTACTGGCAATAAGTGCGGGACAATTAGCTGGCGATCAGCTTTTTCTGTCTGTTATGCATGGCCTTAAGCTATTAGCCGTGGTGGTAGTTTTTGATGCTGTCTTCATGATGTATCAAAATTTCTGTAAAGATAAAACGCGCATTTTTTTATGCCTATTAACCGCAGCCACTTTATTAATAATACCGGGATTATTAAGTCAAATTTTGGTTTTAATTATTGCCGCGTTAGTGGGGGGATTTTTATTAAAAGAGAATAAAATGGAAGGTGTTGAAAAGGGGACACAAAGTGCAATGAAAGTACTAACCTCCTCAATCAACCATGTTCCGCTGATCTTATTTTTGCTGCTTTTATTTTTTCTACCAATTATGACCGTATTACTGCCTTCTATGCCACAAGTCTTTTCTGTGTTTTCTGACTTCTTTCAAGCGGGCAGTTTAGTGTTTGGTGGAGGGCATGTGGTATTACCTTTACTGCAGAATATTGTCGAGGGGCAAGTAACTCCTGATCAGTTTTTAACGGGGTATGCGATTGCACAAGCAGTACCCGGTCCGATGTTTACTCTTGCGACTTATATTGGATACTTTATTTTACCCTCTTCGCCTATTTTAGGCGCTTTAGTTGCCACTATTGCTGTATTTTTACCGGGATTTTTATTGTTATTAAGTTGTTTGAGTCATTGGCAGCGCTTATCGAAAATACCTAATCTAGCCGCTGCTATTAATGGTGTTAATGCTGCGGTAGTCGGGTTGTTGCTGAGTGCGCTTTATCAACCTGTATTTACGAGTGCCGTTTTTAATGGGATAGATATGGCGCTAGTATTGCTCGGGTTCTATTTACTAAAATGTTTAAAATGCCCAATTATGTTTTTAGTACTGTTATTTGCAGTTGCTGGTGCAATGTTAGGCTTTATTTAACCCTTCCATGACTAATTTAAAACGATATTAACCACGAAGCGCTACGCTTCACGAAGATAAAAGATAAAAGATAAAAGATAAAAGA
>NZ_JACJDP010000029.1:0-49895 GCF_014163575.1 Psychromonas sp. SR45-3
CAATTATCAATTATCAATTATCAATTATCAATTATCAATTACCAATAATTTTCAGAAGTGAACTGTCCCACTTCACGGCGTAAATGCTTTTTATAACCCATTTCTTGCAATGTATCACGGCAGTCATGAACCATTTCTGGATTGCCACAGAGTAAAAAGAAGCTATTAATGGGGTCCAATTCAACGCCTGAGAATTCAGATAAAGCACCGGATGATAATAATTGAGGGATCCTGCCACTCAGTGCGTAGGATACTTTTTCACGTGAAACGACTGGAATATAATGAAAGCGATCACCAAAACGTTGTTGTATTTCCGCTATTCGTTCGCGATAAACTAACTCTTCTTCTTTACGAACTGCATGTACTAATACCACTCGTTCAAATTGTTGTTGGGAAGCTGGATCGGCAAGTATTGATAGGAAAGGGCCAATCGCAGTACCAGTAGATAACAACCACAAATCACGAGCCGCTTCTGGTATCTCGTCCAATGTCATAAATCCCGCAGGATCTTGACCAACATAGAGCTTATCTCCCGGTTGTAAAATATCTAGTCGAGGCGATAAGTCACCTTCAGGTACCGTCACTAACAAAAATTCTAGTATTTTTTCATTAGGTGCATTGATCATTGAATAGGCTCTGCGCTGCCACTCTCCTTCAGGCGTTTGCAATGCTAACTTAGTGAATTGCCCTGCTTTGAAGGGCATCATTGAAGCCTGTATTTTTAAACTGAAAAGTTTTTCTGTCCAATCAGTTCGCCCAACAACAGTGCCTTCAATTAAACGCGGGGGAATAGAATTATTATCCATAGTGTTTCTCCAAGATTAAAATCCAAGGTAAACCATAACATGCATTATATATACAGGTTATACCCAGAAAAATTATCAAGCAATGATAAAATCAGATTCTGTTCATTTTAATGTTGAGGATAATGTTGAAGATAAAGTTACGCGATGTGTGCTTTGCAGAAAAGATGCATTATCAAAAGTCTAACGGTGATAATGCTGAAAATATGCAAAGAGTGATAGCAAAGATCACTCACTATATTAAGCAGACCAACCATTACCCATTAACGATCACCGAATTATGTCAAATTGCTCATATCAGCAGGAGATCATTACAGTATTGTTTTGAGCAAGGTTTAGACATCTCACCGATACAATATATAAGAGAATGTCGTCTCAATGAAATAAGACGCATTTTATTAAGTAGTGAACAACAGATTACAATTGCTGACCTTGCATTAAATTTTGGATTTTTTCACCTTGGCACTTTTAATGCTCAATACAAACAATTATTTGCAGAAACCCCGACTCAAACATTGCAACGTTCAGAACGCTACCAAAATGCCAAGATCAGCAAAAATACATTAAAGCCCTCAATTATTGATCAGTAAGTATTAACGTATATGAATTGCACTCTTTAATCTGCTGCTGCTATGCTATTATATTTATTCTTTCACTGAAAAAGTACGTAACTATGTCAATAACGCAGTCAATAACGCATTCAACAATGCCGCCAATAAAACCATCTCCACTACTTGCTCGCGCTATCGATATCTGCAAAACTAACAACGTACGTTTTACAGCAGTACGACAACAAGTTTTCACTTTGATGGCTGAACATAAAGGTGCGATCACGGCATATGAGTTATTAGAACAATTACAAGCATTTGATAGCAAAGCGAAGCCACCGACTATCTATCGAGCATTAGAGTTTTTGCTAGAAAACAACTTTATTCATCGTATAGAATCGTTGAATTCTTATTTAATGTGTTGTCATTTAGGTTGCGAACATGCTATGCAGCTGTTGATCTGTAATAAGTGTAAAAAGGTAATTGAATTGAGTGATCCTGTTATTGATGAGGCATTTTCTGAGAAAGCTTCACAGTTTGGCTTTAAAATTACCAATAAAGTATTAGAAGCGCATGGAATTTGTGAAAGCTGCCTCTATAATTAGTCGCATAAAAAATTCACCCACTTAATCATTATGAGCAGTAATTAAACTATGAATGCAGAATTTGTTAACCCGTTTTTATCCTCATTTATTAATGTTTTAAAAACCATGGCGATGCTAGATATTAAACCAGGACGTCCCAGCCTAAAAAAAGATACAGTCGCACGTGGCGATGTCTCTGGATTAATTGGTATGGTTGGGCCAACTACTTCAGGCTCATTTTCAATTAGTTTTGAGAAAGAATTAGCATTAAATGTATTTGAAATGATGGTAGGTGAGAAAATCGAAGATATCTCTGCTGATATTACCGATATGGTGGGTGAAATCACCAACATGGTAGCAGGCGGTGCCAAACGTCAACTAGGTGAAAAAGGCTTTGAATTTGACATGGCAACACCTATTGTTGTTACTGGTGAAAATCATTCCATTAGTCATCAAGTGAATGGTTCTAAAGTATTAATGCCTTTTAAATCTGATAAAGGTAATGCCTATATCGAGATTTGTTTTACCAAACCGAATTAATCCCCTTAAAACTTTACATTCCAAGCATGCCTAAAAACAGCCAAAAAAAACCCTCAATACACGCAACACATATTGAGGGGAACAAGGAAGAAAGCATGGACAATGTTATATCTTCATATTATTTGTCCTGTTATTCTTAATTAAGTTCAAAATTAATGTGCTTCATCCCAATTATCTCCAACATCTGCATCGGCAATTAATGGTACATCTAATGCTGCTGCGCTAGCCATAATCGCTTGGATCTCTTTTGTATACTCGGTAACAAACTGTTCTTTAATAGCAAATACTAATTCATCGTGAACTTGCATTAAGATTTGAACCGTACCTTCCGGCTTTTGTTTCACCCATTCAGCCATTTTGATCATCGCTTTTTTGATAATATCAGCTGCGGTACCTTGCATCGGCGCATTGATTGCGGCACGCTCAGCGGCCTTTTTCAACATACCGTTTTTAGCATTGATATTAGGTAGCTGTAGTCGACGTCCAAAAATAGTTTCTACGTAAGCTTTTTCATTAGCAATTAGACGCGTATCTTCCATATAAGTTAATACACCAGGGTAACGACTAAAATAACGATCCATGTAAGTTTGTGCTTCTTGACGACCAATATTTAATTGCTTAGCCAAACCAAATGCACTCATACCGTAGATTAAACCAAAGTTAATCGCTTTAGCACTTCGGCGCTGATCAACAGTCACTTCATCGACACTAACAGAGAATACTTCAGCAGCAGTTGCTTTATGGATATCTTTACCACTTGAGAAAGCGGCCAATAACCCTTCATCTTGTGATAAATGTGCCATAATACGTAACTCAATTTGGCTGTAATCGGCAGCCACAATTTTGTATCCAGGTTGAGCAATAAAAGCTTGGCGAATACGGCGGCCTTCACTACTACGGATTGGAATATTTTGTAGGTTTGGATCGCTTGAAGATAAACGCCCAGTCACTGTGACAGCTTGATGGTAAGAAGTATGTAGACGACCGGTATCAGCATTAACCATTAACGGTAATTTATCGGTATAAGTCGATTTTAATTTACTTAAACCACGGTGCTCAATAATCAACTTAGGCAACGGATAAGTTAACGCTAACTCTTGAAGCACTTCTTCTGCTGTAGAAGGTGCACCTTTAGGTGTTTTCTTAATGACAGGAATATTTAATTCTTCAAATAAAATAGTCTGTAATTGCTTCGGTGAACTCAAGTTAAAAGGTTTACCAGCTTCTTCATAAGCTAATTCTTCTAGCTCTAATAAACGTTTTGCAATTTCAACGCTTTGTACACCTAGTAATTTGCTATCAATTTCTACGCCGCCTCGTTCAATATCAGATAATACTGTCAATAACGGCATTTCAATTTCATCTAATACTGTTAATAGCTCAGGAATTTCTTGTAATCGCTGTTGTAATTCCAAGTGTAAACGTAACGTAATATCAGCATCTTCGGCAGCGTAAGGAGCCGCTTCTTTAATAGCAATCTGATTAAACGTAAGCTGTTTTTTACCTTTACCCGCAATATCTTCAAAACTAATACATTTATGGCCTAGATATTTTAATGCTAAGGTACCCATGTCATGTTTACCAGTGCTATCTAGTACATAAGATTCCAGCATAGTGTCAAAAGCAATACCACCTAAGGTGATACCATGATTCAATAATACACTGCGATCGTATTTAAGATTTTGACCTACTTTTTTATATTCATCTGACGTCAACAAAGGCGTTAGCAGCTCAAGTGTCTCAGTAAGATCTAATTGTGTAGGCGCATCAATATAATCATGCGTTAACGGAAGGTAAGCGGCTTCAATAATAGGCAGTCCTTCTTCACCGACGTTTGTTTGGAGCGCAAACGATAACCCAACAATTTTTGCCTGCATATAATCTAAACTGGTAGTTTCAGTATCAAACGCAAATAACTCGGATTTTTGTAGCTTCTTGATCCATTGTAAAAGCTGACCTTTGGTGTAAATAGTTTTATAGCTATCGCGATCCACCATAGATTTAGCAGCTACAAAGACAGGGTTTGATTGGCTTTCTTGACCTGCAGAGGCTTTTGCGACTAAATTATCACCGGCTAATAATGATGCTAACCAACGCTTAAATTCTAATTTTCCAAATAGTTTAATTAGCTCATCAGTATCTTGTGGGGAAGGTTTAAAATCTTCATAACCTTGATCTAATTCTACATCTAATTTAATGGTTGCTAATTGATAAGACAAACGTGCCATGGCTTCATTATCTTGCATTTTTTTAGCCATGTTTTTACTACCGCGGAAACCTAAATCAGCTAATTTATCTAAGTTTTCATAGATGCTATCCATGTTACCTAAACCTTGTAACATAGCTAATGCGGTCTTTTCACCAACCCCTGGAACGCCAGGAATGTTATCGACCTTATCACCCATTAATGCTAAATAATCGATGATCATTTCAGGTGGGATACCGAATTTTTCTTTAACACCTTCAACATCTAAAGTGGTATTAGTCATCGTATTAATTAAGAATGTATGTTCATCTACCAGCTGCGCCATGTCTTTATCACCAGTACTGATCAGGGTCTTAACCCCCATCTTACTCGCCTGTAACGCTAAAGTACCAATCACATCATCGGCTTCTACGCCCGGAATAGTTAAAATAGGTAAGCCCATTGCTTTGATCACCGCATGTAACGGTTCAATTTGACTGCGTAAATCATCCGGCATGCTAGGGCGATTGGCTTTATATTCTCCGTACATGTCATCACGGAAGGTTTTTCCTTTCGCATCAAAGACCACCACAATATGGGTCGGACTAAATTGCTTTAATAAACTTTGCAACATATTAACAACGCCGTAAACAGCGCCGGTCGCTTCGCCTGCAGAATTAGTTAAATGTGGAGGAGAGAAGAAAGCACGGTATAAATAAGAGGACCCATCAACAAGTACAAAGGGATTTTCAGGAACTACAGCCATAGATTAACTACCAATCAGATAAAATTGTTACCTAGTATACCTACACGACATAAAATAGTGATCACGTTTTATTATATTGTCTTCGACAAAACGGTAAGTTGTTACATGGAGATGAAAATTTGAACGATAGGAAGACGCTAGAAATTGACTATCAATTATCACCTACTAATAGGTATTAGTGGAAAATAAACATTTACTTTCAACATGGAACAATCTGTGGATAACTCTGTTAATGAATTTGTTGAAAATTTGAGGTAGCACAAAACATTGAAATTAAACTTTATTTTTCAATCAGATAGAGATGAATTAAAAACAAAAAACGCACATTCAACAATTCTTTGAATGTGCATAACAAATAGCGTAAATCAGTTATTTAGTGGCGATTAGCTTGTGTAATGCCCTACAGGGTTTGCGTACATTTTTAATACGGTGTCCTGTAACTCAGGTTTTATCGCTTGAATACGCGCCTTAAAGGCTGCAATTTCTTCTGCAGGAATATTATCAACATCTTGTTCAGCAGCAATCAAATTAGAAGGGTGTAAAAAGTAGTTCTGATAGATTTGTGTATCTATCTCTTCAGCAACTTGGTCTGCATTTTCATAGTCACCATGCAATGGAGTACCAAATGAAACATGGACATGGCCTTTTTGCCCGATGATGCCGCTAACAATGCTTTCGATATCTTCAAATTCCGTTTTTTTGTACTCACCAAACTCTGCTTTTTCATATAATTCACGTGCTTTTTGTTGATCGCACGGATCGAGTTCATAAGAAACAGCAACAGGAACAATATTCAATGATTTAATATATTCGGCAAAAGGTACTTTTTGTTTTTTACCATTAACATAAAACATTTTAATGATAGCGGGATCCGTTTTGTCAAAACCATCCTTTGCACGCCCTTCTTTTTGTGCAATCCAAATACTGCTATCTTCTTTTAATGAGCTACAAATATAATCCGATAAATGCGATAACGATTTCATCATTTCACGCACACCAGTGACTGAACGCTTAACGATAAAGCTTTTATTCATACGCATTAAATCAGAAACAAAGGGTTTACTGAGTAAGTTATCGCCTATTGCAATACGCACAGTTTGAAAATTCTCTGAGTATAACGCCCAGTTAACAAATGAGGGGTCCATTGCAATATCACGGTGATTAGAAACAAATAGATAGTTTTTAGTCGCATCTAAGTTTTCTAATCCGGAATAAGTGAAGTTAGTGGTTGTAGAATCAATCATGCGTTGTACGTAACGGCCCATGATTTTTTGCATTTGATCAATGCTATTAATTTCTCTCCATTTATATAAGAAATATTGGCGCACTAATGGTTTTAAGGCAAAACCTAAATATTTAGATAGCTTAGGAAAACGAAAGCTTAATATCGCATCAATAAACTCTTTACTATTAATGACTCGCTTGATCGCAGGTTGTATTTCCTGGTCATTATATGGGCGAATATCACTAAACTTATCGATGTTACTTGGCATGTTTTAATTCTCTATAAAATGGATGACGTATTTTACACGATTTTGGCTATTTCAGCGAGTCTATTTCAAACATCTACCAGTCGGGTTTAAATCGAAACAATGCTTGTTCGGACAAGAGTTTAAAAGTTGTTTTATCAATGTGAGCACTTTTAAAATAACTCGCTAGCCATTCATCTTTAAATAAACGAGCAGCACGTAATTGCTCATATTTTGCAAAATAAACGGCTTTAAATAGAATTTGTCCCAACACAGAACGAGAGTCAAAATCGATATTTTCTACTTCTTCAGTTAATGCAGTGATTAAATGAGGAAAGTCCTTGGAGAATACTGGAGTAGCAAGCGTAACGCTCATCATTAGATCGGATTTAGTGATCAATAACGCCTGCAATGAAGCAAGATCAGACTTGAGATCATGAAAAAAGCCGTGACGCATGCTTTCATCTTGTTCACGAGCTTCTAGAATCAAGCGCGAGCGGACGTGTTCAAATGAGGTAAGGTATTGATGAAAAGAGGCAGTATAAGCAAAATTGAGCATCGCAGATAACATCTGCCCTTCATAGGGATGACGGTATCCGGCTTCTAACATTAACGAAGTACAAGCTTGACCTAAGGTCAATTGATAGCGCCACAACTTTTTAGTAAACAAAGGATTATGGTGATTATAAATATTAATACAATGTTTAAACATCAACGCAGGAATTAAATAACGTAATCCATTAGTACCAATCATGCCAACAGCAGTTTGTGTATCATGAACAATACGTTTTTGCCTGCCTAATAAAGCCATGAAATTTTGACTCGAAACAAGACCAATCACATGATTACGCACATATGGGTTACGGTCTAATAACTCAGCCAATACTGAATATCGTGTTTCTTTCGCAATCAGTGCCGTTAGTAAATCAACACATTGCTGATGCATTTGTAAGTGATCACATAATACACATTGAGTATTCTCCAGCTTTTCATTAATGGTTGTTAATAGTAATTGCTGAAAATCACGGACGAATACTGCCTCACGTCTTTGTTGTAATTTTTTTTCCTCTAATACACGCATTCTACGTTCTTTTTCAACACTTAATAAAGTACGTTGATGCCAACCATTTTGTTGATTAGCATCACTATCTTGTTCATTTAGACCGTCATTGTAGTCCTCTTCTTTATAGACTTTACTTTTGCCGACTAAGAAGCGAAGAAATAATTGTTCGGTCTCTGTTGCTGCAGAGAGTACTTTATTTACCATCAAACGATTGAAATCCAGTAGTAGTCATTACCAAGAGATAACAAAACGTTAGCACTTGGTAAAATATTAAATGAATGCAAATGCATCGCCATAGATATGGCCGATTAGCGCCCCTTTTTTAATAAAATCTTCACGGGCTACCTTAGCCATTTCAAAACGGCCAACGATATAAATATCAAACTCAGATAAATCATTAAACTCATCTAATACAGCTTGGTGAACGTAACCATGTTTGCCTTGCCAATGTATTTCAGGTAGCTCAACAACGGGATGAAAATGAATATTTTGATGTTCAATAGACCAGCTTTTGGCTTGCTCTTCAAAATAGAAATGCGAATACTCTTTAACACCCCAATATAAATAAACAGGGTTCTGTAGATCTGACTCAACAATTTGTTCAAGCAACGATTTCACATAAGAAAAACCAGTTCCCCCAGCCATTAAAATAATTGGACGAGTTGATGATTCACGCAGATAAGCATCACCGTTAGCAATTTCAACTTCAATTGGCTCACCCGATTGCATTTTCTCAACAACTTGCATTGCATATTTATTATCTTCAGTGGCACCAATATGTAACTCAATTAAATCATTCGAAGGTATATTTGCAATTGAGAAATGGCGTTTATCACCTTCTCCCATTACCACAGAGACATATTGACCCGCTTTAAAAGGTGCACTGCTAGTTGGGGCTAAAAACACACGATATAAAAACGCATTTAACTTCTCAATCGAAGCAACATTACAAGTAATTTGTGGCATTCATTTCTCTTTTATTTTTTGGCGGTAATTGTAGTTTAGATGATCATTAATGTTTGAATAATAAAGATGATGATATTATTAATAAATAATCATCGTATCACCTTTATATTATGACAAAATATCTAAGTCATTCCAAAGATCATCTATTTTTTCTTTTACTGCTTCATCCATCACAATAGGCGTTCCCCATTCACGGGTAGTTTCACCAGGCCATTTATTAGTTGCATCTAACCCCATTTTTGAACCTAAGCCAGATACTGGAGAAGCAAAATCTAAATAATCGATCGGAGTGTTGTCAATTAAAGTGGTATCACGGCTAGGATCCATTCGTGTAGTCACAGCCCACATAACATCATTCCAATCTCGAACATTAACGTCATCATCACATACAATAATAAATTTAGTGTACATAAATTGACGTAAGAAAGACCAAATACCTAACATCACTCGCTTGGCATGACCAGGATAACTTTTTTTCATCGAGACTACTGCCATACGGTATGAGCAACCTTCAGGCGGTAAATAAAAATCAACGATTTCAGGGAATTGCTTTTTAATAATAGGTACAAAAACTTCATTAAGTGCGACACCAAGAATTGCAGGTTCATCGGGTGGACGCCCCGTATAAGTACTGTGATAAATAGGGTCTTTTCTAGTTGTAACATGGGTTACTGTCATCACTTGAAAATCATCAACTTCATTATAGTAACCAGTATGGTCACCATAAGGTCCTTCTGGAGCTTCTTCACCAGGCATCAAATAACCTTCTAAAATCATTTCAGCCGTAGCAGGCACATCTAAATCATTGCTTAAACAACTGGCAACTTTAGTCCGCGAGCCACGTAATAACCCTGCAAAAGCATATTCTGATAAGGTATCAGGTACCGGTGTTACTGCACCTAAAATAGTAGCAGGGTCAGCCCCTAAAGCGACACTGACAGGAAAAGGTTTACCCGGATTTGCTTCTTGCCACTCACGAAAATCAATCGCACCACCACGATGCGATAACCAACGCATGATAATTTTATTTTTAGAGATCAACTGTTGACGATAAATACCGAGATTCTGACGTTTTTTATAAGGGCCTCTAGTAATTGTTAACCCCCACGTAATTAACGGGGCAACATCACCAGGCCAGCATTTCATGATAGGTAACTTAGTTAAATCCACATCGTCGCCTTGCATCACAACTTCTTGACAAGCAGGCGAACTTACCTTTTTGGTTGGCATATTTAACACTTGCTTGAAAATAGGTAACTTTTCCCACATGGCCTTTAAGCCTTTAGGTGGCTCAGGCTCTTTTAAATAAGCAAGCCATTCGCCGACTTCACGCAATTCACTCACTTTTTCTTTACCCATTGCTAATGCAACACGTTCAGTGGTACCAAAGAGATTAGTTAATACAGGCGTTGTATAACCTTTAGGATTTTCAAACAACAAGGCAGGACCGCCTGCACGTAGCGTACGGTCGGATATTTCAGTCATTTCTAAATTAGGGTCTATTTCTTGGCTAATACGTTTTAATAGCCCTTTTTCTTCTAGTTGATTTAAAAAATCACGCAAATCATCAAACTTCATATTTACCTGCTTATTATGTTGAACGGTTACATCTTATAATACTGATTTAGTATCGATGCCCATATTACTTCAAGGGTGTAAGACTAATACGAAATACAGTTAATAACTGATCAAGTTTACTGATAAAAATAAGCCATGTCTTAATTGAATAGAAGAATATTAATAATTAAGCTCAATAGCTTATCAATACTATTGCGATAAGTGTCCAAGACAAAATTTAAAGTAAAAAAAACGCTACCTAGGTAGCGTTATTATTCAATAAAACAAAATCAACTATTTTGCTTTTTGATTTTTCATTGCATCAAAGAAGCTATCGTTGGTTTTACTCAACCCTAACTTATCAATCATGAATTCAGTTGCGCCAATTTCACCCATAGGATGAACAATCTTACGCAGGATCCACATACGCTGTAATTCGTCAGACTTAGTCAATAACTCTTCACGACGAGTACCAGAGCGAGTGATATCAATCGCAGGATAAACACGTTTTTCAGCTAATTTACGATTTAGATGAATCTCAGAGTTACCCGTACCTTTAAATTCTTCATAGATAACTTCATCCATTTTAGAACCGGTATCGATCAGTGCAGTAGCAAGGATAGTTAAACTTCCACCTTCTTCTACATTACGTGCAGCACCAAAGAAACGCTTAGGACGGTGTAATGCATTGGCATCAACACCACCTGTTAGTACTTTACCAGAACTCGGAATAACGGTGTTATAAGCACGTGCGAGACGTGTAATTGAATCCAGCAAAATAACCACGTCTTTTTTATGTTCAACAAGACGTTTTGCTTTTTCGATAACCATTTCAGCAACTTGAACGTGTCGACTAGCAGGCTCATCAAATGTCGATGCAACTACCTCACCACGTACTAAGCGACGCATTTCAGTTACTTCTTCTGGACGCTCATCGATTAATAAAACAATCAATTCAGCTTCAGGATAATTAATTGAAATACTTTGCGCGATATTTTGTAGCAACATCGTTTTACCGGCTTTGGGCGGTGCAACTATCAAACCACGTTGACCTTTACCAATCGGTGAAACTAAATCTAGAATACGTGCAGTAATATCTTCAGTACTACCACTACCATTCTCTAAACGGAAACGCTCATCTGGATGGATAGGAGTTAAGTTTTCAAATAAGATTTTATTGCGGGAGCTTTCTGGTTTGTCGAAATTAACTTGCATAATTTTCAGCAATGCAAAATAACGTTCGCCTTCTTTAGGCGGTCTTATTTTACCTTCAACACTGTCACCGGTTCGTAAGTTGAAACGACGAATTTGGCTAGGAGAAATATAGATATCATCAGGCCCAGCTAGATAAGAACTATCCGAGCTACGTAAAAAGCCAAAACCATCTTGTAAGATTTCTAAAACACCAGCACCGAAAATATCAGCACCACTTTTAGCATGGGCTTTTAATATTGCGAAGATAATATCTTGTTTTCTAAGACGGGCTAAATTTTCAAGCCCCATCGAACTTCCGAGCTCAACAAGCTGGGAAACGGGAGTATTTTTTAATTCGGTTAGATTCATAATTCTTTTGATGTTTTAATATGGATTAATTGGGTAGATAACGTGTATTTGGATAGCTTAAAAATGAATTGCTCATAATTTGAGCGTAAAGGTAGCATTAATAATTGGAACTGTCCAGAATGAAGATTAAGCTAGATTAACTTAACCTCATTCTGAGAAGAATATTTAAACGTTAGCGTCTAAAAACTCTGTAAGTTGTGATTTAGAAAGCGCGCCAACTTTAGTTGCTGCCACTTTTCCATCTTTAAATAATAATAAAGTTGGGATACCACGAATACCAAATTTTGGTGGAGTTTCGCTGTTTTGGTCAATGTTTAATTTGCCAACAGTTACTTTACCTGCATATTCAACAGCGACTTCACTTAAAATTGGTGCAATCATTTTACAAGGACCACACCACTCAGCCCAAAAGTCCACTAAAACAGGACCAGCTGCATTTACAACGTCAGTGTCAAAACTTGCATCACTTAAAGTTACGATATTTTCGCTCATTTTTATCTCCAGAAAAGATTTACTAGTAGAAAGTTATTATAACATGCTCACTGGTAAAATATATTTTTTGATATTTGAATCGATCTCAATATTTATTGCAAGTATAAACTGCTATGCTCTGCAAATGAATAAAACACACCTAACTCAAACAAAATTTTCAGACTTGCCTCTAGAGCCAAGTCTACTTTCAGGTTTAACTGCTATAGGTTTTGAATACTGTACGCCGATTCAAGCTTTGTCACTGCCAATTACCTTACAAGGTAAAGATATCGCAGGCCAAGCTCAGACGGGTACAGGCAAGACTTTGGCATTTTTACCTGCCGTTTTCCATCACCTATTAACTAACGATGCACCTGAAAATCGCCGCAAGAATCAGCCTAGAGCTATTATTTTAGCACCTACGCGTGAACTTGCGATTCAAATCCATAAAGATGCAATCATACTTTCGAAATCAACATCATTACGCCTTGGTTTAGCATATGGGGGCGAAAAAGTTGAAATTCAACAAAATAAACTAGAAAAAGGCGTTGATATCTTAATTGGCACTACGGGGCGTATCATCGACTTCGTAAAACAAGGTGTTATTAACTTAGATTCAATACAAAGTGTTGTCTTAGATGAAGCAGATCGCATGTTCGATTTAGGCTTTATCAAAGATATTCGTTATTTATTCCGTCGTATGCCACCTGCTGACCAACGTTTAAACCTATTATTTTCTGCTACCTTGTCACACAAAGTACAAGAGCTTGCCTTTGAGCACATGAATAGCCCTGAGCACGTGCAGATTGAACCTGAAGTAATGACTTCAGCTAATATTACAGAAGAACTCTTTTATCCTTCAAACGAAGATAAAATGTTGTTGTTACTGAGCTTGATGGAAGATGAATGGCCAGAAAAAGCGATTGTTTTTGCTAATACTAAACATGCTTGTGAAAAAGTATGGGGATATTTAGCGGGTGACGGTCACCGTGCAGGTTTGTTAACGGGTGATGTGCCACAGAAAAAACGTGAGCATATTCTCGAACAATTCACTCAAGGTGACGTGGATATTCTGATCGCAACGGATGTTGCAGCACGTGGTTTACACATTCCAAAAGTATCACACGTCTTTAACTTTGACTTGCCCGATGACTGTGAAGATTATGTACATCGAATTGGTCGAACCGGTCGTGCCGGTGAAAAAGGATTAGCGATAAGTTTAGCCTGTGAAAAATATGTGTTTAATTTACCTGGCATTGAAGAGTATATTAAGCATAATATTCCCGTTAGCGAATACGATAAAGATTCATTATTAGATTCTTTACCAGTGATGAAAGTAACTAAATATAAAGTTCATCCAAATAATCGCAAAGACAACTATCATAGGTCACATAAAAGATAATATGGCAACAGCGCGTTATACCATTATTGATTTAGGCTCGAACAGTTTCCACATGCTTACAGTCACCAAACAAGCTAATGGTTTTAACGTCGTCTCAAAGCATAAGCAAAAAGTACGCTTAGCCGCCGGATTAGATGGGCAAAAACAACTTAATTTAGCCACCATGGAAAAAGGTTGGGATTGCCTAAAAGACTTCAGGGCGCTGTTGGATGAAATTCAACCTGCCTGCATCCTTATTACTGCGACTGCAGCACTGCGTATCGCCACTAATAAACAACTTTTTTTAAGTACTGCACAGGACATTCTCAACCACCCTATTAATCTAATTTCAGGGGTTCAAGAAGCTGAAACGATTTTTAAAGGCGTCTCTTTTACTGAAAAAACAGACAAAGAGCTGTTAGTGATCGATATCGGAGGGGCAAGTACTGAGCTGGTACTAGGAAAAGGTAATCACATTCATGTCGCGAATAGTTTAGATATTGGCTGTGTTACTTGGTTGAATCATTATTTTGCTGATGATCTGTTAAATGAATATAATTTTAATAATGCGATAAATGCAGCAAAGCAGGTTATTTCAACTGTTAAAGCACAATATACACAACACCAATGGCAGCTGACACTAGGCGCATCAGGTACTATTCAAGCGGTTAATGAAGTCAATCAAGCACAGCACTTAAGCCAAGCGTTGTCGTTACAACTACTACACAACATTAAGCAACAATGTATACAATGCCAAGCCATACAAAAACTGAACATTATTGGTTTAGAAGAATCTAGAATGCCTGTTTTTGCTAGTGGGTTAGCTATTTTAATCGCACTATTTGAATCCTTAAATATTGAGTCTATGCAACTTTCCAATGGCGCACTTCGTGAAGGTTTAATCAGTATGATGTTTAATGGTCAAACGCATTTTTAATGCCTGTGTGAACACACTTTCACTCTTTCTTGTACTAAAAATCACTTGATTCTATTGAAATGGTGAATTGTTAACTATTAAAATTCCTAATTCCTAATTCCTAATTCGACACCAAACTGTATTCAGTGTGGTATTAAAGATCTGTATTAAAAATCAATCTTCAAGGCAAAAGTCACCACAGTTCATTAAAATATTGATTAATGATTTGATACGACTATTAGAGCCAACTCACGGTTCAAACAGCCTTTTCTGTCATCATGTTTTACATTGCAGCCAGCATACTAGATTGTTTATTGGTAGATGCATAAAGTGCATCGCTGAAACATAGTTGAAACTTAATTGGAACATAGCCCATTATCGCTCTGCTTATCCTGAGTAGAAATACATTTATCAAAGGGTCATCAATCTTACCCTATGAATAAAATTTTTAGATTAATTAATGAGGATTTATAATGAAATACCTACACAGATTCGCCCTACTTTCATTAATACTTTTTATTTCGGCTTGTTCAACGCTTAAGATAGATACTAAAACGACCGCTTTTTATCAGCAGAATTACAGCAGCTCCGGTAATATATTTGTGGTGTCGGCGGATATTGATAAAAATAATTCACTAGAGTTTGCTAATTATAAAAAGAAAATTGAAACTCAACTCGCAATGGTGGGTTATTCAATTGTAAACAATGCAAACACGGCCCAATACATTGCTATTGTCGCCTATGGTATAGACAATGGTAAAACCTCCGTTGTGCTAACACCTATTTTTGGCCCCTACGCCTTTTATACAGACGAAGACGATAAGCGAAGCGCCTTTCCAGGTCGACGCTATGTCATGCCGCAATACGCCGCAACCAGTAATCCTGCCAGCTTAATTACGCTATACACTATTTCTTTTGCATTAGACATTGTCGAAGCTGAATCCTTAAAGCCTAGAACCCTATCTACCGACAACAAAAATCAAGCAAAGAAAGTCTATGAATCACGAGTGAAAAGCATCGGAGAGTGTGATGTTATAGCAGGTGTATTCGATCAATTATTAGCTGCAATGTTTAAAGACTTTCCAGGAGAAAATGGTAAAACAAAAGCCCAAACGATCCGTTATGAAGGCGAATGTTAATTTTCACTTAAAAAACCTAAAACAATAAAAATTAAAATTAACACTATATCAACAGCTTAAAGGGTAGTTCTGTGCGATTTTGCTCACTCTCACCTAACCCAAGGCAAGTTAAGACAATCTAGAACCTCCTAGATCCACCTAGAGTCGCATATAACGACCTAAGGCTATAGCTATTGGACAAAATAAATAAGAGCATATAATGTCCATAAACCTTGACACTTAAATAACGACACCAATCAGGACGCCTCCTCACTCATTAAAATCTTCCCCGATCACTTGTTGAAATGACATAAAGAACTCAAATCTTCTTCAAAATGCGCATATTCGAACATTATTTAACCAAGCAACACCTCAATGATCTAACTAGCTATTCACTACATTTCCAACAAACAAAAACAATAGACTTACGTCTAAAAAACCACACAAAATCAATAAAAAAGATACTCGACATCACGTAAAAATTAATTTTAACTTTACATTCATGTAACAACAAAAATACTTTCAAAGCACACAAAAAGCTCGATTTAGAACAAAACATGACCGAACGCGCAAATAATGATTGATAATGTAGCTAATTTGTTAATCATAAGTATCTTTACCACATCAAAATACATTCATACATTGAAACAGGGAAAAGGAAGTAAAATGAGTAAACAACATTCATTACTAGGCCAATGCATCGCAGAGTTTATAGGCACAGCTTTATTAATATTTTTTGGTGTAGGTTGCGTTGCAGCACTAGTATTAGCAGGTGCAAGTTTTGGCCAATGGGAAATAAGCATCATGTGGGGTATGGGAGTGGCGATTGCTATTTACTGTACAGCGGGAGTATCAGGTGCACATATTAATCCAGCAGTGACAATCGCACTAGCTGCATTTCATGGTTTTGAAAAACAGAAAGTATTACCTTATATTATCTCACAACTGCTAGGTGCATTTTGCTCAGCAGCATTGATTTACGCTCTTTACAGCAACCTGTTTACTGACTATGAAATCGCACATGGTTTCTTGCGCAGCAGTGAAGCGGCTTTGTCTACAGCAGGTATTTTCTCAACTTATCCACATCCCTCATTATCTATATTTGGTGCATTCTCTGTTGAATTTGTAATCACTGCAGTACTAATGTTCGTCATTTTAGCATTAGGTGATGAAAACAATGGCGCACCTCGTGGTGCACTAAACCCTGTATTGATCGGTGTTTTAATTGCTGTCATTGGTGGTTCTTTGGGCCCGCTAACGGGCTTTGCTATGAATCCTGCGCGTGATTTCGGACCAAAATTATTTGCTTATTTAGCAGGTTGGGATTTCGCATTGAGCGGTGCTAAAGAAATTCCGTACTTTATAGTGCCTATCTTAGGTCCAATCTGCGGTGCTTGTTTTGGTGCATGGGTATACCCGAAAGTAATCTCTCCTTACCTACCAGAAACAGGACATGGCTGCACTATTCCAAATGAATGTGATTAAAAAACAATAAAATACAAATAGGTAAAGATCAAAACCTTTACATAGATAACTATAAAATTTCTAAAGAGTGATTATATTACTCAACCCAACTGAAAAAAGGAAAAATATAATGACAGATAAAAAATATATTGTGGCATTAGACTCAGGCACAACAAGCTCTCGCGCAGTGATCCTTGATCATGATGCAAATATTGTCAGTGTTTCTCAACGTGAATTTACACAAATTTATCCACATTCAGGTTGGGTAGAACATGATCCAATGGAAATCTATGCGACACAAAGTGGCGTACTAACTGAAGCATTAGCAAAAGCAAGTATTAGCAGTGATCAAGTCGCAGCTATTGGTATCACCAACCAACGTGAAACCGCAATTGTTTGGAACAAAGAAACAGGTAAGCCAGTTTATAATGCGATTGTATGGCAGTGTCGTCGTACGGCAAGCATCTGTGAAGAACTAAAAGCACAGGGATTAGAAGAATACGTACGTGAAAATACAGGCTTAATGCTTGACCCATATTTCTCAGGCACCAAAATTAAATGGATATTGGATAATGTAGAAGGCGCGCGTGAAGATGCAGAAGCTGGAAAATTACTATTTGGTACCGTTGATACGTGGTTAATTTGGAAAATGACACAAGGAAAAGTACATGTAACTGACTACACCAATGCATCACGTACTATGTTATTCAACATCAACACATTAGAGTGGGATGACAAACTATTAAAAGATTTCGGTATTCCAAGATCAATGATGGCTGAAGTGAAAAGCTCTTCAGAAGTTTACGGCAAAACGAACATTGGTGGTAAAGGTGGAACACGTATTCCTATTGCCGGTATTGCTGGTGACCAACAGGCTGCATTGTACGGGCACATGTGTGTAGAAAAAGGCCAAGCAAAAAACACTTACGGCACAGGTTGTTTCTTGTTAATGAATACAGGTAAAGAAAAAATAACATCATCAAATGGCCTATTAACAACAATCGCTTGTGGCCCTAGAGGTGAAGCAGCTTACGCACTGGAAGGTGCAGTATTCATGGGTGGTGCTTCAATCCAATGGTTACGTGATGAATTGAAGTTAATCTCGGATGCAAAAGATTCTGAATACTTTGCTACCAAAGTTGATTCTTCTAACGGCGTTTATGTAGTCCCTGCCTTTACAGGTTTAGGCGCACCATATTGGGACCCGTATGCTCGAGGAACAATCGTCGGTTTAAATCGAGGCACTAATTCTAACCATATTATTCGTGCAACATTAGAAAGTATTGCTTACCAAACACGTGACGTACTTGACGCAATGCAAGCAGACTCAAAGATTCAGTTAGCTTCATTACGAGTTGATGGTGGTGCAGTAGCCAATAACTTCTTAATGCAATTCCAATCTGATGTACTAAATACGGCAGTTCATCGCCCTGCAGTTACTGAAGTCACAGCGCTGGGTGCAGCCTACCTTGCTGGTATTGCAGTTGGTTTCTGGGATGGTTTAGAAGAGCTAAAAGACAAAGCAACTATTGAACGTTCATTTGAGCCTCAAGCTGTACAAGAAAAACGTCAGCAACGTTACAACGGTTGGAAACGAGCAATCAAATGTGCCATGGTATGGGCTGATCTTCACAACGAAAATAACGAAGATACACCATAAGTCACGCATATAAAGTTAAATTTATTAATGATAAAATTGATTAATTAACAATAAAAAGAGCATCTTAGGGTGCTCTTTTTTGATATAAACTCCCTCTTCCTTTTCAAAAACTCATCATTACCCGCAACAAAAGACGATTTATTTCTAATTCCAAAAGAAAGCGTTGTCTAGCACTCATAAATTTTGTAATTTCTTGCTATTCACCGATGTCGCAGTAAACTTGTTTTATTGAATTTAGCCAGTAACGCAAGGAACAATATTCGTGAAGCAGACAACAAGACATAAGGAAATAATAAAGCTCGTACAAAAAAATGGATATATCAGTACTGATAATCTAGTTGAACACTTCAACGTTAGCCCGCAAACCATTCGACGCGACCTTAACGAACTCGCAGATGAGAATAAAATACGCCGTCATCATGGTGGCGCAACAACACAACAAAGCTCTGTAAATACAGCTTATAGTGCCCGTAAAGTCATGCAATCACATGAAAAAGACTCCATTGCAGAGGCATTAGTCAAACACATTCCCGATGGCGCCACTTTATTCATTGATATTGGTACTACACCGGAATCAATTGCTAAAGAATTGGTCAAAAAACACAAAGACTTACGTGTTGTAACTAATAATATTAATGTTGCTGGCATTTTAATGGGCAATGAAGACTTTAAAGTTATTCTCGCCGGTGGCGAAGTACGCAACAAGGATGGTGGAATTGTCGGAGAGGCAACACTGGATTTCATTAAACAATTTCGACTGGATTTTGGTATTCTTGGGATTAGCGGTATTGATTATGACGGTTCTTTATTAGACTTTGACTACCATGAAGTACGTGTTAAAAAAGCGATTATAGAGAATAGTCGCCGCATTTATTTGGCAGTAGATCATACTAAATTTGGCCGCAATGCGATGGTTAACTTAGCAAATATCAGTGAGTTAGATATGCTAATAACGGATCTTACACCACCAGATGAAATTGTTGCTATCTTAAAAGAACATAACATTCCTTTGGAAGTGACCTCATCTAAAACCAAGCTTTAATAGGTCTAAAAACGACTTTATTTTATCCTTTTATAGGAAAAAAATAAAAGCACTTACACATGTTAAGTGCTTTTTCTGATTAAACTTTTTTCACATTAAACTTCATTGATCATGCGAAAGACGCTCGATTTATTGTTTATCTTGCTTTAAAAAGTTAACTGCACGATCAGGGAAATCAGTAAAGACACCATCAACATTTGCTTTGTTATAGAAAATATCTAATAAGTCTTCAAAGCTTTCTGCATAGGCTGGAATTCTTCCTTCATCCAATCTGAAAGTATAAGGATGAACCTCCATACCAGCATCATGTGCATCTTTAACTAAAGAAGTAAATACAAGCTTATCTTTAGTGGACTCAGGAGCAACTACCATTGGTTTCCATGGCCCCACACCATCTGCATACTCAGCAATCTTTTTCATTGCATCAGGTTTGAACATCCAATCATAATTATAAGGTTGCGCCTTACCATCTTGATACACCATTGTCTCATTCCAGCTGGTTTCAGCCATCAATTGAACTAATTTAACATCCAAGCCTAATTCAGGTAATAGCTGCGTTTTAACACGCTTTAACTCATTCGCATCAAAGGATTGAAAATAAGCTAAGTCGGATTTTTTAGTATAACCATATTTTTTAAAGACCTTTAATACTGCGGCGCTAATATCCTTACCTTCGTGAAGATGTAACCAAGGCGCTTTCACTTCAACATAAATGCCTACATTATTACCTGTGCTAGCATTCATGCCTTGAATCAATTCAATTTCATTTTCTAAAGTATGCACTTTGAACTGCGATTTCCAAAGAGGGAAGCGTTTAGGGTAGACAGCCGTAGCTTTGCCATCTTTCATCTTAAAGGCTTCTGTCATACTTAGTGTTTGAATTTCAGCCAAGGTGAAGTCTATAGCGTAATAACGACCATCTTCACGTTTACGATCTGGGTAAACATCAGCAACGTTAGTAACACCATCTAGATAATGATCATGTAAAATAACTAACGCGTTATCTTTAGTCATCACTACATCTTGCTCGATATAATCAACGCCCATAGCATAAGCCATAGATTTTGCTGCCATGCTGTGCTCTGGTAAGTAACCACTTGCACCACGATGGGCAACCACGATTTTATCTGCATAAGCACTGCTGATAATAGGTAATGCTACAATTATTCCTAAGCATAATTTTTTTAAACGGGGTAATTTTGTAAACATCGTTTGATCCATCCTTATCATAAAATGTAACCGTTAAATAACGGCTGACTTATACCAACTTCATTAACTATATGATCAATTATTGGGTAAAAAAAGGCGTCAATTTAAAGCAAAGATTGCATGAAATTGACGATCTATTACAAAACTTCTAATGCAGAAGTGAAGCATTCTAACCAACAAAATGATCAGCTATTTAATAGCATTGGCATTATTATCAATCCTTCATGCAATTAAGCATTCATCGATTGCTACGGGTAAAAAAACAAACCCGTATTAGCAATTAACCAATACGGGTTTTAGTCTTAATTTCAGTAAGTTAAGGTTATTCTAATTCATATATAAAACATTTAATTACATATACTTAAACGGCTGCCTTTTCTAAATCTAACTTACGTTGCTTATGAATTTTATTTTCGCCAAACATAGCAAGTGTTAAGAAGAATATAGATAAACCACATGCAAATACGATCACTAAGAATCCACCATCCCAACCGAAGATATCTACTGTGTAACCTAATAATGCATTAGCGGCTACCGCACCACCAAGGTAACCAAATAATCCTGTTAAACCCGCCGCTGTGCCCGCTGCTTTTTTAGGAGCAAGTTCTAACGCGTATAAGCCGATTAACATAACTGGACCATAAATTAAGAAACCAATCGCAACTAAGGCAGCCATATCAACCATTGGATTACCTGCAGGGTTAAACCAATAGACTAATACTGCAACAGTTACTAGCAGCATGAATAAAATCCCTGCTGGTGCACGACGGCCTTTAAACAATTTATCAGAAATCACACCACATAATAACGTACCTGGAATACCAGCCCACTCGTATAAAAAGTAAGCCCATGAAGATTTATCAACAGAGAACTCTTTTACTTCACTTAAATAAACAGGTGCCCAGTCAAGTACACCGTAACGAATTAAATAAACAAATGCATTAGCGATCGCGATAAACCATAATAATTTATTATTAAATACATACTTAAAGAAAATTTCTTTTGCTGTCATCTCTTTTTCAAAAGACTCAGAATAGTTATCTGGGTAATCATCTTTGTATTCTTCAATAGCCGGTAAACCACAAGATTGCGGTGTATCTTTCATGGTTAAGAAAGTAAATCCAGCCACTAATAATGCAAAGAAAGCAGGAACATAAAAAGCAGCACGCCAATCATCATTAAAAGCCCACAAGCCTAGTAGGAATAACGGACCGATCAAACCACCACCCACATTATGTGCAACATTCCAAACCGAAACGATACCGCCACGCTCTTTATGTGACCACCAGTGAACCATTGTTCGACCACAAGCAGGCCACCCCATTCCTTGGAACCAACCGTTTAGAAATAAAAGAATAAACATTGCCGTAATACTGCCCGTTGCCCAAGGCATAAAACCAAAACACAGCATCACTAGTGCAGACATCATCAAACCAGCACTCATGAAATATCGTGGATTAGAGCGATCTGAGATATTACCCATTAAGAATTTAGATAAACCATAAGCAATAGAAACAGACGCCAATGCAACCCCAAGATCGCCGCGACTATAACCATATTCTTCGATCAAAAAAGGCATCGCTAAACTAAAGTTTTTACGTACTAAATAATAACCGGCATATCCTATAAAAATACTTAGGAACAATTGCCAACGTAGGCGTTTATATAAGGGATCAATTTGGCCTTCAGGTAGGCGGTCGATATGCGCCATTGGCCTAAAAATGTTTAGCATAATGTTATTCCTTGGGATAAATAAGAGCAGTTTTAAAATAAGTGATTAGTTTTTGTTCGGAGTCACGAGACTACCTTCACATCAACTATTTTACGAGCGAACTATAGTTCGAACGAGCACAGATTTATGATAAATAGATCACAATCGAAAACAAAATGATTTAAATCAACAAAAATAATTTTGCGACATGCTATTGGAGCCTAACCTATTGAACAAAATGAATAAAAGGAATTAATAGACAGTAAAAAGATAGCAATAAAGCAATCACGAGCGCTTAAAAACAGCACAATAAAATGAACACTAATAATATTTTCGCTCGAAAACGAATATAAAATAACGCAACGACAATAAGCAAAACAAAAAACAAACAATATCTAACACAACAGGTAAATATGCCCGTTAATAAAAGTATTTTTGTCGATAGGTCAACCCAAAATAGACCAATTCCGTTTAATCACAATCCCATTCCTTAAAACTTAATACCTGCACAAATGGTCATTAAAGCCGAACTTAACCACCACTTTATTAAACTTAATTTAGCCGCTGCCTACGTGTAAATATGATTAACAAATTGTTTTCCTTGTATTATTCCGCCATAAAAACCAACTAATTTAATTACAACAAAAACCATTTTATCCGTAACTATTTTGTTACATTTAACTTACAGCAATTGCGCGCAAAACAAATAAAAACAACAGCTTAAACAAACAAACAATGAGTTACAAGTAACGATTTAGGTACACCTTGTTAACACAATATGTTAATGGAATTTAAATGAACCCTTGATAGTTAGTGCACTAATCATTAGAATCGTTATTAATTGAACGTTCAATTAATAACGTTTTATGAAGCATAAACATAAAAAGGAAGTTATGTATGGCAAGGCAAGCGGTCAAAGAAGCGAGACAACAACAACTGATCGATGCGACATTGATGTCCGTAGAACGCCATGGTTTACAGCACACCACTATTAATACCATCAGTGCAATGGCAGGTATGTCATCTGGCATCATCAGTCATTATTTTGGTGGCAAACAAGGGTTAATTGAAGCAGCGCTTAAATACCTTCTCGATCAATTGAAACAAGCGTTATTAATCAGAATATCAGGTAAAAATTTGTCCCCAATAGATCGTTTATCGATGATTGTAGAAGCCAACTTTACTGAGCTGCAACGATCCAGTGCTGCAACAAAAACATGGTTAAGTTTTTGGTCTCAAGCAATGCATGAACCTGGTCTAGCAAGACTTCAACATATCAATAGTCAGCGTTTATACAGCAACCTCCTTTTTTGCTTTAAACAGCTGCTACCTAATACCGCTGCCATTAATGCAGCCAAACAAACTGCAGCTGTGATTGACGGTTTCTGGTTACGAAGCGCCTTGAGCTCGACACCAGAAGAAGACTTCAAACAAGCTCAAATTTTATCTAAAGCCTTTATAAATACTGTGCTTACACAGTATGGAGAAAAACAATGTCATCATTAATCGTTTATCAAAACTACGTACATGGTCAATATATCGCCAATGGTACCGGTGAAACATTTGAAGTGATTAACCCTGCGACAGGACAAGTTAGTTACTTAGTAGAAACTGCGACAGAAGTAGTGCAACAAGCAGTGATCGCCAGCTCAAAAGCAGGATTTGCTACTTGGTCAGCAATGACAGCAATGGAACGAAGCCGAATTTTACTTAAAGCCGTTGCTTTATTACGTGAGCATAATGACGACCTAGCAGCTGGCGAAGTATTGGATACAGGTAAACCATGGCAAGAAGCATCGGAAGTTGATGTGGTAACGGGTGCTGATTCAATCGAATTTTTCGCAGGTCTTGCACCAAGTATCGAAGGTAACCAACAAACGGTTGGTGATGACTTCTATTACACACGTCGCGAACCATTAGGCATTTGTGCTGGTATTGGTGCGTGGAACTACCCAATACAAATCGCTTGTTGGAAAGCAGCACCCGCTTTAGCTTGCGGTAATGTAATGATTTTTAAACCATCAGAAGAAACTCCACGTGGCGCAATGCGTTTAGCAGAGATCTTCACTGAGGCTGGCGTACCTGATGGTGTGTTTAATGTTGTTCAAGGTGACGGACGTGTTGGCGCATGGTTAACCGGTAATGATGATATCGCAAAAGTATCATTCACTGGCGAAGTCGGTACCGGTAAAAAAGTAATGGCCGCAGCCGCTAGTTCATTAAAAGAAGTGACCATGGAATTAGGCGGTAAATCACCGTTAATTATCTTTAATGATGCAGACGTAGAAAACGCAGTGTCAGCAGCCATGCTAGGTAACTTCTACACACAAGGTGAAGTTTGTACTAACGGCACACGCGTATTCGTTCAAAAAGATATCTACCCGCAATTTATTAAACGTTTAGTAGAACGTACAGAGCAAAACATCATCTGTGGCGATCCAATGAACCCAGAAACAAACTTTGGTGCATTGATTTCTAAAGACCACCAGCAAAAAGTACTCGATTACATTGAAATTGGCAAAAAAGAAGGCGCAACGTTATTAACAGGCGGTAAAGCATTACAACCTGAAAATGCGCCAAACGGCTTCTTTGTAGCACCGACTATCTTCACTGACTGTGATGACCAAATGACGATCGCTAAAGAAGAAATATTCGGTCCTGTTATGTCTGTACTTACTTTCTCTGAAGAAGAAGAAGTAGTGAAACGCGCAAATGATACACACCTTGGTTTAGCGGCAGCAGTCTTCACCCAAGACATTACCCGTGCTCACCGTGTGATACATCAAATTAAGGCGGGTATTTGCTGGATCAACGCTTATGGTGCTTCACCAGCAGAAATGCCAGTGGGTGGTTACAAAATGTCAGGTATTGGCCGAGAAAATGGTAGTGAAACATTAAAAGCTTATACCCAAATTAAAGCGGTATATGTTGGTATGCAAACACTTGAAAGCCCATTTTAAGGATGACTATGACTACAACAAATTATGATTATATTATTGTGGGAGCAGGCAGTGCAGGCTGCGTGCTGGCAAACCGCTTATCAGAAAATTCTAATAATAAAGTACTACTACTAGAAACGGGTGGCAGTGATAAGAGCATTTTTATTCAGATGCCGACTGCATTATCGATCCCGATGAACACCAAAAAATATGCATGGCAGTTTGAAACCGAAGCTGAACCGTTTTTGAATAATCGTCGTATGCATTGCCCTCGCGGTAAAGTACTAGGTGGTTCTTCATCAATCAACGGCATGGTTTATGTACGTGGTCATGCACGTGACTTCGATGAGTGGCAACAAGCTGGCGCTGAGAATTGGGATTATGCACATTGCTTACCTTATTTTAAGAAAGCTGAAACTTGGTCATTTGGCGGTAATGATTACCGTGGTGATTCTGGTCCACTAGCCGTTAATAACGGTAACAATATGAAAAACCCGTTATACCAAGCTTTTGTTGATGCAGGTGTAGACGCAGGCTATTTAGCTACCGCTGATTACAACGCTGAACAACAAGAAGGTTTCGGTCCAATGCACATGACCGTTAAAAACGGCGTACGTTGGTCTACGGCAAACGCTTATTTAAGACCTGCGATGAAACGCAGTAACTTAACAGTTGTGACGCACGCTCTAGTACACAAAGTATTACTTGAAGATAAAAAAGCTGTCGGCGTTCGTTACCAAGTAAAAGATAAAGTCACTGACGTACTGTGTAGTAAAGAAGTATTGCTGAGTGCCGGTTCAATTGGTTCGCCACATATCCTTCAATTATCGGGTATTGGTAAAGCAGAAACATTAAAAGAAGCCGGTATTGAACAGCATCATGAGCTACCTGGTGTGGGTGAAAACTTACAAGACCATCTTGAGTTTTACTTTCAATTTAAATGTTTAAAACCAATTTCATTGAACGGCAAAATCGATCCACTGAACAAGCTATTAATTGGCATGCGTTGGATCTTAAATAAATCAGGTCTTGGGGCAACCAACCACTTTGAATCCTGTGGCTTCATCCGCTCAAAAGCGAGCTTAGAATGGCCAGATCTTCAATACCATTTCTTACCAGCAGCAATGCGTTATGACGGTAAAGAAGCGTTTGCAGGCCATGGTTTCCAAGTACATATTGGTCATAACAAGCCGAAAAGTCGTGGCGCAGTGAAAGTTGTTTCAAACGACCCACATGCAGCACCACAAATTCAATTTAATTACTTATCACATCAAGATGATATTGAAGGCTTTAGAGCTTGTGTTCGTTTAACCCGTGAGATTATTAATCAACCGGGCTTAGATGAATATCGTGGTGAAGAGATCCAACCAGGATTAGCGATACAGACAAATGAAGAAATTGATGAATTTGTAAGAAGCTCAGTTGAAAGTGCTTACCACCCTTCTTGTTCATGCAAAATGGGTGAAGATGAAATGGCCGTGGTCAACTCAGAAACTAAAGTGCATGGCATTGAAGGGCTTCGTGTTGTTGATTCATCTATTTTCCCAACTATCCCTAACGGTAACCTTAACTCACCGACCATTATGGTCGCAGAGCGTGCTGCAGATATTATTCTAGGTAATAAAATGCTGTCACCCAGTACCGCTAAAGTGACGGTTGCAGAAGATTGGCAACATAGCCAACGATTAACTGCACCAAAACGAAAAACCAGTTAATTGTAAATCAGTTTCACTCCTAGTGAGTCGTTGATTGCAACATCAGCGAATCACTAAGATGAGGTGTAAGGCCAACCTACGCAAATTATACAGCGATGTAATTTATGTGTAACTTTGTAAATGGCCTATTAAACTACGTTATTTTTCAGGGTTTAACTATCGTCATCTACATATGTCATTTATTGGCATTATCACTACGATACTTAAGGTTTGAGGACAAGATTGTCTTAAAAATAATGGCGTAGCGTTTTAAAACATAAAACAAGGAATTATCTATGTTTATCAACACTATCCACTTGGAGGCCAAATAATGACTCTTTGGCTATCAGCCGGCATCTTATTCGTTTTTGCCGCTATTGCGTTCATCCTGTACCGCTGGGGTAATATGCAATGTATTGGTGTCACACCAGTGCGTAAGTTTACTTTTATCGCGATCCTATTTACTTCTGGTTTAGATGTAGGTTTGATCATGTTCCCGCTGACTGAGTTTGCAGGGTATGCAGATTTAGCGACCAGTCCAGAATATGGCTTTAGTAATCCACTCTCTATTGAGTTTGGGTTTTGGGCCTTCTTAATTTGGGCCTTCTACTTTGTCACTTGTTTCTACTTTTGTGTTATTGAACCAAGAGTTAAATTTTTCGAAGTACCACTGATCAAATTCATTAATAATGTGGTTATTATCGGTACGTGTGCCTTTACTGCTTACTTATTATTAACCAACTTACCTTGGTATTTACCTGGTCTTGGTGATGGCGAATCAATTGTCGGCAGTTTCTACTTAATTGTATTCTTAGCGATTGCCGCTGCAGTATATTCAAGTACAAGCATCCGTTATGTTCGTATCTTGAGTCTAGGTAGTAGCTGGTTATTTTTCGCGTTAATCATCATTATGTGGGCAGGCGCTTTCTTATCTGATAATTCAAGTGTAGGTGAGTTCTTTACTACCTTTGGCTTACTAGGTGACTACTTTGGTAACCTGCATCACTTTGTATTACCGATCAATGATTACCATGAGTTTTACCTTTACTGGTGGTTTGCTTGGAGCATAATGATTGGCCAATTTACCTCTCGTTTTGTAAGTGGTATGAGAACTTATCAAGTACTAGCGGCGATGATGATCTTCCCATCTATCCCAATTGCGATTTGGTTTACTGTGCTTTATTACTACAGTGCAAATGCTATCTCAACAGCAGGTTTTTATAACTTAGCGATGGTGATTGTCGGTATTACGTTTGTGATCAACTCATTAGATTCACTAGTTCGTTTATACACTGATAACTTAAACTTAACAGTACAACGCTTTGGTAAAATACCTTATATCGTTGGTAATATTGCTTTATTAAGTGGCCTAACATTATTGTTTAAATTAGACTTTTTACAAATTCAATGGGTTGGTGCATTAGCAATCGGATTAATCTTAGGATGTTTTGGTTATATATTACTAAGCCATTACCGAAAAGTATCTGATATTGAACGTTCGCCAAAAGAGAACAAAATTGACTTTACTAAAATTGAGTTAATGGATTAATACAGACCACAGCGAATACCATTAAATAAGGTGAAAGCCCACGTTTAATGGTTAAGCGGATGATCCAAAAAAGCAGAATAGTGATCTTCACTATTCTGCTTTTTTATTACTTTACACATGAGAGTTACGATTATTTTTGTTATGCTACGCAAAAAATAGGGTTGGGATTTATGGAAAAGCACGAACAGTTATTAATTTCTTTACGCCGAGTGATCAGAGCAATCAGTATTCACTCTCGCCAATTAAACAAAGAGTCAGGATTAACTGGCCCACAGTTATTAGTCATGAGAAAGATTGATCAACTTGAAGCACCGCTTGCCAAGCAAATTGCCCAAGAAATAACCCTCAGTGCAGCCACAGTGACAACAATTATTGATAGATTGGAAGCACGTGACTTTGTGATCAGAACGCGCAGTAAAACAGATAAACGTAAAGTGCATTTATCACTCAGTGAAGCAGGTAAAGCCGTTTTAAGCTCTTCCCCTCAGCCTTTACAAGAACACTTTATTAAACGTTATCAACATCTTGAAGAGTGGGAACAAAGCCAACTATTATCAGCCGTAGAGCGAATTGCTTCAATGATGGATGCAACTGAACTTGATGCCGCTCCAGTATTACTAGTGGGCACCATTCAAGACGGCGAGTCTTAAGAAAACAATACAACCCTTTTTTCCTCTCTATCAATCAGCTCGTTGAGTAAGAAGTAACGAGCCATCTAAGACTACTTACTAACTGATTGCCTATTAACTCATCGTCAAAAGCCAATCAAATAACCTGTTTGACTTGTGCTAGTTGGTGTTTAAAAATTTCATCTAACGACTTAATGCTGTTAGTGGCTAGAGCAAAGTATTGATCCTGTGTGATAGTTATTTTATCCGCCTGAATTAAGTCGCTTTTAATCGTTTCCATTAAACACTGCATAGTCGCAAAGGCAGTGGTTAATAACGCCTTATGCTGTTCGCTTTCACTGTCTAATGAACCTAGTTTAGGTAAGGTTTCATTAATTGTTTTTTGCATATTTTGTTGTAAAAAAGATAACCGAATTTTATCGACACTAGAGCATATTTTACGGGTCGCAATCCCTGTTCCAATCGCTCTAGACTGCCCAATCATCTCCGTGGTTTGCACCAATTCACGCCACACAAAACCAATATGAGCTAGCGCTTGTAATGACATCGCATTAAGATGTTTATGTTCTGCTTCATCTTCCAAAAGATATAATAAATTAGCAATCATTTGCGTATGTTGTTTAAAGTTATTATCGGCATCATTGGTATTACCCGGTTGATTTATACGCGCCCAATGGTCAACAAAAGAGTCCCAACGTCCATTTTCATCCGCCGCCATATCTTGTTGTAAATATTTAATGTCACTATCAGCTTGTTGTTCAAAAGTCAGTAACATCGCTTGTTTACTTTGATCTCCATTTAACCAAGCAGAGCTTAATCCTCGATGTGTTTGTACTGCTCCAATCAACGACTTTAAATAAGCTATATTCGCCAGGCCTCGCACTTGTAATGCTTTTTTCTGTTTGGTTTTATAGTGATGTAACAAGATTACAACCAACACCATCAGCAATAAAATAACAATATAGATTGCCATATCCATCCCTCTTAACTTATTTTTTGTTAAATTATTTGTGTTAATGATTTGAGATGAGCCGCAACCGTTTCAGCTTGTTTTGCAACATCAGCATTAGCAATTGCCCCTTGTACTACTCGCTCTATATGTTCACTAATTTCATTGGTGGCGAGAGTCTGCTGCGCAACATTATCAGTGACAGTTTGCATCTTCTCTCTCACGTCTAAATTTGCACTCTCTATTTCTTGTAAAGATTGATCCACTAAGTTTGCACCTTGCTCACACTGCGTTGATTGAGTAACCACTTTCGCCATACTCGTACTTATTTTATGACTTTGGTTTTTGACCAAATCGACATTTTTAACAATATCATCAGCTGCAATACGTGAACGCAAAGCGAGCGCTCTAACTTCATCGGCGACCACGGCAAAACCTCGTCCTAATTCACCAGCGCGAGCAGCTTCAATAGAAGCATTTAATGCTAATAAGTTAGTTTGATCTGTGATCCCTTGGATAGATTGAGATATCTCAGCAACGCTGTTGGCTAATGTCATTAAAACATCGATATCGCCAGCCGTTTGATTTGCTTCAAATACAACACTCTTTAAAGATAATTTAAGATCAACAATAGATGCACGGCCTTTTTCAGCAGTATCAAATGCATGTTGAGATGAAAGATGTACCTCACGAATCCCCCCATTTACCTCACTTAAAGAGGCACTCATCTCAGTGATAGCAGCGGCGGTTGAATTAGTCGCATTAGATTGTTTTTGTACGTTTTCTGCAACGGCATGTGCAGTATCGATCACTTGAATGGCAGAGTAAGAAACTTCATTTAATCTATCTTTATATTTATCATTTACTCGCCCTAATTCTCGATAAGAAGCGAGCAGTTGGTCAATAAAATGTGCTGTAATTAAATGACTTGTTTGCAGGTCTCGGTAATCGAAGCTATCCGCATTTAATAAACGAAACATTTGCTTAAAAGAGTGCAATTCATTATTGATCGCCATCACTAGTGCAATGGATAAATAGAATAAAATGGCTAACTCTATTGATAGCACATGCACTGAAATTTGTTCAGGGAAGTTAACGCTAACAATCTGTGTGGCAATAATCGCAGAGAGCAACCCCATATAAATACTGAGCATGGCTTTAAAACCAGCGAAATGAATAATTTTTTGTACGGGAATAGAGAATAGTTGATACATTTTTCACTCGACAATGATCATGATTATTACTAATTAGTTACAAAAACCGTACCACAACTTAACCCCATGATAACTAAAGATAATAATATTTATGTTGATTAACGAAGGTGATAAATTGGTGCATTACTTTAGAAAAAGTATCAGATTAGTGCGTACAGCGTTAAAGTAAGATAGTACTAGTCAGATATCGAAAGTTAGATAACGGCAGTTTAATAATATCAGTTAGATGCTTTTTATTAGATAATTGGCCTTAGATAGTGCCAGTTAGGTGATTGCGAATAAATCACTGTCACCAGATAATAATTAGCAAAACTAATGGTAGAAATAGGTCATTCATACCTTACAAGGTTAATTGCAATAAACCTTGTAAGGTCTGCTCTACTCATTGAAAAATCTGCTCCAATGACTGAGTAAAGGTGCGACTAAAGATGTTGAGTAAAGTTACTAAATAGAGCTGTTGATTAATCGCTAAGCAAATTCTTTTTAATAATGAAAAGACGATTGCTATCTATGGTGTTTTTATCCAGATACTTTTGCTCTAATTTCCCGTCCGTTGACCAAGTCGCAAAATCATCATCATTTAATATGCCTAAATGTTGATCATCAATGACCCATAAACCTTCCATTTTATCGTGTGCGTAACCCACTTCATTAACCATATCAATGATCAACTTTTTAGTGACCGGCTTAATACCCTTTTCAGCGAGCGCATCCCAGCCTTTTTCCTGTGCATACTGCTCTAATGTCAGTCCATCAATCAATAATCCACGGCTCTCATCATGCATAATGGTTGAAGATAAAGCCACTTTAGATAATGCGGTTCCTGAGCGAAGATCAATACGATAGACTTGCTTTTGTGCATTAGGGTTTGCATTTTTAGGCCCGCCAAACAGAAAACTGCCATCTCGTTCAATGACTAAAAATTTATTGGCTGTCAATGCGGCGATTTCAGAGTTTGCATTCTCATTTTTCTGTTGGCGATACAAATACTGCTCAGTTGCACCATTATTTAAATTGATACTAACAATCCGTGTAAGGTCGCCTTTTTGTGCTGCTTTATTAGGGTTTTTCATGGTGGATTGCATAATACCCACCAGCGTACTTTCATCAGGTGTGATCGCCAACCCTTCCATACCGCGGTTAGCACGACGATGTTGAAAGACAGCAGGTAAATGCAATAAAGCACGACTATCATCTTTGAACGCATTAATACGAGTCATCTCTATACCATTATGATCAAAGTGAACAATATGTGGACCGTATTCATCACTTACCCAAAATGTGCCATCTTTTAAAGCGACTAATCCTTCACCGTCCAGCCCATAATCATCTAACTTAATAGGGTTTGAGGTTACGCTATACGGTAATTCATCATTAACTAACACCGGGTTTCCATCTGCATGGTAAGGTGTTTCACCTGTCCCTCCCAATGCAGAACTATTAGGTAAACCAGAGATCAGACTGCCATCGGGACGTTTTAATAAAATGTCTTTTAACTGCACAATCTTGCCGTTAGTTTTTACTTCAAATAAACCAATGCGTGGCGTGAAATCTGCCACTGGAAAGCTTTTACCTTTTCCATAATCACCTTGGTGGTTCGCATTGGGGCCACGATCTGTTAACGCATAAAACTGGTTAGCTTGTGTAGGGTGAGCAGTCATTGCTGAACCATAGCCTCCGTTGCGGATCTCAAGGGGCAATTGTGTTTTTGCATCTTTTAAGTCGGCACGTAATACAGAATGGGGTAATTCACTGCCTAGCTGAGGAAACGTTTCTAAAATCTCATCCATCTCTGCGGCTATCCCTCGATTAACATAACCAAATAACACCACTGCAGAAAGCACACTCACTAAACCTATTTTATTTATTAACATTGGAGACCTTAAGGTTGATTATTTTATGCCTTAAAAGTACGTAATAAATATGACGATTTAATGAATTCTGTAGATAAATAACGAACAATGGCGATCTAAAACATCGCTAATGTGGGTTTTGATGAAGAAGAGAAATAAAGCGAATAAAGCATAGTTAATCGATCTATTTGGAAGTACTTAAAACAACCATAACTTAGTAGCAGAGTCACGGAATAGTGAATCATAAAAGAATCTAGTCATTAATCTACTTTACCAAGCTCTGATTCGTTGAGGGATGCTTCATTACTACCGAGTGATTGATTGCGACTTATTTGATTAGAATCTGACTCATAAAAATGGAGCGAGCTTCGCTCTGGATCTTTTGATTGATACATAGCATGGTCAGCTTTTTCAATTAAATCAACCGATGTTGTCGCATCATCCGGATATATCGCGATGCCAATAGACGAGCCTATTTGTAGATGATTATCATCGATTTCAATAGGCTCTTTAATGGAATTAATAATGCGTTCAGCAAGGTGCAATATTTCCTCTTTATGTAACGGATTATCCACCACAAAAATAAACTCATCCCCACCCAAGCGAGCGACAATATCAGACTGCCTAACCAAGTCTAACAATCGACTAGAGATAACTTTAAGTAATTCGTCACCCGTATTATGACCAAAGGAATCATTAATTAATTTAAACCCATCGAGGTCTAAAAACATGACCGCGAGTTTATTATGCCTACGTTTACTGCCAATGATTTTTTGACCCAAGCGTTCCATTAACAAAGTACGGTTAGGTAAATCTGTTAATGCATCATAAAAAGCTAAATGCTTTAAACTCTCATCTTTATGCCAAAGATCGGTAATATCACTGAACACAGAAATATACCTGATTGTTTTACCCTCTTCGTCTTTCACCATACTGATATTTAAACGGACTAAAAAGATATCTCCACTTTTACGACGGTTCCAGATCTCGCCAGACCACTTGCCATGTTTTTTTAGTTCTGCCCATAAAGCCGTATAAAAATCATCATTTTGTCGATAAGACTTCAAAATATTCGGAGTTAAACCAATCGCTTCTTCAGCGGAATAACCAGTAATATGAGTAAAAGCAGGATTCACAGACAAAATAAATCCATTAATATCGGTAATCAAGACGCCATCAACAGTACTATCAAACACACAGGTTGCTAACTTTAATTGCGCCTCTGTTTCTTTTAATTCGGTCACTTCGCTGGATTGAATAGCAAACCCGATGACAGAGCCATCACTATCAAAATCAGGGATATACTGCGCAAGGATACTACCTTTAGTACCATCTGTTTTTTGCAGTGTACGTTCAAAACGTTGTGCTTTTCCGGCTAAAACACTTTTAATGTGTGGTTCATTTAAGCTATACAGCGCTTCCCCTGCCAACTCCTTAAAAGAGATACCGATAAGGTCTTTAGGGTGCTGAGTATGCCATTCACTAAAGGCTTTATTCGCAAATTGGCAATTGAGTTCTTTATCCCAATAACCAATCATATTGGGCATAGAGTCGATCAATTTAGTAATAAACTGATACTCATGTTGATCTGATTGATGTGCCTGTTTGGATTGTACTAATTGTGCTTTATAGCGTTGCAATAAGCCGTGTAAGTAAGAAATATAACTGCAAATAATAATAAATAAGGACATTTCTAAAAGATCCAAAACATTATTAATCAGGGGAGATGTCGATATTAAGGGCCAAATAAAAAATAACGTAAAAGGCGTTAAGAAGGTTGTAATAAAGCCTGCGGCGATACCACCGTATAATGTTGCTAATATGACCGCTGGATAAAAAATAAACCAAGTGATCTCTTTTTCAATAAACGGTAACGACCAAGCAAGTAACAGAGAAGCAAAACTGATTAACACCAGTGCAATGATAAAGTGTTTAACGTGTTTTAAGCAAAAATATTTCGCATTAACGATGCCGATTTTTTTCATTCCATTCATGCCCACCTCTTTTATTATTAGCATAAATATAACGTTGTACTAATAAATGACATTCACCAACGACATGTTTATTTTGATTTAGTAACCTCCAAAATATAGAAAAAATTATAAAAAAGAACAAATATCGTACAATAAAATAGCCTATTTTGAGGTAAAAGTTAATTTAAATACGTTATCTTGCTAAGGAAGATTGATCCGTCATTGATTATTACTCTCATTGCATAGAATAAATGGGCCTTCAGCAGTGGCTTGTAAGATAACTAAGATGATGATCATGTGATTGTAATGAGAAGAGCTTGTTATCAAAGAACTTTACAATAAAAAGACCCTGTAATGGAAAAACTGAGGATTATCATGAGCCATCTTTAAGTGCAGGCATTAATAAATTAAAATAGGGGTAAAAAGCACAACGATGGCAGATCAATAACTGAGCAGATTTTCTTGATTATTTTGTTAATTCCCTCCCTTTAACTTTAATTTAACCTCCATTTAGTGCTCAATTTACCCTCTATAATAAGCACAATTAAACACTGCTGGAATCCGTAAACGAAAATCGAGTTAAAAATATCAAGCGAATTAAATGAAAGACAGAAAAAATAATTTTTAATTTTTGATAAAAAATATGCGCTTCTAAAAACAAATCAAATTGGGTAAATTCAAATTAATTTTAACTAATAGTAATTAATATTTTAATGACTATGCGTCAATAATAAATATCTCCCCTTCGAAGTCGGCCTCCAGTCTCTATATGTCTTAAGCCTGTAAATAAATATAAAAAACGTTCTTTTAACCTACTTCATATTCTGTTTTTTCTACTTATTTAATAGCTAAAAAAGCATAACTGATGCAAACAGATCGGCTTTTAGATGACAAAAAACAGCAACTTAAAACCTCAACATACAACAGAAAACAAAAAACAAATAGTCATTTAAAATCAATCACCTAGACCATTTAAAAACACAAAAACAACACGTTTTGTTAATTAGATATATCACAAGAACATTAATGCTCGTTACTATTAACTCGCTCACACTTTAAGCAATCCTGATTACTTAGTCTAAATAAGCGCCAACATAAAAAGCATGGTTAACGTGATGATCAATATCGTGCTAGTAAATTACAAAATTTACCCATGTAGCTCAAAAAATTAAGCAACAAGAGCAGGTATTAAATATCACGAACTAACAATAAGCTGCTTTTTGAAAACGGATCTTTAACTTAAATATAAGGGAACAATATTTTGAATAAAACACTTCTTGCCATGTTAATTTCATCAGCAATCGGTCTTCAAGGCTGTAACTCTAACGATACTAACGCTGATGACACCTTTTCAGCACAGCTACGTGTACTTGAAACCTCAGATATTCATGCCAATGTGATGGATTATGATTATTACCAAACAAAAACAGATATCACAATCGGCTTAACTCGAACTGCAAGTCTTATCAAACTAGCGAGAGCAGAAGTGGATAATACGCTACTGGTTGATAACGGTGACTTGCTGCAAGGCAGCCCAATGGGTGATTATATCGCAAGTGAATTCAATAAAGGTAACGAGTTCGCTACCCATCCTGCTCATAAAGCCATGAACTTACTAGAATATGAAGTCGGAAATATAGGTAATCATGAATTTAACTACGGGCTCGATTTTCTTGAAAAAGCAATTAACAGTGCTAATTTCCCTTATATTAATGCCAACGTATATTGCCAAGCAGATTGTTGGGATGGTAAAGAAGCCGGCGAAAACCTATTCACTCCTTACTTAATTAAAAAGACTCAAATCATTGATAATAAAGGCGAGCAACGTACTATCAATGTTGGATATATTGGTTTTGTGCCTCCACAAATTCTACAGTGGGATAAACAAAATCTTGATGGAAAAGTAACGGTTAAAGGCATCGTAGAAACCGCTCAGAAATTTATCCCTGAAATGCAAGCTGCTGGTGCTGATATTATTATTGCTATTCCGCATTCAGGTATTGGCTCTAGTGAGAATCCAGGTGACGTCAATGCAGAAAATGCGACTTATGCTTTAACAACGGTTGATGGTATCGATGCCATTATGTTTGGCCACAGTCACTCCGTTTTCCCAAGCTCACAGTTTGCAGACATCCCAAATGTTGATATAGAAAAAGGATTAATTAACGGAATTCCTGCAGTCATGCCGGGACGTTGGGGTGATAACCTAGGTGTAATTGATTTTGACTTAGAATATAGCGATCAGAAATGGACAATTAAAAGCGCCACATCAGAATCACGCCAAATCTATACACGTAATGAGACAAATACTAAAGTAGCAGTTGTTGAAGCAGATAAAGATATTCAGGATGCCGTCGCCATTGAACACGAAGCAACTTTAGAGTTTGTGAATGCGCCAATTGGTAAAGCAGACAGTGACATGTACAGCTATTTAACGTTAGTACAAGATGACCCAACAGTTCAGATCGTATCGAATGCACAAATGCAATACGTTAAAGATCAAGTGGCATCATCAGATAACGACTCGCTAAAAGGATTGCCAGTATTATCGGCTGCCGCGCCGTTTAAAGCAGGTGGTCGCCATAGTGCAGGTTCAGATGCTGACTCTTATGTTCAAGTACCAAGTGGTGACCTTACCTATAAAAATGCTGCCGATTTATACCTTTACCCCAATACAGTAGTAGCACTTAAAGTGACAGGCGCACAATTAAAAGATTGGCTAGAGTGTAGTGTAAATCAATTTAATCAAATTGATAAAAATAGTACCGAACCGCAATACTTAATTAATTGGCAAGATCACCGTACTTATAACTTTGATGTCATTGATGGAGTCACTTACAAAGTCGATGTTACACAGCCAAGTAAATTTGATGGTGACTGCGCCGTTATTAACTCTAATGCTCAACGTATTGTTGATTTAACTTATACTGATGAAGAAAATAATCAAATCACAGGCGATGAATTAGCAGCGCAAGAGTTTATTATTGCGACTAACAACTACCGAGCATTCGGCGGAAAATTTGCAGGTACGGGTAGTGATTATGTGGTGATGGAACAACCTGATACTAACCGTGATGTTTTGGCTGCTTACATCACCTCTGAAACGGCTGCCAATGGTACCGTTGATCCCTCTGCAGACAATAACTGGGACTTCCTAGATATTGATACACCGGTTGCACTCGATGTTCGCTTTGAAACCCAAAACAGCACAACAGCAGATACCTTTGTTGGTACATATGGACAACGCCCATTAATCAAACGAGCTGGTACTGATGAACTAGGTTTTGCAGTTTACAATATTGATTTAAGAACCGCTCCTTAAGATAAAAAAGCCTTTTCGGAGGCTTTATATCGCTAACGCTCAATAAAGGCTAAAAATCACTAAAATCAATACTATAAAAGCAATTCGAAGAAATAAAAAAGCGCAGAACACGTCAATCTGTAGCAAGTAAAAGATTGCCAATGAAAGAAAGTTAATTCGAATCACTATAGCGTATTTGAGAGATTAATATGGTGGTAGAAAAAAGCTTCAAAACAATATTTTCAAGCTTTTTATTTATCGAAGTATTAAGTAACACTTTGAAAATTTATAATAGACTATGAATCATGGTTTATAGATCAAGAGTTAGGTTAAGAGATGTTTAAGTTATAACATTTTCCACACCACAAACGTCACTGCAAACCCCACTAAATACAATAAGCCCAGCCAACTTAAACTACGTAGTAATAAACTATGTTTAATACTTGCTTCAGAACGTACTAATTTAAAGTTAAGCCAAGCAAATACCGGTGTGGTCACAAACGCCAGGGTCATCGCAAACGTCAGCATCGGAGCAAGTGACGATTTAAAGAATAAAATAACCGCCATCCCTGTAAAGGATTGTAATAATAACCAAATATTCAAACTGTGTTTAGACTGCTTAAAACCTAATAGTTTATGAGATTCGTTAAGGGTACGAGCATAACCATCTAAGACGGTCAAAGTCGTACCAAACAGGCATAAAAAAGCAATCACGGACACTAAAGGGCGAGCCCATTCGCCAATGGTAAGTGCATACATATCGATAAGTTGCTTAGCAAATGCCACGCCCCCTAAGACAACAGTACTACTTTGCCCATATTGAACCAGTACACCTAACCCAAAAAAGACTAACGCAAGCCCGGCCGTTAACCAGTAACCAACATTAAAGTCGAGCAAACCTTGTTTTCTTGTGATCACTTGCTGCGCTTGTTTTTCTTTCAACCATAATGAGCTCAATGCAGATACTTCAATAGGTGCTGGCATCCATCCCATCAACGCCACCATGAAGCTAAGCATCACTAATTCATAAGGAGAAGGACCCACATAATCAGCGGGCGCCATTGCACCATTATTAAAGGCAATAATGAAAGCGATCACCGTCGTAATTGTTAGGATAACCATAATAATTTTAGCGACATTATCTAAGGCTTTAAAGTGCCCGAGTAATAAAATGACTAAACATACAGCTAAAATCAACCAACATAATAAAGTAATAGAAACACTTATGGGTAATGCATAATGCAACAGGCTAGCGGTTAATAAAATCACCCCAGCCGTATTCACTATTGCTGCAATAATATTCAGTACAATAAAGCTATAGAAAAACCAAGGCCCACGACTTTGATAACCTTCAATCAAACTCTTACCTGTCGCTAATGTATATTCAACACCAAAGCGGAAAAATGGATATTTAAGGACATTAACAGCAACAATTAACCATAATAATTGCCAACCAAAAATAGCACCAGCTTGGGTTGAAGCAACGAGGTGAGAGCCACCGATAGCGGCGGTGGCCATTAATATGCCAGGACCGAAGGCATTAAGACGAGATTTTAATGTAGATACGGATTGATTCATGTATAACTCTAGATATGCATTAATATGGAAAGCTAAGATACAGAAATTAACAGTAATAAAAAAGAGTAAGTCACTACTTTAAAAGACTTAATGAAAGAAAAGCTTAAAGATAAGTTTACCGGTTTAACTATTTTTATATTTGATCAGTTACTCGACATCTGCACCTTCAATCCCCCTCAACAGCAGCACAACAATATGACGGACTGCGCTCTAATTCATTGAAAATAGACACTATCAATAAACTGTACCGTTACAGTTGCTGATAATGGCCTTTTTAACCTCATTTTTGGCGTTTATTATTTTTCTTAAAAACATTTCGATCAAGATAAACGGCTTAAATACTCCAATATGCTTAGTGTAATCAATCACCCATCTCACAACTTTAATTTATTATTGATTGCGAACAAGCTAACTCTCTCCACCCCGCTGAATGCAAGCCCTGCAGGTTCATTTGAACATCTAAAAGAAGATGTTATTAAAAGTAGCTTCTATATCAGTAACCTATAAAGACTGGGTGGA
Source organism: Psychromonas sp. SR45-3 (assembly GCF_014163575.1). Taxonomy (NCBI): domain Bacteria; kingdom Pseudomonadati; phylum Pseudomonadota; class Gammaproteobacteria; order Alteromonadales; family Psychromonadaceae; genus Psychromonas; species Psychromonas sp. SR45-3. Next base: position 41,215 of record NZ_JACJDP010000029.1, read on the forward strand.
GATGAAAACTGAACGAAGGTTCAAGATATTTATTGATAATCGCTTGATTATGGTTTGATTGGGACTTGATCATAAAAATAGGGTTGATATAGAACACTTTATTTTGTCAATTAATCATGTAACATCAATTTTAAACCTCATAAAGTAATGGTAATAATGGATATAACCAAAATTTTGATCAATTATGCAGATATATGATTTGTTGAATAACAAAATCAGCTTAAAAGCTTTTAACGTTTTTGTCTTCGTTAGTCTTTTCATCGTTATATTTTCAGGTCTTTATTACCAATACAACGCCGCCAATCACAGCACCTCAGCAAACTTCCACAATAACAACTACAACAAATCATTAGAAATCAGAGAAAAATTCAGGTTAATTTTCGATAAGTTAGAATATCAGTTTATCCAAGCGGAAGCTGAAAATCTTGAAAAGCTTGATTTATTATCTGAGTTATATGGCAATCAAAAAGAAAATTTTGACTTAAAAAATGCTGAAAATATATTAAACAAAAATGTACAGTTCGGTAAGTATGAAATTTTCATGATTAACAAAGATTATATTATTGAAAAAGCATCATATGAAAAAGAAATAGGGCTAAATTTAGGGCAATTTAAAATTGTAAAAGATCTCTTTGACGATATGTTCAGCAAAAAGATAAAAGTAGACATCTCTTCTCCTAAACTAGATATTGATTCAAGATTAAAAAGGTATTTAATTAAATTATCTGGTGATCAAAAATATATTCTTCAGATAGGCTTTTCTCTGGATTATAGTTCTGAAATAAATAAGCAATTACATTACCTTAGCTCAGACAAGAGTAAGACGAGCTTATATCTCGCCACTGAGTTTTTTATACAAGATATTGATGTAAAGTCCGGAGATTTTAAGTCTAAAGATGAGCATAATGAATATTGTAGGAAGGTCACAAAAGAGTTCTTATTGGATATTAACATTGCATTAAAAGATCCAAAAATAGAGCAGCTTGCCAATATAGATACAAGAACAATCAGCTTAAATAAAGCATTAGAAAAAATAATCCCCTTAAATGAAACATTAATAAGCTTTGTGGATAAACAAGACAATATAGTCAATTTTTACTCCGCTACCGGCTCATTATTTGGCAAAGAAAGTGGCACTTTGCTATTTATTAAAACCTCTTTTCCGCTAGCCCCCTTAGATAAAAGCTTAAAAAACAACCTTAATACATTTTTGTTTATAACTATTTTAGTATTACTTTTTTTGATTATTTTTGAGTGTTTTAAACAAAAACAAATAACATCAAAAATAACCTCAATCACCAAAGTTATTAAAAATAATGAAATGATCAATGATGAAACATCTGCGATTAAAGACATCAGTGTATTAATCGATAGCTATAATCAGATGTTAAGTGAATTAAATTACCAAATTAAAATGAATAAAGAACTCTCCTATATAGACTCGCTAACAGAGATTAAAAATAGAAAAGCTTACGATGAAAAAATAGAGGAATTGGTTTCTTTATATAAAAGATATGACACGACATTTTCAATCGCTATTTTTGATGCCGATGATTTTAAAGAAATAAATGATACTTACGGTCATAGCTTTGGAGATACTGTATTAAAAAATATCGCGAAAGCATTACAATCTAGCATTAGAAATGGCGATATGGTTTATCGCATAGGGGGAGAGGAATTTATTGTCATCTTCCCAAGTACTACCTTGGAAGAAAGTAAAACCGTTATTGAAAAAATAAGAAAGAAAGTAGATATTAGCCTGAATACTGAGAATAAGGTTAAAGTCACGCTCAGTATTGGCTTAACAGAAATTAGTGCTCAGGATTCTAAAGATTCCATTTTCAAAAAAATCGATAGATTCTTATATGTCTCTAAAGGAAGCGGCAAAAATTGTGTCACATCAGGTTAACGACAGATAATAAATTGTAAGTTTAGCTTAGCTCCGTCTAGCTCCGTTCCATATAGCTCAATATAGTTCGATTTAATTCAGTTTAGCTCAATGTGGCAGCATCAAGCTCCCCATTAAACCTCTTATTAAATGTTTAACAATGCGCTCCCAACAACTCTAGCTCAACCGTTCTAGTCAAATCTCACCCACTAATACTATGGATAACTGCGTTGCACTGCATAAGCATTAGAATTTTTAGGGGGAATATTTCTATTCATTCGCAAGATGAACAAGAGGCGCACGAGCGGCATTAAGTGCAGCTAAAGCAGCAATCACAGCGGCAACATAAAAGGCAGTTTGAAACGCTGCAATAACAGGCTCCTGTGGGCCACTTCGTAACACTTCAATACTGGTATTATGGTCAAACCCGGGCAATAACGAATAAATCAACGCCCCAAATAAAGCGGTGCCTATCGCAGCCCCTAAGTTACGACACAAAGAAGCTAACGCAGTAACTGAACCCACATTGGCTTTTCCACCAACCGTTTGAATCACTAATTGTGTGGTGGGCATAACAGTACCAAACCCAATACCACAAAGCATACCCAGTAACCCGACAATAAGTGGCTCAGGAGTCAATGACCCCAGCGCGATAAAACCACACATAGATAAAGACATTCCAACCACAGGTATCCATTTAGGAATGCCTGTTTTCCCCATAATACGTCCGCTTATTAACGCTCCTGAAATCTGCCCTATCGTTAATGGTAAAAGTAATAACCCAGAAGTTGCCGCATTAGTCTTTAACCCCAATTGTAAATAAATCGGTAAGAAAAATATCAAAGCAAACATACAGGCTGCAAATAACATTGAGGTGATCAGTGGAATATAAATAGCGTTATTTTTAAGTAACTCATTGGGTAAAAATGGCGTTGCATGGCGATGTTGATTACGATAGAACAAAGCCCCTAGTAGCAAAATTAAAAGTAAGTAATAACCACTTGTTACAGATATCCACTCAAAATCTTGCCCGGCAACAGATGCCCAATATAAAAACAAAGTACATAATAATGGAAATATAACTAACCCTGTCCAATCGATAGGTTTGTGTCGATGTTCAAGCGTAGCTTTAGGCGTTAAACGAAGTAATCGCCATACGGCAATTAACGCTAAAGGAATATTCGCCCAAAACAACCAATGCCATGAATAATGGGTGACGACTAACCCTCCGATAACAGGCCCACCAACACTTGCACAAGCAAACATAGCCGCGAAATACCCCTGGTATTTAGCTCGCTGTCGTGGAGGTATTAATTCAGCAATTAATGCCTGAGAAAGACTCATCAAACCACCGCCTCCAAGGCCTTGAATCACACGCCCACTAATCATTTGCGGCATATCTTGCGCTAATGCTCCAATCACGGATCCTAAGCTGAATATTCCCAGTGCCCAAATCAATATATTACGACGCCCATAACGATCACCTAACCAGCCATAAACAGGCACTGACGCAGCCGTCGCTAATAGATAACCTATCGCTATCCAAGAAGATAAATGAAGCTGCCCAAGGTCGCCGACAATACTCGGTGTGGCCGTGGCTAAAATAGTTTGATCAACCGCCGCTAAAAACATCGGTAAGAATACCGCTGAAAAGAAAACGAGGAAAGCTTGTCGCGTTAGAGGAGAGCTCATGATGCTGGAAGAAATAGTAGGAATAACAGATTCAAGTCGACGCTCATTATTTAAAGAATTAAGATATTAAATAATGACATATTAACAAAACACATCAATCTATTTCTGATAACCATTGCACAATAAGATGACCTAAATTTTACGCAGTTAAAATGGAGTAATTTAAAAGTTAAGTGAATACACTTCGCTCAAGAATTAACGTAGAAGATATCAATCCTTTAATAATAACGAGACAGTTTAATTTTTAGTTTTTTAGTTTTTTAATTTTTAGTAATACAGTTCTCAATCGTGATCAAGCGGATAAGCCTTTAAGTAAGCCAAGGATTGCCTTAAAAAAGTAAACACCGTAACATCCCTGCAATAATGCATTTAATAAAAATGTATGTAACGACAACATATTAAACAATAAAGAGAAACACAACATGAATAGCGATGACAAGATTATTTCAACCCTAAAAGAGTTAGAAAATTTTTTAAAACTCGTTGAAAACGGTGGACTAGGGCTTACGAACATCGAAGGTGTGGCACTGGCAACCAACAATAAAGATGGACGCCGTTTTGTCGCAGTATTAGATGATAAACACCAATTACTGCTTTCACGCTGGGTTACAGAAGAGGTTTTTCAAACAGGCCAAGATTTAGTACGCAATGGCACCAACCCCACTCAGCATTAATGCCAAGTATTTAAATCAAAAATATTTTTAAATGTAATAATGAGGGCTAGCAATAAGTGCTGTCCTCATTAGCATTGATAAAAAGGCAAAAAGAAAGACCTGACCCTCGGCTTTCTTGCTGAGGATAAATTAAGAAAGCTAATTAAATTGAATAGTAATTGATATTGAAAGTAAAGTTTTGATGGTATGGAACAGGGGAATGGTGCGATAGGCATCTTCGAACAGGAAAATATAAGCACCAATAAACAGCATCTTACATGCCAACAATGACAAACAAAAAACAAAAGGTTACGTGAGAGGTTACTTTAAAATAAAGTTACCAGCTAATTTCCTAAACCATCCTCACCACTTACATAAAGCTACAATGGGAAGACAATGAAGAGTAGCAGGCTAATAAAGCGTAAATGATAATACATTGCAAACATAAATTCAGACCTAAAGACCTAAAAGCTTTAATACGCCCTCCGCATAGTAGGCAGCTAAAGCAATAGATAGTTGAACAGTGGCGACAAAGGCTAGCGAACAACGGTAAAAAACTTTAGACCAAAATGTTTGTTTGTCTATTTCATTTTTAACTTCTTCTACTGAAATGTGGCTATGTAGTTTATTTGACCAATCATTAAGTGCTCGATAAGATATTTTTAAATCTGCGCTTATATTTAGCCATCGAATGAAGAAGCTCATCGCTAAATAAATTGATATGACTTTGAATAAAAAGAGCCCTTCGTTCGAATGTAGTAATTGGTTATTGATAATTGCTTTTGAAATTGTACCAACAGTAAAAACAAAACAAATAGCCAATAATGTTTTCAATAATTCGGAAGATAATAATGAAGTTTTCTCTGCAAATTTATTAGTAACGGATTGAATATCTGAGTAGATATTTTTAAGTTCTTTTCTATATTCATCACTTTTTTTAGCTATTACGAACTTGTAATTGTTACGAGCTTGCTCCAGTGCATTCTTGAATATATCAGTATTTAAGTCGAGTAAACTTCCATCTTTATAGTCGAGAGAAAGCCTATCAATTAGTAACTGAATGCGTACATCAGGATCTTCTACGCTATAACACCACTCCACACATTCCGTTACTTTACTTAGCCAGCAAGCAGTAATGCTAGTTTCATCAGTCACCGTTATATTTGCATCTATATGCTTAACACCTTTGAGTAAAACTTTATCAATAGAATAAAAATCAGAACATAATGCAATAAGTAAGTGCTGAGCATAAGCTAACCTAAAAGGCAGAGAAGAACTGGTAGACAAGTCCCCCCATGTAACTTGAAACTCTCTAGGAGCAATGATGATGTTCTCATTTGTTATTAAATGAATTTGCTTTAACAAAGTATCAGATGTTGGTAGCTTTCCTCCTGATAACCATGACTTATCAATATTTTCTTCATTTAACGGAACAATCGCTAACCTGGGCCCGCCAAAGGGGGTTTGTAATTTAAAAACATGAACTCTAGTATTAGTTGAGTTATTTATTGGTCCTTTTATGAAAGGTGAGTCTAAACAGAGGCCGTTTTCATTGTTGTTAAATATGTCTAATGAAATAAATAGGATTTCATTAATATCACCATTACCAGAGAACAGTTTTTGGATATATTTCTTCTTTTCAAAAGTGAGTTGAAAAGCATTTATATAAGGGTCATTGTCGCGATACTCTTTGAAATTGCTTAGTTCAACTTTCTCACCATCTAACTGCAAGTGAAAATATGGATTCATTTCTGAGTCTTTAAATATGGATATAATTTTATTCAAAGTTTTTTCTGCGGACGCCGAAAAGCTTCCCGCAATAAAGAAAGAGTCTAAATTCTCAGTTTTTTTATCTGTCCCCTCTGCTAATTCTTCAAGGCATTGGCAGAGTTTATTTAGTGAGATCATCCAAGTTGTCTGCAATTATAGTTATGGTAGTTTTACCAGCCTTAGTGACTATGCTGATCCCTGCGTCTTGACGTTCACCTTGCCATTCAATGATAACGTTTTTATTTGTTTTTACTTTGCTTTTCTTTTCTGATGGTGGGATGCTATTTTGCATCGCTGTAAATTGTACACCACTAAAATCGACTTCATCCATAAATGCATTAAAGCTATTAGTTAATTTGACTTTACGATTGTCATCTTCGTGATTACAAACTAAATCTCGAATATCATCCATAGTTATATTTTGTTCGTTATGGGCTTCAATATAATGTATAACTCTTGCTTTAATGTCAGTTGGAATAATATCTTCTTGTTGCTTTGCCCAAACAAATACATGGCTTATAGCTTTTCTTGTTGATGTACTGTTATTCATCAACAGTCGTACATTTAAAAAAGTACTAAAGTGCTCTCCAATTGCTGTTTCTGTATCTTGCTCTGCTGCTGTTTTACTTCTCTCTACTGCAATAACATCCCACTTAAATGATTCACTAATATCAATTATCGCTCGCTTTTGGATAGCTGATTTATCTTCAAGTAAAGTATCGGTTATTTCATTAAATATAACGTGTTTCGGCTTTATTGGGTCTCTAACTTGTTGTAAAACAGGTTTGTAATCTAATTTTAATATTGCAATAAACCGTACACGTTTCAAGTTAACTTCCATACTAAACACTGTAACAATAACAATTCCATCTGCCATTCGTTTGTCATGTTTTTCTTTAAAGTTTTTTGCAATGATTTCACTTTGGTTAATAAAAAAATCATCATCGTCTGGGTTGTCAATAATGATTGAACAATCATTAAATATTGATGATCTTTGTTTATCTATAAATTCATATTTAGTGCCACGGGATGATTCTGCAATCATATCTTTAAAAAAATTAGTTTGTTTAGGAGTTAGCGTCACTTGCTGAAGGTAATCAACTTCCTCTGCCGAAGTAATCAAAATATGGTAGATAAAATCATGAATTTTAATACTATCTCGCATTACCTGATTAATTACTAACGGACGTTCATTAGCCATTATTTTTCCTTATATTACGAAAGTTTATAATTTTTTAAATATACTCCCTATGGTAGATAAGCTTTACTTATTACACTTATTTGTATAGTTAATTATTAATTCTGTGATATAAACATTAATTTATCTGCTCCTAAATCAGTTAATTCCCCATTTAAACTATACTTGAGGGTAGGAACAGTGAGAGGGGGATGTCATATATCATAATGGTTTCGCCACAGCTATCAAACCCAAACAGGTCACTTTTATACTGCTTTAATTTAATTAACAGTAAATCCATATTTCCCCTGTTATTTATGTAAAATTTTCTTCAGTGTTAACTTATTAAAATGTTGGCAAATCGGATGACTGATAAACTAAGCACCACAGGACAATTCATTATCCTTCAAAGTGATGAAGGTAAAAAAGCCGAGGGTCAGGTCTTTCTTTTTGCCTTTCCAATAATTATACCGTTCTAAGTCGTTTATATTGAAGTCGAATGTATTTAACTAATTACGCTCACTTTGATCCATCGAGCGTAAACAAGCAAAAAAAGCCGGATACCCAAGTCGTACATTCACAGTAAAAACTCTATAACTCTCCCTGTTCCCCTGAGTTAAACTCGAACCAGTAATTTCAGTAATGGATGCAGAGCAATAGACTAGCGGATAGGTGCTTTATGGTTATAACGACAAAAGATACCATTATAGATACTGCGATGCTTAGGATCGCTTTAGAAGGCAAATATAGGGTGTTCTGGCAGTGTTATAGAGATTGCATTAATCAGGTAACTTAATTCCTGATAACTTAATAGAAATCGATTTTAGTAAGTTAAATTTTTAAATCATGAAGTTCTGAGGATAAATTAAGAAAGCTAATTAAATTGAATAGTAATTGATATTGGAAGTAAAGTTTTTGATGATATGGAACAGGGGAATGGTGCTGATAGGCGGATTTGAACCGCCGACCTCACCCTTACCAAGGGTGCGCTCTACCAACTGAGCCATATCAGCAAATGGGGATCTGATAATGACCTACTTTCGCATGGGGAGACCCCACACTATCATCGGCGCAGCTGCGTTTCACTTCTGAGTTCGGCATGGGATCAGGTGGTACCACAGCGCTATTATTATCAGAAAAAATCTTATATTTATAGCGTTATAAATATTAAAACCCCAGTCATTGGACTGGGGTTTTGAATTAGGCGCTTGGCGATGACCTACTTTCGCATGAGGAGACCCCACACTATCATCGGCGCAGCTGCGTTTCACTTCTGAGTTCGGCATGGGATCAGGTGGTACCACAGCGCTATTGTCGCCAAGCAATAAAAACTTTGAATGTCTTTTTATTCAAAGGCCATGAGGAGATTAACGTCTTTTTGTTAATGTCCGGTGGCGGGCTTCAAATATAAAAACACTAGGAAAACTGATTAATCACAAAATATTTTAGTAAATACACTTCACAAGCGTATATTTTAACGTCTTCTTTGACTTGTCTTGGT
>NZ_JACJDP010000002.1:0-262732 GCF_014163575.1 Psychromonas sp. SR45-3
TTGATGTTGCCTAACTAGTAGGACTTTGATTTTTTTTGAAATCACATCAACAACAAGTGCTCACACAGATTGTTTGATTAAATTGTTAAAGAGCGTGCCTTGCGGCTAGGCGGCGTATATTACGCGCCTTTCGAACATTGTCAACGTTTTAATTTAACTTAATTCCGAAGCGAACTACGGAGCGTTAATACGTTAAAAACTATTCTCAAACTCGCTGGGTAACTTGCGTTCCGTCCCGTGTCTGTGGGGTCGCATTATAGGGATTGAGATCACATTGGCAAGTGTTTTATTACGATTAATTTTCGTTTGCTTAAATATCAAACAAAGTGCCATTTTCTTTCATTTATATGCTATTTATATGCTATTTTTATTTTTGTGTAATTTATTCTATTTTGATTAGTACCTTTGTTCAGGATTTAGGTAACATACGCGCCTTTTCTGCTATTAAGTTTTGTTTTGTTACAAATGATGAGTGAGTTTTTATGACATTTTCGTTAGGCCAGCGTTGGATTAGTGACGCTGAATCAGAGTTAGGTTTAGGTACTATTATTGCAATAGAGGGACGTATGTTGACATTGCTATTTGCAGCGTCTGGTGAACAACGTCTTTATTCGATTCAAGAAGCACCGGTAACTCGTGTCCGCTTCAATATCGGGGATGAAGTATTGAGTCATGCCGATTGGAGTTTATTAGTAACGGATATTGAAGAAAACGATAATATTATTACTTATATTGGTACTCGTGTTGATACAGGTGAAGAAACTAAGTTAAAAGAAACCTTCCTTAATAACTTTATTAAATTCAATAAACCTCAAGATAAGCTATTTGCAGGACAAATTGATAAGTTCGATCGTTTTATTCTTCGTTACAAATCATTATTAAATCAACATCAACAACAACGCTCTCACTTACGTGGCTTACTAGGACCTCGTGTAGACTTAATCCCTCACCAGTTTTATATCGCAGAAGAAGTTGGTCAACGCCATGCCCCACGTATTTTATTAGCCGACGAAGTTGGGTTAGGTAAAACGATTGAAGCAGGATTAATCATTCACCAGCAGTTAATTACTGGTCGCGCTAAGCGCGTATTGATTGTATTGCCTGAAAACTTACAACATCAATGGTTAGTAGAAATGCTGCGCCGTTTTAATCTGCATTTTAGTATTTTTGATGAAACTCGCTGTGAAGAAGCTTATTTAGATGCCGTTAACCCGTTTGATACTGAACAATTAGTGCTGTGTAGTATTGATTTAATTCGTAAACAAAAACATTTAAAGAATGCTTTACTCGCTACTTGGGATTTATTGATTGTTGATGAAGCTCATCACCTTATTTGGGATAAAGAGAAACCCAGCCCTCAATATAAAGCCATTGAACAATTAGCCAATGCAATTCCCGGCGTTTTACTCTTAACAGCTACACCCGATCAATTAGGGCATGAAAGTCACTTTGCTCGTTTGCGCTTATTAGATCCTAATCGCTTCTATGATTATCAAACATTTGTTAAAGAAGAAGCAGGATATAAGCCTGTTGTAGATGCGGTTAATCAATTGTTAGAGGGTAAGTTTCTTAGTAATGAAGCAAAGAATAGTATTACTGAATTATTATCCGAACAAGATGTTGAACCTTTATTAAATGTGATCACAGATATTACAATTGATGAAGATGAACAACAGGCTGCACAACAAGAATTAATCCGTAGTTTATTAGATAGACACGGCACTGGTCGCTTATTATTCAGAAATACACGCTCCGCAATTAAAGGTTTTCCAAAGCGTTTGCTTAAGTCTGTTGCATTACCCTTACCAGACCAATATAAAACGGCCATGAAAGTATCAAAAATGATGCCAGTGGGAAGTATTGCAGAACAAGCTTTTACCGCGTTATATCCAGAGCAGATCTATCAAGCTTTTGAAGCCTCTACAGATAATTCATGGTGTGCTTTTGACCCTCGTATTAGTTGGTTAATCGACCTTATTCAGCAGAATAAAAATGAAAAAATCTTAATCATTGCCGCGCAAGCACAAACAGCATTAGCCATTGAAGAAGCATTACGCACCAGAGAAGCCATTAAAGCTGCGGTATTCCACGAAGGTTTATCATTGATTGAACGCGATAAGTCTGCAGCTTACTTTGCACAAGTAGAAGATGGCGCGCAAGTGATGGTGTGTTCTGAAATTGGTTCAGAAGGACGTAACTTCCAGTTTGCTCACCATTTAGTATTATTTGATCTACCTATTAACCCTGATTTATTAGAACAACGTATTGGCCGTTTAGACAGAATTGGGCAGCGTTGTGATATACAGATTTACACACCGTACTTAAAAGAGACTTCTCAAGCCTTTTTACAACAGTGGTATGAGCAAGGTTTATCTGCCTTTACGCAAACGACCCCAACAGGCCATACTGTTTATGAAGCCGTAAAAGATGAATTAATTAACTTACTCGCGACGGGTGATAACAGCGACAATCAATTAGAGCAATTGATTCAACGTACTGCTAAGTTGAACGCCGAGTTAAAAATGAATTTAGAACAAGGTCGAGATAAGTTATTAGAAATTAATTCAAGTGGTGTCTTACAAAAGAGTGACTTGTTAGATGATATTACTGAAATAGATCAGCTACCTCACTTTACTGGCTTTGCATTACAAATGTTCGATGTTTTAGGTGTGCAACAGGAAGACAGTAGTGAGCATTGTTTGATCTTAAAACCTACGGATCATATGTTGGCATCTGATTACCCAGGGTTACCTGAAGATGGTGTTACGGTTACTTTTAACCGCCAAACAGCCTTAAGTCGTGATGACGTTTCTTATTTAACTTGGGAACACCCTATCATCAGTAACGGAATGGATATGGTATTGAGTTCAGATACCGGCACAACTTCTGTCGCGATATTAAAGAATAATTCTTTACCGGCTGCTTCTACTTTCTTGGAGCTTATTTATGTCGTTGAAGCATTAAATACCGAAAATGCACAATTAAGTCGCTTCTTACCTACTACGCCTATTCGTTTACTGTTAGATAAAAATGCGAAGAATTTGGGTGAAAATGTTACGTTTGATAGCTTTAATCGTCAGCTAACCCCTATTAACCGTCATATTAGCCGTAAAGTTGCTACTGCATCTCAGGCATTAATAGACCAATTGATTAAGCAGTCTTTACCAACTGCGCAAGCGTTAATGTCTGATGTAATTGATGAAGCGAAGCAAACAATGCAACGCACGTTGCAACAAGAAAGATCACGTTTGTTGGCGTTAAAAGCGGTAAACCCGAACATCCGTGAAGAAGAAATTCAACATTCACGCGATCAGCAAACAAGTTTTGAGCAAATTTTAGATAACACACAACTCAAACTTGATGCAGTACGTTTCATCGTTTCAACTCACTCGTAATACATCACCATAAAGCATAGGCGATAAATAATTCCTTTATCGCCTTATCTCTTTAAGCTTCAATACAGATAATTAATTATGCCAAACTTTGTTTATAACCCACCAATGCATCCGTACTTAGATATTATTCATCAAGATGAAGATATTGTTGTATTGAATAAACCATCAGGCTTATTAAGTGTACCAGGCCGCGATACTTGGCATAAAGACAGTTTAGCTTTACGTATTCTTCGTGTTTGGCCCAATGCATGTGTAGTACATCGATTAGACATGGCCACTTCAGGGATTATTATTTTAGCACTTAAAAAATCCGCACAAAGCCATATGGGCCGTCAATTCCAACAAAAAGTCATTGATAAAACTTACTTCGCTAACGTAGAAGGCATCATTGAAAAAGAATCAGGTCTGATTGATTTACCCTTACGTTGTGACTGGGAGAATAGACCTCGTCAAATTGTAGACTTTGAACAAGGTAAAAATTCACAAACCGAATGGCAAGTGGTCAAGCGAGGAAAGCAGACAACGTTAGTTAAACTTACCCCGTTAACAGGTCGAACCCATCAATTGCGCGTGCACATGCAACAACTCGGTCACCCAATTATTGGCGATGAGTTTTACGCGAGTGAATGGGGCAAAAGATTATCACCACTACGTCTTGCTTTGCATGCCGCGAGTATCACTTTGACCCACCCATCAACAGAAGAACGTATCACTTTTGAATGCCCGCCTCCTTTTATGTGAACAGAAGATAAACAAGATAAAATCAAAACCATGAGGTTTTATTAACACCCTGTTAACAAAAAACACTGCTTATGATTAATGGTTATATTAAGTAACCTTAATGTTGCATAAAAACCCTCTAAAACCGCTTAAAATGGTAGCCTAAGTCACATTTTTTCACTAAGCTTTAGTTTGGTAAAATTTATTGTGAACAACAATCCACAAACCATACAAAAACTAGCACATAGTCAGGCTTTTGCATGTCAGTGGTAAATATAAATAAAAGGTAACGATGATCCACATCTAATCCCCTTTTTAAACAACACATAAAATACACTTTTTATAACTCAATATAACAATAAGCGATCATGGAATTACTATGCAGATAGGTATACCTAGAGAGATCCAAGAAAATGAAAACCGCGTAGCCGCAACACCTAATACTGTTGAGCTATTGATTAAACAAGGTTTCACTTTTCTGGTAGAAAAAAACGCGGGAACAGCGGCTAGCTTTTCTGATTTAACTTACCAAAATGCAGGCGCAGAAATCAGCGATGAAGCAGCGACGGTTTGGCAATCAGATATCATTTTTAAAGTGAATGCACCGACCCAAGCAGAAATTAAGCTAATCAAAGAAGGCGCTACATTAGTTAGCTTTATTTGGCCAGCTCAAAACCCTGAACTGTTAAAGCAATTAGAAGCTAAAAAAATCAGCGTTATTGCAATGGACAGTGTACCTCGTACTTCTCGAGCACAAGCATTAGATGCCTTAAGCTCAATGGCAAATATCGCAGGTTACCGTGCAGTTATCGAAGCCGCTAATCAATTTGGTCGTTTCTTTACAGGGCAAATCACTGCCGCAGGTAAAGTGCCACCAGCAAAAGTACTGATTGTTGGCGCTGGTGTTGCAGGTCTTGCTGCTTTAGGTGCAGCTGGTAGCTTAGGTGCGATTGTTCGTGCATTTGATACTCGCCCTGAAGTAAAAGAGCAAATCGAAAGTATGGGTGCAGAGTTTCTTGAAGTAAATTATACAGAAGAAGAAACTGAAGTTAGCGCAACAGGTTATGCTAAAACCATGAGTGAAGGCTATCAAAAAGCACAAGCTGAAATGATGGCAGAACAAGCGAAAGATGTTGATATCATTATTACAACAGCGCTTATCCCAGGTAAACCTGCTCCTAAAATCATCACTGAAGCAATGATTAAATCAATGAAATCAGGCAGTGTGATTGTCGATTTAGCGGCGGCAGCTGGCGGTAATGCCGCACTCACAGTTAAAGATGAAGTCTTTGAAACTGAAAACGGCGTTAAAATCATTGGTTACACAGACTTACCAAGTCGTTTACCGACTCAATCAAGTCAACTATATGCAACCAACTTAGTTAATTTAATGAAACTGCTTTGTAAAAACAAAGATGGTCAAATTGATATTGATTTTGAAGATGAAGTTATCCGTGGTGCAACGGTTGTTAAAGAAGGTGAAATTTCTTGGCCACCACCAGCGATCAATGTCAGTGCAGCTCCCGCAGCTAAAGCGGAAGTAAAAGAAGACGTTGTTGTTGAAGAAAAAGCACCCAATAAATGGATAAAACCGGCTGTAGCCGTTGTAGCTGCTGGATTATTTGGTTGGTTAGCAAGTGTTGCTCCTGCTGATTTCTTAGCACACTTCACTGTATTTATGCTGGCATGTATTGTTGGTTACGGCGTTGTTTGGAATGTTGCACATTCTCTTCATACACCGTTAATGAGTGTAACAAACGCTATAAGTGGCATCATCATTATCGGCGCATTACTACAAGTCGGTAGTGACAATAATGTTGTTACAGTTCTATCAACGATTGCAATTTTAATTGCAACCATCAACATCGTGGGCGGATTTACCGTAACACACCGTATGTTGAAAATGTTCCAGAAGGATAAATAATCATGTCTCAAGGATTAATTACTGCTGCTTATGTTATTGCAGCCATCCTATTTATCGCCAGCCTTAACGGTTTAAGTAGCCAAGAGAGCGCACGAAAAGGTAACTTATTCGGTATTATCGGTATGATCATTGCGGTTATCGCAACGATTGCTAGCTCTCAAGTCTCTGGGTTAGGTTACATTACGATCGCAATGGCAGTCGGTGCGGGTGTTGGTGTACGTTTGGCATTAAAAGTTGAAATGACTTCCATGCCAGAACTGATTGCTATTCTTCACAGTTTTGTAGGTTTAGCAGCAACATTTATCGGCTTTAACTCTTATTTAGATCATGCTGTTTTAGCTTCTGCAGCTCAAACAATTCATGATGTTGAAGTGTTCTTAGGTATCTTTATTGGTGCTGTAACATTCACAGGGTCTATTGTTGCTTATGGTAAATTGAGCGGAAAAATCAACAGTTCTGCATTAGCGCTACCAGGTAAAAACTGGATCAACATTGCCGCTGTAACTTCTGCAGCATTCCTATTAGTGGCTTTCGTCAGTGGTGATTTAGGCTTAACTGCATTAATCATTATGACCATCATTGCATTAGCCTTTGGTTGGCACTTAGTTGCTTCTATTGGTGGCGCAGATATGCCAGTAGTAGTTTCAATGCTTAATTCTTACTCTGGTTGGGCTGCTGCAGCAACGGGTTTCATGCTAGCAAACGACTTACTAATCATCACTGGTGCATTAGTAGGTTCAAGTGGTGCGATTCTGTCTTACATTATGTGTAAAGCAATGAATCGTTCTTTCGTAAGTGTAATCTTAGGTGGTTTTGGTACAGAAACATTCGACCAAGGTGACCAAGAATACGGTGAGCATCATGAAACAACCGCACAAGAAGTTGCAGCGTCATTAAATGCAGCAAAAAACATCATCATTGTACCAGGATACGGTATGGCGGTTGCACAGGCACAATACCCAGTGGCAGAAATTACTAAGCGCTTACGTGCTAAAGGTAAAAATGTACGTTTTGGTATTCACCCTGTTGCGGGTCGTCTACCTGGCCACATGAACGTGCTACTTGCTGAATCAAAAGTACCTTACGACATCGTATTAGAGATGGATGAAATCAATGAAGATTTCCCTGATACAGATGTTGTATTAGTTATTGGTGCAAATGATACGGTTAACCCGGCAGCAAACGAACCAGGTACACCGATTTCAGGTATGCCAGTATTAAGTGTTTGGGAAGCTGAGAAGGTAGTTGTGTTTAAACGTTCGATGGGAGCTGGTTACGCTGGCGTACAAAATCCACTGTTCTTTAAAGATAACTCAGAAATGTTATTAGGTGATGCAAAAGCATCTGTAGACGCGATTTTAGCTAGCCTATAATTAGCAAGCTTATAAATGCTTAAATAAGTAATAACATTTGCGCTAAAAGCCGAATCAATTGATTCGGCTTTTTTATTTGTTTGTTTTGTTTACTAAGAATAACTTGTTACAGATTAAGCTGATCTATGACTCGCTAAAGTTGGATAGCAGTACTGTGCTTTACCGTACGTGATGCGACCGATGTATCAAACTTCCTAATATTCAAATCGTCATGTAATGCGCGGTCAACAAATGTTTCATAAGCTTGAATATCCTGTACACAAACAATCACTACAAAATCATATGATCCTGATATTTGGTAACACTGCATGATTTCATTCGATTGGATCATTGAGTATTTAAATTTCTCATAAATACCTGCTCTATCTCGTTCCATCTCAATAGAAACAATCAAGGTCATTTTTTTTCTGCTAACTGCGCATCAATGATTGAGACATCACAGATAATAACCCCACCGCAAACGCTTAGCACGCTTTAAACAAGCGGCGCTGGTAACCCGACTTTATCTGCGAATTCAATGTTAGGTAGACGGTTATTTTTTGTGGCGGCATTCATATTACATGGTCAATTCTATCAATATTCATTATTTTACCTTCGCTTTATAACTGAACCTTATAACTTGACCTTAATACCGGCATTTTATTTTAATTACATTATTTCTTTCTAGGCTCATTATTAATGACAATATTTCCTTAAAGCGAACAAAAAAAATATTAAAAAGCTAGATCACAACATTTAAAATTAAACTTCAACCTTCTTATGTATCATATGTGCGTTACCGATCGAGACGCTTTATTCAGCAAGTTGAATGGTAAAGGGTATATAAGCTTATTAAATTTAAACATAAACACAATAAAGGTCAGTATCATGCAATCCATTAAACATTTTTTCATTGCCCTAGGCAGAGACATTTTTAATGTTACATTTACTCTGTTTAAAGTCATGATCCCGATCTTAATTGCAATCAAAATTATTGAAGAATTCGGCGGTATTATTCTATTAAGCCAGTTACTTGGTCCTTTGATGCAGACCGTAGGCTTGCCAGATGCAATGAGCTTAGTTTGGGCAACAACAATACTCACCAACATCTATGGCGGTTTAATTGTATTAATCAGCATCGACAATACTCTAACCGTTGCTCAAGCATCAATATTAGGCAGCATGATGTTACTTGCACACTCTTTACCAATTGAAGCGACTATAGCTAAAAAAGCAGGAGTGAGCTTATGGGTCACGTTAGTTTTTCGCATTGGCGGCAGTCTATTGTTAGCATGGATATTACACCAAACGTATCAGCTAACGGATAGCCTTAACCAACCGGCGCAAATGCTTTGGTCCCCTGAAGTGAATGTGGAGAGTGGTTATCTTGACTGGGCAATCAACCAGCTACAAAATTTAGTGATGGTTTTCTTAGTTATCTCAACCTTGCTATTCACGTTAAAAATGTTGAAAATATTAGGCATAGAAAAGTTAATGGCGATCATCTTAAAGCCTTTTTTAAGGTTGTTAGGGATCAGCCAAGAAGCAACTAATATTACTATTATTGGTGCTACCTTAGGGCTTTCCTTTGGCGGCGGATTGTTAATAAATGAAGCACAAAAAGGACATGTTGCAGCTCGTGATGTTTTTACATCGATCATGCTATTAAATTTATTACACAGTTTAATTGAAGATACGTTATTGATTTTATTAATAGGGGCAGATTTTAATACCATTTTCTGGGGAAGGTTACTGTTTTCGTTTATTGTCATTGCCACATTAGCAGCCATCATCAGAAAACTATCACCAGTATTTTGTGAGCGTTATTTATATCGCAGTGTTGCATCAAATCAGATGCCATCAGCAACCTAGCCAATAAAAAAACAAACGATAAAAGCCAATCGAATAATGTTAAAAGGTTCAATGCTAAAAGACAAGTTGAGCCATAAAACCAATAATGTAAAAAAACAGGTTTTATAATGCTTACCTTAAAGTACTTAAAGTGAAACCATTTAAAGCAATACTAAAGGTGGCGTCTAATCACCTCTAGTGGGTCAATGACCCTTCTAATGGAGACCAGCAGTAAAGTTGATCTTCATTGCGTACATCAATATGAACCCAGTTCATGTCAACGCCATGTTGTAGTGGGCCACACTCTACAAACTTAATATCTGCAAACTGTGCTTGGTGTTCAATGATCTATTTTCTGACGACTTGAGCGGAGACCTGCTTAAACTTCATATCCACTGCACGGCCATATTTATGCTGTGAGCGACTAGCTAAATACTTAGCCGTCGTCCCATAAAAATATTCATCTCTAATTCCACTATATTTAAACTTCCCTCCCCATGACCAATCATTGATCACGCAGGAACCAAGCTGCTCTCTCAAGCTATCAATTAAACGTAGCAACCTATCATTAAATAAAGTCCAACAACGTTGCCCCACTCTGAATACATTTGTGGAGTAACCAACTCTTTAATATCAAAATGCTTACATTTATAACTCATCAGCTATACCTCTTAATTATTCAGAGAAGCTTCGATTTCAGCACAGCATAAAACTATTGAGGTATATAAAAATTAACCAAAACATCATTCCCCCTGTATTAAAAATGTAGGAAGAGTAAAACTAAGTTGTAGCGTTAAGTGTAAAAGATATACATAAGAATAAATTATAAAGTGACTGCTTAGATAACGAGGTAAATGGGTAAGTAGATAGGTAAATGGGTAAGTAGATAAGTAAATGGAAAATACAGAGAGGAATAAATAAGCGAGCTAGTGATTAACTAGCTCGCAACACATTAAGTGCTATATTTTACTGTTTCGTACTATATTGTAATCAGCCGAACTCAATGATTATAGTGAGCAAGTTGGATGTTTTTTACTGCTTTTTTTTAATTTATTTAACTCATCACTTAAGTTATTAATACGTGTTTCATTTGATGGATGCGTCGATAAAAATTCCATTGGTTCACTGCCACCAGAGGCCACAGCCATATTCTTCCAAAGCTCAATACTTTGCTGAGCATCAAAACCTGCATCATTCATTAAATGTAAACCAACAATGTCAGCTTCAGATTCTTGAGCTCGACCATAGGGCATCGTAATACCGTATTGAACTCCTAATCCTAAAGCAGCCATGCCCATTTCAGCATACTCAGTACCAGCAATGGCAACTTGTGTTATTTGAGTGCCGTACCCAGTGATTTGGCTAGAAGATAAACGCTCATTAGAATGGTTTGCTTGAACATGGGCAATTTCATGTCCAATAACAGCCGCTAATTGATCCTGATTTTTTGCAACTTGTAATAATCCAGTATAAACACCAATTTTACCACCAGGCAAAGCAAACGCGTTCACTTGCTCGCTATCAAAAACAACCACTTCCCATTGGTCAAAATCAGGTTGTTTACCTAACGCATCGGTAATTTGCTTACTAACACATTGTACATAAGCATTTACTTTTGGATCTTTGTTAATTGTTTCTTGTGCTTTCATTTCGGTAAATGAATTAGCACCCAACTCTGCCATTTCAGCGCCATCAAACAATAAAACTTGATTACGTCCAGTAGGTGAAGACGTTACACATGCAGTTAATAAAACAGCTGAGCTTAATAGTGATAGTTTAAATATTGAATGCTTCATTTTGAGTCCATTTAAATAGAGGTAATAAAACTATTATCTCAGGCTAAAAGTAATAATGCGAGTGTATTTTATAGTGCCAAACACACCGCATTTGATCGGCATTACCGATAGTCTGACAAGCTAACCTGGTAGTCAGGGATTAGTGCCCCAATGTACCTACTCGCGCAACCTTTTAGCTATAACTCACTTGCTCTTGGTGCCAATGTTTATATTGTGGTAAAAACATAGTAATCAATAAAACTAAGCTACCAGCACCGATCATTACCGCATTTGCATAAGGTGCAGTCAGGTTTGTTTGTTGTAATAAGCCCGTTAATAAAGCGGCTCCACTCATTTGCATACAACCTAAGATAGCACTGGCAGTTCCCGCTCGTTCTCCAAAAGCACTCAACGCCATTGACGTTGCAGGCCCTAATAACAATGCGAAACCAATACATAAAAAAAGCATTGGGATCATAAAGTACAATCCACCTAATAAAGCCGTAGTTACAGGCAGTTGCTGAAACGCAACCTGTAAAACAGCAGATAAGACCATCACCCACAATGCAACAGTGACGGTTGTATGATTACCTAGTTTTTTAATCACTTTAGGCGCAAGAAAACACGCACTAATATTAACAATGGCGTTAAACCCAAATAAGTAACTAAAAGTCAGCTCATCCAAGCCCAAATGGTTAATGATCCAACTTGGCGCGTAAGATACATACGTTAAAATACTGGCCATTGCTATCATGCAAGTTAGCGCATAAAAAACAAAATGGCTATTCGCTAAAATAGGTTGATAACGCGCCCAACGATATAAAGCAGCACTATTATTACTATGTTCAGGACGAGTTTCAGGTAATTTAAAAGCCACTATCAATAACACAACGACCGCATATAAAGCCATAAAAATAAACGTTGAACGCCAGCCAAACTGTAATGCAAGTAAGCCACCTAAGGTAGGCGCTAATGCAGGTATGACACAAATAACACCATTTAAATAACTGTAATAGTGTGCACTTTGTTGTGCATTAAATCGGTCTCTCACTGCACTAAAAACAACAATCGAAGTTGCACAAGCAGCAACACCTTGTAATACGCGGGCTAATTGTAAATATTGAAAATCGACGACTAAAGCCGCTAACAAGCTACTTGCTATGTACGCACAAATACCAAACAAAGCAATAGGACGACGACCAAAGCGATCCGCTAAAGGACCAATTAAGATCTGCCCTATTCCCATCGCAAAGATAAACAGTACTAAAGTAGATTGCACCTGCGTATCCGACACAGAAAACTCTTGCGCCATTTGTGGCATCGAAGGTAAATAAATATCTATTGCCAGTGGGCTTAACACCACCATGAACATTAGAATAGGTAATAGCTTACGGGTCATCTCAATCTCTTTTATAAAAAATGGGCCAACTGGAAAATATCTAATAAGCTAACTTCGCCTTACTATGGCTAACGTAGCAGAATTAAAATATTAAAATCAATAATAGGTAATACGAATCGCAGTGTAAATCAGCTATGATATGAACAGAAATGATATTATTTCAGATCTTACATTCTCTATGGGAATATCTATGAATATTGATAAGTTAATGCGTATTGACCTAAATTTATTAGTTGTTTTACAAGTACTTTTAGAAGAAGAAAGTGTTACACGTGCAGCGGTTCGCTTGAACCTCAGTCAATCTGCATTAAGCAAAAGCCTCAATCGATTAAGGATTAGCTTGCAAGATCCTTTATTTAGCAGAACAGCACACGGCTTAAAACCGACAGCGCATGCATTACAACTACAACAAAAATTGCCTAGTTTGTTACAAAACTTATATCAGTTAACTCAAGCCCCTCGCTTTGATCCGTCCAGTAGCGACAGACACTTTTCAATCAGTATGCTGGAAAGTGCTTATGCAACATTGTTACCTTATTTTATTGGCCCATTATTAAAACAAGCAAGTCATGTACACCTTGATATTTTAAGTTGGATGGAAAACTCAATGCAGTCATTGCAACAAGGTAAAGTTGATTTTGGTATTACTGGAATAGACTTCTATGATGATCCGCGATTAAAAACGGAAATCCTACCCGATGGCATTGCGCATACTATCTTGTTTCACGATCAGCAAACTTGTTTAGTAAATGAAAATCATCCGGTGTTAGAGAGCATAAAAAAGGGACATTGGGATATTGATAGTTACCTTCAATATAATCACATACAGGTTTCTTGTGAAGGCAATAAATGGTGGGCAATCGATTACTTTTTAGAGAAACAAGGTAAACAACGCAATATTATTAGTACGTTACCTGACTTTTATGGTGGGGCGAGTGTTTGTGCTCACAGTGACTTAATCTTTACACTACCCTCAAGCTTTGTGCCGCATGCCCAAAAGTTATATCCACTTAAGCAAATCCCATTACCGTTTTCTTTTTCAGAAATGGCCTATGTATTGTTATGGCATCAACGTAATAGCGATGAACCCGGTCATAAATGGATCAGAGAAATGATTTGTAATAGTGTCGCGAATGCAATTGATAAGTAGCTATTGGAATGCATATCAGTATCAGATTAATAATGTCGCTTTAGTTTAAGCTTTAGCTTTAGCTTTATCGATAAAAAGTAAGCTCAATCTCAAGCTAAGGTTATCTCTAAAGAAATATATTAATCAACTATTTAAACAACTACATGACTACACTATTTTCACAGTGTGTATTATTTTGATCAATAAAAAAGGCGCTAATGAGCGCCTTTTTTAGATGGGGAGTTAATTTTAAATTGGCATTAACGTTTAGTAGTTAACTTTTTCAATCCAACCAAATTTATCTTCACGTAAACCGTATTGAATGCCCGTTAGCTCATCGTATAAATTACGAGAAACCGTACCTGCTTTATTATCATTGATAAAGTAATCTTCGTCTTTCCAACATAATTGACCAACAGGTGAAATAACTGCTGCAGTTCCACAACCAAAGGCTTCAGTAATTTTACCACTTCTGATATCCGCTAGAATATCTTCAATGGCGATTTGCTCTTCAGATACTGTGTACCCTAGAGAAGGTGCCAACTGTAAAATAGAGTCACGGGTAATACCCGGTAAAATACTACCGCTTAGTTTAGGGGTCACAATATGATCTCCGTAAACAAAACAGATATTCATTGCGCCTACTTCTTCAATATATCTACCGTGTACCGCATCTAACCAAAGCACTTGTGAATAACCGCGCTTTGCAACATCTTCCGACATGTACAAACTAGCCGCGTAATTACCGCCGGTTTTAGCTTCACCAACCCCACCAACAACTGCGCGACGATATTTATCTGCAACATACACAGAAACAGGTGAGAAACCATTTTTAAAATAAGCCCCTGCAGGTCCAGTGATAATAAAATGTAGGTATTTATCACTTGCGCCTAAGCCTAATTTAGCTCCCGTTGCTACCATCGTTGGGCGGATATATAGCGAAGTACCATTTTTTTCAGGTACCCATTGATTATCTATTTTTAATAATTCAGTCACTGCTTTTAAGTGAAATTCAACATCAACTTCTGGCATGACCATACGTGCAGCTGAACGGTTAAAACGTTTAAAGTTTTCACGCGGACGGAATAAATTAATCTCGCCATTTTCAGTACGGTACGCTTTTAAACCTTCAAAAATCTCTTGGCCGTAATGTAGAACTGAAGCAGAAGGATCCAGTTGTAGCATTTGATAAGGTTTAATTTCTGCATTTGACCATTTATTAGTAGGTTCAAATGACTGTGTAAACATGTGATCGGCAAATACTTCGCCAAAACTAAATTCTGCTGGGCAAGCGTTACGTTCTGCAACAGCTAACGGTTTGATATCAATTGACATGTAAATCCCTTCTGTATCTAAATGCTTTCTGCAACAACGAATGAAAAGCATAAGCATTATTGCTTAGGTGTTGGCCGGAGCTAGATTCTAAAAAATATTCAACCATACATCCACACTTCTTTTACAAAAAAACAAGATTAAGTAACTTTATTGAGCTAACCGTGAATATTTTAATTTTTTTAGTATTAAAAAGTAAAATAACACACGCAATGATTACTTAAGACAGTCTTTAATATAAGCAGCAAGAAAGTCGATACAAGATTGAATGTGCTGTTGATGAGTCAAACCACTTTTTACTCTCGGTTTGAAGTCATGGTCACCATCTTCTAACCATAACCAATTAAAACGCTCAGGCAAACCATAACTTAATACTTCTTCTTGGCCGCCTAACTTATCACGTGTTCCCTGAATAATGGCAACAGGTTGTTTAATCGCAGCTAAATGCTCCACGCGTAATTTTTCTGGTTTACCTTGCGGATGAAATGGATAACCTAAACAGGCAATGCCTTTAACATGTTGCAGATAGGCGCCAGTCGGTTCAGCAGCCACTAACGTTGCCATTCGGCCCCCCATTGACTTCCCGCCAATCACCATCGGTTGCTTCAATGAGGCGATGACATCGTCAAACTGCTTTATTAACATTGGGGCGCGCTCAGGTGGGCGTCGGCTCGCCGTTTCAACTCGCTGCTGCATATAATTAAAATTAAAGCGAGCAACTCGAATGCCTTGTTCAGCCAGACCCACACTCACTTTCTCCATAAAGTCTGACGTTAATGGCGCTCCTGCACCATGTGAAAAAACAAATAAAGGCCCCTCTTCAGGTCCATCAAAAATAAGCGTCATGATTGCCTCTAGTAAATAAAAATAGAATAAATAGTATTATGTAAGAATGCGAGTAAGCGATTAAAGCGTCAAGTAAATAAGCCTATGTAAAACCTTAAATTGTTCGTTACAATATTTATCTAACTATTTATACGTTCAAATAAAGGCAGATATTCAGCATGTTATACAAAAACATACAAAGATGTACTTTACAACAAGTACATCTGTTACAAGAAATAGCAATTAAGACCTACCATGAAACCTTTACTGACAGTAACAGTGAAGCTTTACTACAAAAATATTTTGAGCAATCGTTAAATATAAAAAAACTATCAGAACAGTTACAACAGCAGCACTCTGAATTTTATTTCATTTATGCCAACGATAAAAAAACAACCCCCGCAGGCTTTTTAAAATTGAATATAAATAATGCACAAACGGATGTGTTGGATCCACAGGCATTAGAAGTTGAAAAAATTTACCTGCTAAAAAACTTCTTATCACAAGGTTTAGGTAAACAGTTGATCAACTTTTCGATTGAACGAGCTCAACAACAAGATAAAAAATATCTTTGGTTAGGCGTGTGGGAACATAATGATACGGCACTTACCTTTTATAAAAAGATGGGATTTGAGCAATTTGGAGAACATGGTTTTGATATGGGTGGAGATATTCAAACCGACCTGTTATTTAAGAAAATGTTATAAAAAAGTCCGGTTTTTATTACCGTCTTATCTATAAGGGTGAATTACCATCTTGTTTAGAAGGATGAATAGTTGAAGCTAGAACACTCATTAAAGCGATTTAAACATCGCTCAACTTAACGGGGTCACTTCACAAATTGAGGGGGCTTTATTATCTCTCCCGCCTCACATCTTGCTTTAAGCCGTCTCGTTTTATCGCGGGAGATAACGAGCATAGGATGTTGTAACAACATTAATTAACGAGGTTAATTAACCATATTTAGTTTCTATTTAACGTCATTGCAGAAAATAATTCACTCGTTTTAGCAGCCATAATAAAATCATTACGGTGTAAACCTTTGATGATATGACTCCACCACTGCACCGTTACCACACCATACTCAACCACCAGTAAAGGATGATGATTCACTGACTCGGCTAATTCAGCTATCTGGTTAACAAAGGCTATCGAATGTTGATAACGTTTAGTGGGGAATTCACAAGCTAACTTCAGCACGCCTTGATCTTCAACTAATTGCCATTGTTGACTCTTTGCTGATTGCGCTTGTAATTCAGTGAATAACACCTTGATCTGCTCATCTTGTAGTAAAAGTGCACTGGCATTACATGCTTGGCAGGTTTGTTGGCTCAATAAAGTCATCATAATCCCCTTTTAAAATTTATTGCTAGTCTGAAAAATAAGTCGATTATTTACTGCTATAAGACTCGCCATCTGCTTTAGCTTGCAAATGAAAATAGGCAGGTTTGGTTGAAATACGTTTATCGTCAATCGCTTTACCCACAGTAAAATGATACAAACTTTGCCATTGTTGATCTTTTAATCCAACTAAGTCATGGACTTGATCATCAAAAAAACATCCAATTCCTGTTCCTCTTAATCCCTCTCTTTCAGCGGCTAAATACAGTACTTGACCAATCAACCCAGTTTCCCAAAATAATAATGGGTACTGGCTAGCTGAATGACTTAAGCTTGTTTCAAAACGCGCTAGCATACCAAGGCTATAGGCACCATCTGCGGCAATATTTTGCTCACAACTAAGGGCTTTAGCAATGCGTCTAAAGTCGCCTTTTTTCAGCACATATAACGGTTGTTCTATAAAACAGGGTTGCCATAGAAACTCCGGCTTCATTGCTGACTTTAGATCCTGTAAATGCATTGGGTTACGCACCCAAATATATAATCCAGCATCAAGACCTTGCACATGATGAACAAATAACAGTAAATGAACTTGAGCCGTTTGTGGCAAGACAGAGAATGGAACACTTTGGGTCGGTAATGTATTGTGTAATTGCTTTAAAAATAGTTCACTGGATATAAAGCTAGCTTCGCGATCAAAACTTTGAGCACTTCGACGTTGTAAAATTAAGTGTTCAGCACTTTGCTCTACTGACTCAGAGCTTTTATTGCTAGCAGTAAGATTCGAATTGACAGTAGCAACATTAGCATTGAGAATCGCAACATCTGGATTTAAAACAGGTGAAGATAACGTTGCAGGATCTTCTTTAATAAATGAAATATTTTGCTGATGGCTTGCTTTAAAAACATCTTCAATAACCGGCCATTCTTGATACGAATGACTTAACTGGTTACTTTGATGCATATAATCAAAGTCAGAGAGTGCATTTATCCATTCTTTTACTTTCTGTAAATCGCTAGGTTGTGCGCTTACCCAACAAACACAATCGACATATTCAGTTTCTTGCGCTGCATGAGGAGACTGATTAAGGCCTAACAATGCTGATATAGCAGAGTTCGACAACTCATCTAACACTTCAATTTTCCAACCATTTAAGTTGGCGGCAATATTCAAAGCAGCCAACGCATGACCTAAATCATGTTGGCAATACCGATAAGCCCGCTCACCGTATTTCCAAGCTTCGCGCCATGCAATACTAGTTAAAACAATCGCAAAACCGGTCGTATCCTGTAAAAAGTCAGCCTTAACATCTGCGAGTCGCGCACGTTTCTCTAAACAATTAATATAAGGATTGTAATGTAGGCTATGTACGGTTTTCTTTTTTAGCTCTTGCGAATCAGATAATTCAGGTAACTCTTGTGATTCAGGTAATAATAAATAGCATTCAGTGGGATGCAGATTACCGCTTGAAGGGTTAATACGTAATGCCCACTCCGTTCCGTTATAAGACTTCCACGCAGATAAACCTAAACTGTTTTGCAATAGTGACGCAATGCTGCTTACTGAAATAGGCGCAGGTGAAGCAGGTGATACTTGAAAGATATACTCAATGGGGGAGCTAGCAACCTCTTGATTTAAAGGAAGATATATTTTCTCTGTCCCTTCGTATAAACGATAAGGCAAGGGTTGATTTGCCCAATCCATATATCCCGCTGAGCGAGCATAAGCGCCTGGCCTATGTTTTGTTTGCTGATGGTAATTTTTAACCATTTGCAACGTTGATTGAGACATAATCATTCCCCATAAAAATTTAAATCAAATTAACTAACAATCAAGAATTCAATCTTAAAAAATTCGAGCTACTGTGGCATAACAGCGAGTTTAGTACGAATAAAATCACTATGATTAACATAAATTAGCTTAGCGACTTTACGGATTAAGGCCTCTTCCAGCTCATCTAGATACCCATCAGCATAAGCGACTTGCCACATGGCCTTAATCAAGCCGATACGTTGCTCGCGCTCTAAATCTCCAAGCTGAGAAGTAAAATCAAACACAGATTGGCTACTTTTAGCTTCCTGCATACCTACGTTTAATAATTCCGCCGCTTTCTCGGCATTAACATCAAGTACTTTTTCAAGCGAACGAGTAGCAACTATTTTCTCATCCGCGCTTAAGTGATGATCTGCAATACAAACCTCACACAATAGAGAAGCAATGGCGAGGGTATTATCGAACTCAGGGTGTTCATTAGGTATTAGGGAACTTATAAAGTGTTTAACTGTTGCGATCATATTTCAACCTATAGGAATAAAAAAACGGAGGTGATTTAATACTGGGCTTTTGAGTGTAAAGACTAATCCAGTATCAATTAGCCATCCTAGCCTCAATCAAAATAGAAATCAAAGCGACTTAGTTGTCACGCTGTATAACAAAATACTAAGTATATTAGAGGTCGAAGTTTGAGTTGAGGTTTGAGTTCAGGTTATGTTTGAAATGACGAATAAATCGCCGCAGTGGGCCTGTTACTGAAGTGGTTCCAATCAAGTAGCGTAACCCACTATTTATATTACGAGGTTTACGCTAATCAATAAAATGTTAATCAACGTCAGAAATACGGTCTAAACGATCTAGTTCTTCTTCTCGAGCGGCATTAATTTCATGCAGTACGCCATCAACGTCAGCATTAATATCAGAGTCAACAAATCGCCCTGTTAATATTGTTTTAGGTGATAATTCGCCCGTTTCAAAAATAGACCAAATTTCTTCGCCATAGCGTGTTTGGGCTAGTTCTGGTGCGAATTGAGAATAATACTGTGTCATGTTATTGACATCACGTAACAACATTTTCTTAGCATTATTATTACCAGCCGCATCTACAGCCTGTGGTAGGTCAATAATCACGGGGCCTTCTGCATCCACCAACACATTAAACTCAGATAAATCACCATGGATCACTCCCACACTGAGCATACGAACCACATAGTCCATCACTTTAGCGTGATCAATCATTGCCTTCTCTTGAGACAAGGTGACATCATTTAAGCGTGGAGCAGCATAACCCTCGGCATCTGTGATCAGTTCCATGATCAACACGCCACCAAAACACCCATAAGGCGTAGGCACACGAATCCCTGCATCGGCGAATTTATACAACGCATCAACTTCAGTACTCTGCCAAATTTCTTCTTGTTGTTCACGCCCAAATTTAGAGCCTTTTTGCATTGCACGTGCATTTCGACCATTTCGGACTTTTCGCCCTTCATTGTACAAAACCGCATTTTTAAAACTACGTTTGCTCGCTTCTTTATAAACCTTTGCACAACGAACTTGATCACCACATTGAACAACATAAACCGTTGCTTCTTTGCCGCTCATTAACTGGCGTAATACATTATCGACGATGCCATCGTCAACTAATGGTTGAATTCTTTTAGGTATTTTCATTTATATAATTTGTTTTCTAATATTTTAATTGATTGAGCTAAATGCCATTTAATTAAATAAAGAGCTAAAAAGCAGAAACAGTATTACCCAGTCATCACCTTCATAGATAATAGTTACACTGAGTAATAGTGAGATAGAAGCATACACTCATTAGTATTGAATATATGCCCAGGCAATTCATCAAACGAATAACGGCTACATCTATAGCGCCTCACTTATAGTGCCTTTTAACTAAGTAGTGTATTAATAAAACAATAATCAGTGCTTATATCAAAAGGTATAACCGTTCATAGTACTATAAAAACAATCGTTTCTTTGTTTCTTTTTGTTCAATTCATGACATGTAAAATAAAAATCCGCTTAATTTTACTTTTACAGCATATAACGTACTGAATAATTAGGAGTAGAAGCTTAATCTCGCTCTAAAATAAATTTTAAATGGGTGATTATTTATGATTTTGTCTTCTTACCAAAAACATTCACTAATGCACCTAACACAATTAAAGAGCCTCCAATTAAAGTCCAAATAGAAGGTACTTCATTGAAAACGATGACCCCAAGGATAGCGGAGAATACAACTTGCACATAAGAAAAAGCACTGACTTTAGCAGCAACTTCACTTTGCATAGCTTTAGTTAAGCCGACCTGCCCAATTTGTGTAAAAATGCCTACAAACAATAATAAAATCAACGCTTCAGTATTGGGCATAACAAAATTATCGCCTAATAAGATAATGGATAATGGTAAGGCAATCAGGGGAAAATAAAAGATGATCACGGAGCTGTCTTCGGATTGACTTAAGCGTTTAACTAATACATAAGCGGTACCACTGCCTAATGCACCTAATAATGCAGCACAAACACTAAACCAAGGTAAAACAGCTTCCCCTGTGACCGATAAATTCGGCATCACCATGGCCAATAGCCCAAATAAACAAAGCACAATACAAATTAATGTTGAACGCTGGATCCTTTCTTTCAGAAAGAAAAAAGCTAACAAAGCAGTAAATACAGGATACAAATATTGCAATAAT
Source organism: Psychromonas sp. SR45-3 (assembly GCF_014163575.1). NCBI lineage: Bacteria > Pseudomonadati > Pseudomonadota > Gammaproteobacteria > Alteromonadales > Psychromonadaceae > Psychromonas > Psychromonas sp. SR45-3. The sequence continues at coordinate 21,525 of NZ_JACJDP010000002.1, forward strand.
GTGGCTTCAGCTAGAGGTAAAGTCGTGACCGCATAATAGACGCAAATTAGCGCTAACGTCCCCACACCCCCACGAGCGATAAGCAGCGTTTTGTTATTCCCCCACACAGGGATTTTCTTACGTTTAATATCAACATAACTAATCAACAATGAAATAATGCCGCGAGCAGCAACGATTTCAAAGACAGGGATATTATGAGTGCTTACCAGCTTCACACATGCGGTCATCAATGCAAAAGAGAAAGCTGACAGCAACATAAACCGTAAGCTAATCGGGATCGACAAGAAAAAATTTCGTAACATAAAGGCACTAACTTGATTAATAACAATAGAAGTCTAGTTTATCGTATTTTCAGGCGCCTAGTTATTTATTTGGGTGTTTAATTTTCATATTATACAGCGCATTAACCAACAACATGACAGCCAATACAGGTTAATTTATAGCAAAGAATGGTGATATTAAATGAATACAACGGTCAGTGAATATTACCAACACCACATTCAAAGCCTTTTTCAGTTGACCACTGGAAAACAGCTCCTATCAATACTGGAAACATACTAATGAAAGCCTATTTATTTATCGCCTATGCAGCTGCAACGTTACCTTTTTCTGTCGTTGCAGAACAAAATCATCATCACTCAGTAACAGATAACGTTATTAAAGAGCAACGTATTGCACTTGAGAAAAACACCTCGGACAAAGGTTTTGGTCCACAATCCCCTCGAGATATAGACCATTTAAACGGCAGCAACCAGCAACTTTTTACAAAAGCCCCCGCATATACTGAAATGAACTTATGTAATATTCATTTTCATAGAAATGCGGAACATAAAGGTGGGGAGTTCACTGAGTATGCCGGTAATGGAGATGGCGAAGGCAATAATAGTGGTTACAAATTTTCAGGATCATTGACAGAGAGTGAATTATTACCAATCAAGACAGAGATTGGTAAAAATGCACATGGCCACTTAGTTTCAGGTGATACAATTGAAGTCCATTATGTTTATTCAACAGCAAAAGTTAACCCTGGCCCAACATTAGGCGCATGTTTAGCAAGCCCAACAAAAAATCCGCAATTACGTGTTGAAACACAAGTATTTGTCTTAGTAAACGATAAACAAGCACTTAACTTTGTGCAATTAACAGAAGATGCTAAATCAGGCAATTACCAACAAGCACTAAACATTCCAACCAATACTGGCGATCCAATAGAGTACCTTGGTTCAACAACCGGTCCCGGTTATAACGAAATAGGGTCTCCTTTTCAAGTGACTTGGAGTGTTCGCCCTAACGTACTCAAAGTTGATATCAATACTGTCGGCACCTGGTTACAAAGCAACGTGTATCAAGAAGATCATGCGCATGGAGTAAGAAACCTAGTGATTAACCCTAAGCTATTATCTAACGTTCAATAAGTTAATGGCGTTACTGTTCATGGTCGCTTAGCGTACTATACGCTAAGCGCTTTTTTATTCATGCACCTTTAGTACTGCACTTTTTCACTACTAGCTGTTAACTCTGTTACTGTACATTAAGTGCTGTTGGCGAACAGAAAAAGCAATTAGCTTAAAGCCACCTACTCACCTTTAATCTTGCTGTTCAGTCAATACAGGGGTTAATTTTTCTAAAAACTCGGCTAGCGATTCCGCTAAAACTGCTTCTTGTTTTTTACCTAAGGTTTCTAATTGCACTTGCCCTGTTTCATTTAAAATAGAAATGACTTGCATCTCATCGCTACAGGTTGCAATAAACATGGATGCCGGTTTTTTTAAACGTTTTTGCATCATAAAGTGGGCAATCATATTCTCTTGCAACAGATTAAAGTCTTGATCATTCCACACTTGAATAAGTTCAACAGGATGCCCTTCAAACTCGCAACTGATATGGTCGCTATAAGCACTGCAAAAAAGATCTTCAATAGAAGGATGTAAAGTCACTTCCAGTGCTTGCTCAATATTATTCAGGTTAGCTTTTTGCTCTCTCGGCACTGCTTGCCATGTGATTTTATCATCCTCAACGTTACCGACCTGACAAGGTGACGACCACTCAGGGTCAAAAAATTGAGTCGGTAAAGTCTGCTCTGTTGATTGCCATAATTGTCGATGGCGTTGATATAATGCGAATAACTGCTGTTGTGTATCTGTATTCATAGCTCGAATAATTCTTCTTTTTAGTTACAATACGGCATATTGTAACTATTCGGGCAGTCTTGTCTTGTTTTTCTGACAACGCTTTCCTCTAAATGGGATGTTCCATGCCAAATTCAACACTTTATAACCAAGATGAAGCATTACAAAACTTATCTTTAGGTAAAGTCACAGAGTATAAATGCCACTACGATCAATCCTTGTTACAAGGAGTACCACGTAGTTTAAATCGCAATGAGCTTAACTTAGATGCTTCTTCGCTACCCTTTCATGGCTTTGACCTATGGAATATTTACGAACTTTCCTGGTTAAATAGCAAAGGCAAACCGATGGTGGCAACGGGAGTTGTTAAAGTCCCTTTTGATAGTGAATTTTTGATAGAATCAAAATCCTTTAAATTATACTTAAACAGCTTTAATCAAAGTAAATTTGAGTCCGTTGCGGCGGTACAAGCAATATTAACAGCAGACTTATCAGCCTGCGCCAACTCCCCTGTTAGCGTCAACCTTAATGCGAAACTAGATATTATTAACGAATCACTGGGTACTTTTAGCGGCGTTAACCTAGATGAGTTAGATATTGAAGTTGACCAGTATCAACTGTTACCGTCATTATTAACAGGTATTAGTTCAGATACCACGGTAACGGAAACACTCTACTCACACTTATTAAAATCAAACTGTTTAATCACAAGCCAACCAGATTGGGCAAGTGTTGAAATAAGCTATACGGGTAAATCACTCGACCATGAAAAGTTGTTGCGATATTTAATTTCATTTCGCCAACATAATGAATTCCATGAGCAATGTGTAGAGCGTATTTTCTGTGATTTAATGAAGTATGGTTCGTTAACATCGTTAACCGTTTATGCGAGATATACACGTAGAGGTGGTTTAGATATTAACCCTTTACGTAGTACATCAATGGAATTTCCGATTAATAATATACGCTTAATACGCCAGTAGTTTTATTAATAAAGTCAGTATTATGAGCAGAAGTGCAACTGTTCACGTTTTTACATGTTATGTTGCACTTACTTAAATTATTTAGTTGTACCGCCACTATTTTATAATGAGGTTTTAATTATTAATGCGTTTGTTTTCAAGAGTATTGTTTAGCTGCCTTTTACTTTCTGTTAGCCACCCCCTATGGTCCCTTGAATTATCGGGGGCGCTTATCCCTGCTTCAATCAAAGAAAGTTATAAAACGCGTCAACTTGAACCTTTAAAATGCATTAGCTCCGTAAATAAATTTATGAATAAGGTAGAAGTACTGCCCACTTATGCTGAAGGCACTATGCCTAAGAATAGGTTGACCTCTACCAAACGCATTCCTAATCACGCACCTTCACAATTATTAGCCTCTTGTTATGCAGAACTTGCAGACTACGAAAATAGCTTAGCGTTACTGATCCCTTTGCTAAAAACGCCAAGTGTCACCCCTGATGAAATCAGAACTTTAAATATCATTGCGAGCGAAATACCAGAGTCTGAGCGCCCACAACTGAGTAATGAAGCGCTGATAAAAATGATGTTTAACTCACTTGAGTTCATGAAAGATAAAAAGCATGCAAACAAGTCAAATCTAGTCGATATTATTCATTTAACTATCGCTAAACTCGCGTTAGCGACGCACCAATATCAACTAGCGAATGAGTCATTAAGTCAAGTCAAAAAGAACATAAAAAATACCAAGCATAAAGAGTTAGTTGCCTGGTTAGCTTATTATTATGGTCATTATTACGATCAAATAAATCAGCAACAATTAGCTATTTCCAACTTTCGAACAGCGAACGAAATGGCTGACCAACTTAAACTGATTAAATTAAGCAGTTTAGTGAAAGAAAGTTTATCCAATCTTTATCAACAAAAACATCGTTACACACAAGCAATGGATTTTGCTAGTCAGCGTGTAGAGCTTTTATTACCCACAGACAATTATGTGCAACAGGCAGATAGCCTATTAAAATTTGCAATTTTAAAGCGCCAAAACAAAGAATATAATCAAGCGATCATCTACTTATTTAATGCGTTTGAACTAGTAGAAAAAAAGCATAAAATGTTACTTGCTTACACCTATTTAGAGCTTGGAAGAACTTATGCTTCAATGCCTTACGACTTAAAAAAGAATGCCGAATTAGCACAAAAATATTTGCAAAATGCACGTCATCATTTTCAAAAATTACACCGTCTTGAACAAGAAACAGAAAGCACTTTATTATTGGCGCAATTAAACATTCGTAGTCAAGATACCGGCTTGGCAATTCTACAATTAGAAAGTGTATTAACCTTGGCCAAGGATAGATTTCCAGAACTACGCGTAAAGGCTTTTGAAATGCTCGCTCTAAGCTATGAATTATCCGGTGATCATCAGCAAGCCAATTTTCACTTTAAAAACTTTCACTCTTTGCAAAATGCAATTAAAGAAAAACTATTTGCGCTGCAGCAATTAAAAATTAATGAACAATTTCAACTCATTGAGCAAACACAGCAACAAATCCAACTAGAAACCAAAAATAATGAGTTATTACTCAAAAATAATCGCTTTAAAAATATTGCATACATTGTACTGGCGTTATTAGGTGTTACAGTATTATTTACATTATTCATATTTATCCGCCATAAAAAACTCGTGATTAGAGAACAAATAACGCGAAAAAAATGGTTACATCACCCTAGAACACGTTTAATATCGCAACAAGCACAGGAATATGATCAACAATATCAAGGACGTCCTCTGTTTTATGCTTTGGTTCATATTCCATTTTTAAGCAATTTAAACGGTTCAAAAGGTTTGTTCAGTGCAGAGAAAATAGAGTTCGCCTTAGGACAAGAATTAAAAAACAACTTTTCTCAGCATACACAAATTAGTCAAGTCAGAGATAATCAACTACTATTTATTGCTGAACAAGAACATCATGGTGAAGCGAAAAAATTTGCACAAGATATTGAATATTTCTTTCAAAAATTTGCAGAAAATTATGATTTAGATGGGAGAGTTTCAACAGGCATCGTGGCTTTTCCCTTTTTAAACAATGTTACTCGTGCAATAGCACCGGAACGCATGCTTAACATCACTTGTTTAGCATTATTTGGTGCTTGTCAAATAAGAGAAACAGTCCACGAAAGTAGCTGGTTAGAATTATATGCAATCGAAAAAATTCAACCTGCATTCTTTGATGGAGATTTATGGCTATTAGGTCAAGCAGGAATCGATAAAGGAATAGTAAAATTGAAAACCAGCCATCCTAAAACCCCTATTACGTGGCCTGAAATTAGTCGTTAAGCCATTGTAATTTTTAATAAAAACAATAAAAGCTAACATTAAAAAACTGTAAATATTAAAGGATTATATTCATGGCATCATTGGCGCTAACAAGCTTATTACAACAATTATTCAAACGAATTTACCGCCAAGATAAAGCTTTTGATAAATATCAAATCCGATTCCTAAAAAAATTACAAACAACGTCCACCGACGAAAACGAAAATGATCTATTCGATGAATGCGTTGTACAATTAGCAACGCTCCCAAATAATTTAGATGACAAACTCTCTGAGGGGCGCTTAATTTCTCGTCACTCGGTCACACAATTGCAACAAATAGATTCTTTATCAGATGCCATCAAAGGTCGACTCCTAGAAATACAAAATGGAGAAATCCCTTACACTATTATTGAGCATCAAGTTGAATTAAAAGAACTGATCAAAATTTATCAACGCGCAGTGATAGAACTGAGTAAACGTTCGATGCAATCTGACGATAATAACAAGGGTGATGTAGAATTTATTAATGAAGAACTGCAGCAAGTAATCTTGGAGTTAGATGTCGGTGAAGCTTATGTAAAAGATCTTGAAAAGCTACGTCTTAGTATTAACAACGAAAGTGATCCTTTTCAATTGCCTCATCATTGTTTACAGGTTATTAATCTAATCATTAATAGTACACGTGAGGAGCGTAGTTCTTCTCGTCACTTTTTATATACGCTTAATGATAGCTTAACCGAATTTTATCTAAATTTTGCAAAAACCTTAAATGCAACTGAAGCCGGTTTTACGCAACAAAAAGATACCTTTGTGTCGATAGAAAAGAGTGCAAAAACTCTACAGCAGCAAAGTGAAGAAGCACAAGATATCGATAGTTTACGTAACTACATTACAAGCTACGTGAGTGAAGTGGAAAATGTAATTGCTGAACAAGAGAAAAAGAAAGAACAAAAATTTCGCCATAAGTTTCAAGGCATTGTGAGACAAATTAAAGAGCTACAAAGTGAAACGCAGAGCTATCAAAAAACACTCAAACACCAGACTAAACAATTACATGTCGACTTTTTAACTAAAATCCCCAATAGAGCGGCTTGGAGCGAACGTCTAGACATTGAAATAACCCGTTTAAAACGTTATGAAAATCCACTACAAATGGCAGTAATCGATATCGATAACTTTAAAAGCATTAATGATAATTTCGGCCATTTAGCAGGTGATAAAGTCCTACATGCGATCGCGCAAACATTACAGAAATCAGTTCGTAAAACGGGTTATATCGCCCGATTTGGTGGTGAAGAATTTGCCTTATTATTACCAGAAATAAGCCAACAGAAAGCGCAGTTTGTATTAAATAAATTACGAGATCGTATTAAAGCAATCACTTTCAGATTTAAAGAAGAAAACTTAATCATCACCATCTCAGTTGGTTTTACCACTTTAGTTTCAAGTGATGATCAAGATGAAGCCTTTGAACGTGCTGATGCTGCATTATATCAAGCAAAAGCAGAAGGCAAAGATCGCGTCATCTTTATAGAAAAAACAGCGACTGATGACGAATAAAATTCAACAGATAGTAGACATAAAGCTAAACTTCTCAGCGCATATAGAGCACCTTCGACATATTGTTATTTACACAGAATGACTGTTATCTAAGCTGTACACCTAGTAAAGTCTGTAGCTATTTCAATTATTTAATAAATAAGTGGTACTTTTTGATGGCATCTCTACTTAACTAAGTTAGTCTTAATGCACAGTCAAAAGGAGAAGCTATGATTTCACATATCAGTCCCGTTGGTAGCATGGCGCTATTATCTCAGTTAGAAGTAAACCAACTTAAATACAGCGCCTCTTGCGAAGTTTATCAATTATTTAGAAATTGCTCTTTAGCAGTATTAAAGTCAGGTAGCCATACCGACAGCAGTAAAGAGATCCTTGAACAACATAAAGACTTTCAAATCAATGTACTCCACCAGGAACGTGGCGTCATATTAGAACTATTAAACCCACCTGAAGATGCCTACATAGACGGAGAGTTAATCAGAGGCATGCAAGATCACCTGTTTTCAGTCTTACGTGACCTTTTATATGTCAACACACAATTACAGCCCAACCCTCCATCAGCGTTCAACAGTGAACAAGCGACCAGCTTAGTTTTTTCAATTTTGCGTAATGCTAATGTACTCAAAGCCGGTGTTGAACCCAGTGTCGTCGTTTGTTGGGGAGGACATTCTATTAATGATATTGAATTTGCGTATACTCGAGAAGTTGGCAATCAATTAGGGTTACGTGAGCTTAACATCTGTACTGGTTGCGGCCCAGGAGCCATGGAAGGTCCGATGAAAGGCGCCGCAGTAGGACACGCAAAACAACGTGTTAATAATGGTCGTTATATTGGTTTAACCGAGCCTGGAATTATTGCCGCTGAGCCACCGAACCCGATTGTTAATGAGCTAGTTATTTTACCTGATATTGAAAAGCGCTTAGAAGCTTTTGTGCGTTTTACCCATAGCATCGTTATTTTTCCTGGCGGCCCAGGAACAGCGGAAGAGTTGCTTTATATTCTAGGTATTATGATGCACCCTGAAAATAAACGTCAGCCCTTACCTATCGTGTTAACCGGGCCAGCCAGCAGTGTTGATTACTTTAAAGCTATTGATGACTTTATTGTGAATACATTAGGGCAGGAAGCACAGCAGCATTATCAAATCATTATTGACGATGCGCCATTAGTCGCCAAGCTCATTAAAAAATCCATGCGCCGTGTTAAAGAGTATCGCAAAGCGATTGGTGATGCTTATTCCTTTAATTGGACATTGAAAATCGACCATGACTTCCAAGTCCCTTTTATTCCCAATCATGAAAATATGGCAAACCTGGTTTTGCATCGCGATCAGCCAAAAGATCAACTTGCATCCAATCTACGTCGTGTTTTTTCTGGGATCGTTGGTGGTAATGTAAAAGATGAAGGCATAAAATCCATTGAAGAAAATGGTCCATTTTTGTTAACTGGCGAAAAAGATCTAATGCAGCGCGTAGACAAATTATTAAAGAGTTTCATTGAACAAGGGCGAATGAAACTACCAGGAACGGTTTACACCCCTTGCTATAAGATTAAAACCTAATATGAGTGCTTGTTTATTAATTATAGATGCGATGAACCTAATTCGTCGTATCTATGCAGTACAAGAAAAGCAAAATAAAAGTATCGACTTTGCATTAAGTGCAACCAACAATACTGCCTGTAATGCACTGCAAAAGATGTTAAGGGCACATCAGCCAAGCCATGTCATTTGCGTGTTTGATAGCCACCAGCAAAGCTGGCGTCATCAGTTACTACCTGAATATAAAGAAGGTAGAAAACCGATCCCCGAGGCTTTAAAAGCCTATTTACCACAAATTCAAGACGCATTTTACGAAATGGGTATTGAGTCTTTAGTCACAGAACAAGACGAAGCGGATGATTTAATTGCAACCTTGGCAACTAAAGTAACAGAGAGACAACAGCGCTGTATCATAGTGTCCACGGATAAAGGTTTTTACCAAATACTGAATGCTTACACCAGTATTTACGATTATTTTCAATCGCTACACATGGATAGTTATTACGTCGAACATAAAGTAGGCCTAAAAATAAACCAATTAGCTGATTATTGGGCGATAACCGGGATCAGCAGTAGCCATATCAAAGGTGTTGAGGGAGTTGGTAATAAAGGCGCATTAGCCTTATTACAACAATACCAAGGTTTAGATAATATGCTGCAGCAAGACGAACAAATTATCAGTGGAGATAAACGTCTACAAAAAGTAAAAGTAAATGAAATGGCCGCCCAGTTATCAAAACAATTAGTCGCCTTAAAAACAGATATTGTATTAGGCTTTAATTTAAAAGACTTACGTTATCAACAAAAATAAATTCCTTAATTTTTAATGTCGATAAGATAAAAATTTAATGAACAAATTACTAAATAAGGTGACCAATAAACTTACCCTGACAACGCGATACAGTGACCGTTAATTTAATGGTTAATTTAAGTCGCAAGATAATAAACAATGCAATTGATTATATTATTAGAAAAATAGATAGTGATATAACTGCTAATGCAAATAGTTATATCGCTGCAAATGCCCGTAATCCTGCAAAGCAGCCTCTTAAATGATGTAGCACTTGAACGGTTTAGTACTTGAATGATGTGGTGCTCGAATAATAATGTAGTCAGCTGAAATAATCGCGTTAAAAACAATCAATAATATTGCTATTGTTGATAATAAGCGATGTACAGTATGCACCTAACACTTGTATCGTTAATATTAATAACATCCTAACAAATAAATTTTGGAGTTTAAACTGTGAAAAAATTATTAATCCCTGCCGCTGTGGTAGCTATTGGCGCATTTGGTGCAGGCGTTTACTTATCTCAACAACCAGCAGCTGCTGCCTATAATGTCTTAAATTATGTCCCGTCAGACACACCTTTTTTTGTAGGCCAGCTAACTCCATTCCCAATTAAAGATTACATTGCATCAGCACCAAAACTTGTCACACCAAGTGACCAAGCAAAATTAGAGGCATTGTATGAATCAGATGAACCAGGTTTACACTTTGTTGCTAATTTATTAAAAGCCTACCAAGATGGATTAAAAGATGCTGATTTGTTAGTTAAAACCTTTGGTTTAAACGATCAAATCCGAGCTTACGCTTATACATTAGGATGGCTGCCAGTGATAAAACTAGAGGTTGCTAACCCACAAGCAATCTGGGATTTATTAGACAAAAATGAACAAGAAACGGGATTTGTACATAAACAAGGTAAAATCCAAGATCTTTCATACCGCATCTACACCGTTACACCTCCCGATGAAGACGAAGTTGTTGAAGTGATTGTTGCACAGTCAAATGGCATCCTAACTATCACGGCAAAAACAAGATTTGTTTCAGAACCATTATTAGCAACAGCATTGGGCTTAGAAAAAGCAACAGCGCCATTAGCAGAGTCAACTATTTTAGACGGCATCATCAAACAGCATCAATTCTCTGACTCAAGCGTAGGTTACATCGATCATGTTGAAATTATTAAAGGCTTAACAACAACTGATGGCAACCAACTGGCTAAACAACTAACAGAAATCACTAAAATAGAAAATGATAACCCATTTGCTAAGCTGCAAACGCCTGTTTGTCATCAAGAATTTATGAGCATTGCAAAAAATTGGCCACGCACAGCCTTTGGTTATACTCAAATGGATATCAGTGAAACAGAATCAACACTCGGCTTTTCAGCGGTCATAGAAAGTAAAAATGCCGTGATTTTAAAAGCACTGAGCACAATGCGAGGCTTTATCCCAAGTTACACGCAAAACTTTAATGAAAGTATTGTCGCATCGGCAATCGGCTTAAATGTTAGCGAGTTATCTAATTCATTAACTACTATTTGGGGGGATTTACAAAAACCTACCTATCAATGTCAGCCTTTAGCTGAAGTACAATCAAAAATTGCTGCGAATGGGCAATCTATCGCAATGGTCGGCATGAGTGCGAATATGGCAGCTGGCCTAAAAGGTCTGAGTGGTGCACTGTTTAATTACAGTATGAGTAAAACAGAATCAACACAATTAGATAGTTTTGACGCGTTATTAGCAGTACATGCTGATAACCCATTAGCTATTTTTAACTCCATTAGAATGTTTAGCCCAGAGCTGCAGCAAGTTAATTTAAGTGATGATGGCAAAGCGATTTCATTAAAAGACTTATTCCCTGTACCGGTTGCTTTAAACATCAATCCTAAAATTGCCATCAAAGGTAAACATTTAGTGATTTATAATGGGACTAAAAGTGAGCAAGCCGCTGAAAAACTTGGGCAGAAACCATTATCTGCTAATGGGCTTTACCAATTATCATTTGACGTAAATAAAATGCTTACACCTTTTGTTAGTGCAACACAGTTAATGTCTGGGGAATCAATCGCTGATGAAATGCAGTTCTTAATGGATTATGACGCACGTATGAATATCAATTTGGATATTAACGAGCAAGGTATTCGTTTTGATTCAACGGTGAATAATAAATCACCTCAACAAGAAAAGTAGGCTTTACCCGTTACTATTGAACATGCTTCTATGAACATGCACTTAAATGGTAACGGGCAAATAACTCTCCTAAAGTGATCAATATCATCAATTATCTCAAGCTAACAACAATGAGATATCAAACAAAAAGCTGACTAAGGTCAGTTTTTTTCAGCTCACAAAAAGTAGCTTGTTTTTTGTTCTAAGCCAAGCCAGATCTAAGTATCAATCAGATTAATTGACTTTTTAGACTAGCTAATAAAATCAGTTCTTTTATAATTGCGCGAAATTCACACAGAGAATTTATTCATCTTATATCGATTGTATTAAATAAGTGATTTTGACCAATAATATAGATCACTTAATTATTATCGTGGATATTAATAGGTCGGAAGGAAATAGACCTCCACACGCGCGAGTAATGGAAAAATTATGTTAGAAAAATTATTTAAACTAAGCGAACACAACAGTAATGTGAAAACAGAAATTGTTGCAGGCTTTACCACTTTTTTAACCATGGCATATATCATTTTTGTTAACCCATCAATGTTATCTGCCACGGGTATGGACTCGGGTGCTGTATTCGTAGCAACATGTTTAGCCGCTGCAATTGGTTGTTTCATTATGGGTTTATATGCAAACTACCCTGTCGCTTTAGCACCGGGTATGGGATTAAATGCTTTCTTCTCATACACAGTGGTATTGCATATGGGTTACAGCTGGCAAGTTGCCTTAGGTGCGGTATTCCTTTCAGGTGTTTGTTTTACCTTATTAAGTTTATTCAAAATTCGAGAATGGATCATTAACTCAATTCCACTGCCTATGCGCAAAGGCATTGCAGCAGGTATTGGTTTATTCTTGGGTTTAATTGCCTTAAAAAATGCCGGCATTGTTGTTGCAAACCCAGCAACACTAGTTAGCTTAGGTGATTTAACCGCATTACCAGCGGCATTAGCTTGTTTAGGATTTATCGCCATTATCGCACTAGCACATTACCGTGTTAAGGGTGGCGTGATGTTAGCTATTTTAGGCGTTACTGTTATCGGCCTATTAATGGGTGATATTCAATATGCTGGTATTGTTTCTATGCCACCAAGCATTGCGCCTACTTTCATGCAAATGGATGTAGCCGGCGCATTAAACGTAGGTATGATCAGCGTTATCTTTGCATTCCTATTCGTCGATTTATTTGATACATCAGGTACATTAATTGCCGTAGCGGATAAAGCAAAACTACTTGATAAAGACGGTAACTTACCCCGTTTAAGCCGTGCGTTATTAGCGGATAGTGGCGCTTCTATCGCGGGTTCAATGTTAGGCACATCGACAACAACAAGTTATATCGAAAGTGTTTCGGGTGTTGCTGAAGGTGGCCGTACTGGTTTAACAGCAGTCGTAGTCGGTATTTTATTCCTACTTTCTCTATTCTTTGCGCCATTAGCCGGCATGGTTCCAGCATATGCAACTGCGGGCGCATTATTATACGTTGCAGTATTAATGGTTGGCGGTTTAAAAAGTATTAATTGGGATGATATTACAGAAGCCGCGCCCGTGGTTATTGTAGCAATCATGATGCCATTAACATTCTCTATCGCTAACGGTATTGCGATTGGTTTCATTGCTTACGCGGCGATCAAAGTGGCTAGTGGTAAAATGAAAGAGTTAAGCGCAAGCGTTTGGTTCCTTGCTGTTTTATTCTTCCTTAAACTGGTTTTCTTTCCTGGTTAACAGATAACCAATAAGATGAAATATAAAATGCCGCGCTTATTATTTGAGTCCAAATGATTAAAGCGCGGCATTTTTTATGCTTTTTATACTAGAAGTTCAAACCTAAGTTTGATGTCTTTTTATACTGTTACATACAGTTACTAATTTACAGCCACGTAACCGTTGATGTTCTCAACCACTTTCTCTAACAAACATTGACGAGCTTCTACACTTGCCCAAGCGGTATGCGGCGTCACTACTAAACGATGCGATGCTTTTAAGGATAAGTAAGGGTGATTTGATAACATCGGCTCAACCGCGAGTACATCCGTCGCATGATAGATATCTTGCGTCTCTAACGCTTCGGCCATCGCTTCTTCATCAATGATTCCACCACGCCCTAAATTCATGATCACTGCACCGGCTTTTAACTGTTTTAGCTGCTTCGCACCAATTAAGTTTTCAGTTTGAGCATTAAATGGCGCATGAATAGAAATAACGTCGCATTCACTTAATAACGTTTCTAAGCTCACTTTTGGAATACTTTGCTGTGTATTTTTACCTGACGTTGAGTAATAACAAACATCACAACCAAATGCAGTAGCAAGTTCAGCAACACGTTGTCCGATAGAGCCCATTGCAACAATCCCCCAACGCTTACCTTTTAATTCATAAAAAGGACGTTCAATATGAGTAAATACAGGACTATCACACCATTGTTTGTCTGCAATATATTGGTCGTAGTAACGACTTTGATGAATTAACTGAAACAATAGAGAGAAGGTAGATTGACTAACACTTTCAGTTGAATAACCTGATACATTTTTAACTTCAATGCCAGCTTGTTCAGCAGCGACTAAATCGACATTATTAGTGCCTGTTGCGGAAATACAAATAAGTTTTAGCTGTGGATTATCCGCCATGTGTTGCGCAGTGATCACTACTTTATTAGTAATGGCAACTTCCTGCCCTGCTAACCGTTCAGATGTCTGCTGTGCATCTGTAGTTTGGAAAACAGTCAACTCACCTAGATTATTGAAAACAGATAAATCACTGCCACCTAATGTTAATGCATCTAATAAAACTATATTCATTTCTGTTCCTTAATACGAAAAAGCCAATAAATTGAGAGTCTTAGATATACAGGATTTTGATACTCGTTACCATTCCAGATACAAAATACACAAACTTTCTAGCAACAATCAAAACCTCACTTTTCTCAACGTAATAAATCAAGCGCTGAATAAACCTATTGATTACTGTATTATTCGCACATATTCCCTAAATACTTAAGAGCTTCAACTGCTATGCAACAATTCGACCATGACCTAACCATTATGCGTACAACGCTAAGTGAAGCTAAGCCCCCTGCCAGTAGCGGGTCAGCGTCCCCGAAAATAGTATTAGCGACCATCAATGCTAAATATATTCATTCCAGTTTAGGTTTGCGTTATTTATACGCCAATTTAAAAGATCTACAGCCTATCGCTGAAATAAAAGAGTTTGTTATTCAAACTTGGCCAATTGATATTGTGGAACAAATTTTAGCTTCCAAACCGACTATTGTTGGCTTTGGTGTGTATATTTGGAATATCGTCGAAACCACTAATGTCGTCAGCCTATTAAAAGTGATCGCACCGGAAGTCAAAGTGGTATTAGGCGGCCCTGAAGTCAGTTATGAATCAGAGCAACAAGCGATAGTACAAGCGTCAGATTATGTATTAACCGGTGAAGCAGATATCAGTTTCTATGAATTATGTCAGGACCTAATCAATAATAACCCGCCAGACAATAAAATTTTGAAGTCTAAACCTGTGGATTTAAAAGACCTTGAAATGCCTTATCAATATTACAGTGACGAGGATTTAAAGAATCGTTTATTGTATGTAGAAGCCTCTCGCGGTTGCCCTTTTAAGTGTGAGTTTTGTTTATCATCTTTAGACACTAAATCAAATCCTTACGAGTTAACCGTCTTCTTAAAGCAAATGGAAACCTTGTATCAACGTGGTGCACGTAACTTTAAGTTTATTGATAGAACCTTCAATTTAGACATCAATACATCCTTGCAAATAATGCAATTTTTCTTAGATAGAATGACCGATGATTTATACTTACACTTTGAAGTGGTGCCTGACCACCTTCCGCGAAAATTAAAAGAGATGTTGGCGCAATTCCCTGAAGGTAGCTTGCAGTTTGAAGTAGGTATTCAAACCTTTAACCAAGAAGTACAAGCGAATATTAGCCGTAAGCAAAACAATGCCAAATCAAAACAAAACTTAATTTGGTTAAAAGAAAATACTACCGCACATATCCATGCGGATCTTATTTTTGGTTTACCAGGCGAAACCTTTGAAAGCTTTAAAGATAGCTTTAATCAGCTTTATGAATGCCATCCTCATGAAATTCAAATGGGTATTTTGAAACGCCTCAAAGGCAGCCCTATTATTAGGCATACTGACACCTTTGACCTGCGTTTTAATCCCTTGCCACCTTTTAATATATTAAGCACAGACAGAGTCGACTTTGCGACGATGCAACTGGTCAATCGCTTTGCAAGATATTGGGATATGATTGGTAATTCGGGACGCTTTAAACATTCATTAGACCATATTTTAGCGGGCAACCCTTTTGAGCACTTTATGGCGATCACTGACTGGTTATTTGAGCAAACAGGGCAAACACACAAAATTAACCTTAAACGTTTATTTGAACTGATTTCTCAATCTGTAGAATCATTATTTCCTGAAATGCATCAAGCCGTTCTGCCTCTCATTGAACTAGATTACAGCGCCTCAAGATTAAAAGGCGCATTTAATACTCTCAACCTTTATGCAGGACAGAAAAAACAGTCCACAACCGGGCCAAGTAAATTATTACAACGCCAAAAACAGCATAGCCAATAAAATACGGCGGCATTAATTGCGGTCAGTTAATGGATGCTAGATGCGAGCAAGATAAGAAGCGTGAAATAAAAACACTGCGACAGTGATTAATAACCGTTGTCGCAGTGCTTTTTTATCAGCAAATAAGAAACGTTTAGGATAAAAGAAGCTTATTTAAATAACCTAATAAGTAAAACGAAAAAAGGAAAAGTTACGTGTCTAAATCCGCTAACATTTTCAATGCCACTGCTTCAGCGATTTTAATGCCATCAATACCAGCCGATAAAATACCACCAGCATAACCAGCACCTTCACCACCTGGATATAACCCTTGTGTATTAATGCTTTGGAAGTCATCGCCACGTTTAATTTGGATCGGAGATGAGGTGCGTGTTTCAACACCTGTTAACATTGCATCTTTACTATCAAAACCACGGATCTTCTTAGCAAAAGCAGGTAAGGCTTCACGAATCGCATCAATTGCAAATGCTGGTAATGCGTCACTTAAATCGGTCATTTTCACATTCGGTTTGTAAGAAGGCTCAACGTTTTCAAACGGTTTACCTTTGCCAGCAGCAAGGAAGTCACCGACCATTTGTGCAGGAGCATCATAATTACTGCCACCCATCACATAAGCATGACGTTCTAATTTGCGCTGCAGTGCGACCCCTTGCAACGGATCGTTATTAAAGTCTTCAGGGGAAATTCCTACTACAATCGCACTATTTGCATTACGTTCACTACGAGAATATTGACTCATACCATTAGTCACAACCGCATGCTCTTCCGATGTTGCCGCAACAACAACACCACCCGGACACATACAGAAACTATAAACGCTACGGCCGTTTTTACAGTGATGTACTAGCTTATAATCCGCAGCACCCAATATTGGGTGTCCAGCATTAATGCCAAAACGAGCTTGGTCAATCATCTCTTGTTTATGCTCAATACGGAAGCCAATCGAAAACGACTGTGCATCCATATGGACACCTTTATCGTGCAACATTTGAAAAGTATCACGCGCACTGTGCCCAATAGCAGCAGTGACATAACGAGAGTTGATCACTTCTCCGCCCTTTAAGGTCACGCCAGTCACTTGCTTTTTACCGTCAACTTCTTCGACATTTAGTTCTTCAACACGTGTTTCAAAACGGATTTCACCGCCCAGCTCGATGATTTTACGGCGCATTTTCTCGACCATCGTCACAAGCTTGTAAGTACCAATATGCGGTTTACTGACATAGATAATTTCAGCCGGTGCGCCCGCAGCAACAAATTCTTGTTTGACTTTTAAGCCTTTGAAACCCGGATCTTTTACTTGGCTGTATAACTTACCATCGGAGAAGGTACCTGCTCCCCCCTCACCAAACTGTACATTTGATTCAGTGTTTAACTCACTAGTACGCCAAAAACGAAACGTATCTTTAGCACGTTCATGTACTGATTTACCACGCTCTAAAACAATTGGCTTAAATCCCATTTGCGCTAAAATCAACGCAACAAATAATCCACAAGGTCCCATACCAATCACAATTGGACGCTCAGTTAAATGAGCAGGGGCAGTCGCAACATATTGATAATCGGTATTTGGTGAAACGCGGACATTTTGATCTTTCTCAAAGCTAGCTAATAACTTAGCTTCATCAACATCCACTAAAGTGATATCTAGGGTATAAATAAGGGTGATTTGATTTTTTTTACGCGCATCGTAGCCACGCTTAAATACATGAATATTAACCAATTGCTGTGCACTGATATTTAGCTTTGTTAATACAAACTGCTGCAACGCTTGTTCATTATGGTCGAGCGGTAATTTAACTTGGTTGAGACGTATCATGATTCACCTGATAATTGGCTTAAAAAATAAGCGCGTAGTTTACGTGATCTGTTTGTGAAATGTAATACGCATTATCAGTAAAAATAACCGTCCGCTATGCTGACACCGTGTTGTAGGCAAAGTCATCATACGGTTCCTTTAGGCATAAACTAGGAACAAATGATCCCCTCAATTGAAGCTCACCTATTAATATTCACCTAGCGGCAAGACGCCAGTTATTAATATGGTGTCATATTAACTCCCCTCAGCCTTTCTCATAGATAAAAGCAGTTAAATGACTGAACCACTGTATTAATGTGTTTGTTTATAAACAGAAATAGGAATTGTACAGGTCTTTATCTGTAATCGTTTTGCACAATTTGTTAGGCATAACTGAGACACTGCCTGTTTGGACTCACCGTTTAAACAACGAAAATCAGCGGCACACAACACGCCTTGCTCAAACAAATATAGCAATTTATCTTTATCAATTTCGATTTGAATAGTCATTTTAGGTTGCTCCCTGTTAATGTAGTTTCAAGATAGCGGTTAACACTCCTCGGCTGACGATTATGCAGATAGATTAATAAACAATATATTTATGATAATGATTATCATTTAAATAGTAAAGAGTGAATATCTGCATTGTTAGTAAATTGTTAAATAAAAATTAATAACACCTTAATTCTGCGACTAATAAACAATAAAATACGATTAAATAAGCTGATGCCATAAAATCACCTGAATAGACTTACGCGATAAAACCAACAACAGTAGAGATATGAATAAATATGATATTTGAAACTCCCCTTAAAAAAGCCACCTTAATAAAACGTTATAAGCGTTTTTTAGCCGATGTAATTTTAGAAGATGGCAGTGAAACAACCATTTATTGTGCCAACACGGGCGCGATGACAGGTTGCGCCACCGAGGGCGATACTGTTTTATATAGCACCTCGAATAATAAAAAACGTAAATACCAATACACTTGGGAATTTACACTTACGCAAGCAGGTCATTGGATCTACGTTAATACAGCAAAAGCGAATGCACTCATTGCAGATGCTATTGAACAAAAACAGATCCCAGCATTGCTCAACTACCAAGGCTGTAAAGCAGAAGTAAAATACGGTGAAGAGAATAGCCGTATCGATTTTTTATTAACCGATGACAATAAAGTTGATTGCTACGTAGAAGTGAAGAGCTGCACCCTATTAGACGAACGCAAGCAAGCTGGCGATGGCTATTTTCCTGATGCGGTAACAACACGCGGCCAAAAACATTTACGCGAACTGATAGAGATGAAACAACAAGGTTATCGCAGTGTTTTATTATTTGCAGTATTACATTCAGGCATAAAGCGTGTGCAGCCCGCAGACTTTATTGATAAAAAATATGCTGATTTATTTACAAAAGCAAAACAAGCAGGCGTGGAAATCATTTGTTATTTTCCAGATTTAAGCGATGTTATTAATCCATTGCCCTAACTGGTACGTATCTAAAAGCACATGTTTTAAATAGTGCCTTTTAAATAACACTTTAAATGCCAATTAAATTCATTTTTATTACCAAGACAGGAGTCACCTAATGAAATATTTTATAATTATTTTTGGCGGAATAATGGGATTAATACTTCCTTCCATAGCTAGTGCAGAGGTTAAGCATATTGTACGTTTTGAGCATAACCAAATCATCAGTTATGGCGAGATTAATGGAGACTCCATTCAACCACTCAGCGGTGAATTATTTACTCAATTAAGTGCCACAGGCAATACCATTGCATTAGCAGATGTCACTTTATTACTACCAACTGCCCCACAAAAGGTATTTGCTGTTGGAATGAACTTTGATAGTCACCTGTCATAGCCCTCAAATGCACCACCGCCATTATTTCTTAAACTCCCTACTTCATTAATTGCCTCAGGACAAGCCATTCACTTACCAGAAGATGCAAAGAACGTACATTTTGAAGGCGAATTAGTATTAGTGATCGGTAAACAAGCCAAAAGCATTAACGAGTCGCAAGCAGATAGTGTGATTTTTGGCGTATTAGCAGGCAATGACTTAACAGAGCGCAGCTGGCAAGGCTCAGATCTACAATGGATGCGCGCAAAAGCCAGTGATGGATTCGGCCCTATCAGTTCAATGATTACCGTCGGTGTTGATTATAACAACCTACTCTTAACCACTAAATTAAACGGCAAAATAGTACAACAAGAAAATACCAAGCATATGATCCACAAACCAGCCAAAGTGGTCAGTTATTTAAGCCAATACTTTACATTAATGCCCGGTGATTTAATTTTTATGGGTACGCCTGGACGTACCAAAGCACTGAATGATGGAGATGTTGTTTCAGTCACGATAGATCAGGTGGGTACCGTGGAAAATCAAATTAAGAGATGAACAAGGATTAGAATTAGTCAGTAATAAATCCCTTGCCACAAACCTTGCAAGGGATTTTTAATTAGCTCATGGATAAAGCCAATAAATAGATAGGTTTACAGTGCAGCTAATAATGTTTCAGCTTTACTTGCTTCGAATTCACCCGCAGCTTCAACGTTTAATAACGTAACCACGCCATCTTCAATCACCATTGCGTAACGTTGTGAACGAACGCCACCGAAAGCTGCAGTGTCCATCGTTAACCCCAATGCTTTAGAAAAACTTGCATCGCCGTCACCTAACATTAATAATTCAGATGCGTTATGTACTTCACCCCATGCTTTCATTACAAAGGCGTCATTCACAGCAACACATGCAATTAAATCAACCCCTTTTGCTTGGAATTTATCAGCAAGTACTACATAACCAGGTAAATGCTCTTCAGAACAAGTTGGCGTGAATGCGCCTGGTACAGCAAATAACACTACTTTTTTACCGGCAAATAATTCAGCAACATCATGATGAACCATACCTTCAGACGTTAATTGGCTTAGTGTTGCAGTTGGTAATTTTTGGCCTACTTCAATCATTTTATTATCCTTTTTCGTTTAAGTTACTTTTCGCTATTAATTTAAAATATAACAATCGTGTCTCTTAATATAATAAATAACAGGCTGTTACGGTATAACAGTCTATCCCTAAACCTACTGAACAAACACTGAATAATAAAGTGCCTATTCAATTACTTTCAATCGCAAGCGGTTTTAAATATTCAACAAAATAAACGCTTAGTTATTATCCCCCGTTGCACGATAGCAAAACACTATGGATAAGGGTAAACTCGCGCCTCAAAATAAAAATGAATTAAATAGATGGTGACAAGTTATGAGTAGAAAAATCGAATTATTAGCCCCTGGTGGTGATGTTGACGCAATTAAAGCGGCGATAATTGCAGGTGCTAACGCGATTTATTGCGGTTTAGATATTTTTAACGCTCGTAACCGTGCCGCTAATCTATCCTTTGATGATTTAGTCGGCATCATCAAGCTAGCACATGAATATGAATGTGAAGTATTTTTAACGCTTAATGTCGTAATCCTAGAGCATGAAATCCCAACGCTCACTAAACTATTAAACCAGTTAGTTAATACCGGTATCGATGGCATCATCGTGCAGGACTTAGGGTTATTTAACTTGGTTAAAAAGTTTTTCCCAAGCTTACATATCCATGCATCAACACAGCTGACAACGCACAATGAAGGACAAATTTTATTCCTTGCTAAAATTGGTGCAACCCGCGCTAATTTATCACGTGAATTAAATTTAACTGAAATCAAACTGCTTACTGCTTTAGCACATGATAATGAAGTATTAACCGAAGTGTTTGTACACGGTGCATTATGTATCGCATTTTCAGGTCAGTGTTATTCAAGCTCAGTGAGTGTCGGTAACTCAGGTAACCGTGGTCGCTGTAGTCAAGCTTGCCGTGATGAATATGAAGTCACTGCTGCAGGTAATAAATTCCCACTTAATTTAAAAGATAACTCTGCGTGGTTTGATTTACCTGATTTGGTAGAAGCAGGTGTTGACTCATTAAAAATTGAAGGTCGTATTAAAGGTGCACAATACGTGCATACGGTTGTGGATAGCTGGCGTCAGCAGATTAATACTTTTGTGGATACAGGTAAATTATTAGCCGATGACTCTGCTTTATACAAAGTATTTAACCGTGATTTCACTAACTCGTTTTTGAAAGGCAACCTGACTAAAGATATGTTTATCGACAATCCACGCGATAACAGTTTTACCCATGCTAATGAAAAAAATAATGCAATTTCAGTAGTACAAATTCAAGAAGTACAACAAGACTTACGCGATGATAAAAATAAAATCGTTGATGAAGTGGCAGCTAAAGTAGCCACCTTAAATATTGATAAAAGTGATTTATCATTAAGCTTTTCAGGGCAATTAGATACTCCGTTCACCGTGACTATCGTGATTGATGAAAAAACCTTTATTGTAGAATCTAACTCAAAAATGATTGCTTCAGAGCAATCAGCCGTCACATCAGACGCAATTGCAAAACGTTTTAAAAGCTTTAAAAACAGCCGTTATAATGTGGCTGAATTTGATTTTTCACAACTTGCTGATAGCTTAACGATTCCATTTAAAGAGCTAACTGAAGTTAAAAACAAAGTCGCTTACTACCTTAATGGTGAAAAAAACGTGATCCCCGCAGTCACTTTACCGCCATTAGCTTCTCACCCTAAATTAAACGAAAAACCAACGTTATCAATATTAATCAGCGATGAGAAAGATGCACACTTAGGTGACTTAACCGACGCAGATATCTACTTCAAATTACCGGAAAGTTTTAAAAAACGCTGTAACAAACAACGTGATATTTTAGTGCGTAATCCGCGCTTTATTCCTTGGTTTCCAGCGGTATTAATTGGTAAAGATTACATTGAAGCGGTGCGTATTTTAGAAGAATTAAAACCTGAACGTATCGTAACCAACAATACGGGCATCGCTTATAAAGCGTTTGAAATGGGAATAGAGTGGATCGCAGGTCCATTTTTAAACACCACCAACTCTTATGCATTGTTAACCATGCAAGAAGAGCTTAACTGTGCAGGTGCGTTTATTTCTAATGAGATCAACCGTAACCAAATCAAAAATATCAAACGTCCTGCCAATTTTAAAATGTTGTACAGTATTTACCATCCTATTTTAATGATGACAAGTCGCCAATGTTTCTTCCAGCAAACAGTAGGTTGTAACAAACCAAGCATTGAAGATGGCTGTATGTTGAAGTGTCAAAAAGCAACTACCATCACTAATGTCAAAGGCATTTCATTTGCCGTTGATAAGCAACTAGGTGGTTATCCAAGTATTTACAACCACGAGCAGTTCTTGAATTTTGATGCAGTAAGAGACTTTTCGGACTTATTTGATGAGTTCTTTATCGACCTAACGGATATTGGTTCAGGTTCAAAAGAGAAGCAGGATAAAGCGCAATTAATTAAGCATTTTGAGGATTTCTTAGCAGGTGATCAACAAGCAGCTGCAACTGTGACAGGTATGGTAACCGTGTCAACTAACGCACAATACCAACAAGGGTTGTAAATTAGATAATTGATCAATCTGGTGTTTAATTTGACTGCCGGCTTAATAGATTCGTCTGCGCTCATCGGGGCTTTTATATTACGACTGAGCTTGGTATTCCGCCCTTGCGGCGGGTTCATTTTCTTTAAATGGCCAAAGAAAACAGAACCAAAAGAAAGACCACCCGTGACGTTTCCTAATCCAAGCTAACTATTCATTTTAAACGCACCATTTCAGGATGGCCGTCCATGGCCATTCTGAAATTACAGCAAACGTCCTGTTTGCTGTTGCTAAAATGAATCGTTACCTTGGGGAAACTTGACGGGACAATGAAGTAGTCACATTGATTAATGTTTTAAGCTTGTAGTTAACTGGAGTTATGCTAATAATTTTCTGTAATATCGTTTATTCTACATAAGAAAAGTAAGGATAAAGTCCATTACTTTTCACAGTTTTCTACTAATTTTCAAGCATCTCATTAACCTTCTTTTTTGCATACGCTTCTGTTAATTTAAGCCCAGCAGCTACCAATGTTTTAATGCTTGCATCAGAAAACTCTTTTTTTAACTTATCCCACACCTCAGATTGTTTGACTGCAGCAAGAAAATCATGACCTGTAGCAGATAACCTCAAAGGAACAATACTTTCCCAAGAAAAATTATTAGCGCCATCATAGCCAAACCCATAACCATCTTTGCCAGATGGAACAATTAAACTGCTATCGCATAGCAACCTGAAATGAAGAATAAATTTTGGCTCTTCAATATCGTACCCCAATTTCTTAATGTCTCTAATATTAAAGTCATAATCAGGGACCCCTTCTAGTTCTAACATAAGAGTTCTTAAGTATTCATTATCTTGTCGCATAGTTATCTATCCTCATATTATTGTGACCCTCTAAAGTTTATATTAGAACAAAGTTACAATGGCTTATATGACCAAGTTGATTTATTAACACAAAAGAGAACATTACATTACTAATTAATCGCTTAGCTAGCTATAAATCTAACTTCAATGTTTCTAATCAAATATTTATAGTCAGCAATATATTTAATTCATAATGAGGATGGCTTAGCTTAGTGGATATATAATCAACTAAGTTTGAAATGTTATAATCTTATTTAACAGAGATAGCTTTTGATCGATATGAGAGAAATATAGCTTCGTTTAGCTTTTAACACTTTCCCATCACCACTAAATGTCAATTGATGTAATGATATCTAACTTAATATTCGAGATGTCAGTTAAATTATTAATAAATAAAAAATGGAAAGTAATATAGGTATAAAGTAGCTTAGATAAGTTTGTTAACCGCTATCCACATATTTTTGAAAGGAACCACTTACAAAATTCTAAATACACTTATAAAACAACAAAACACTTACAAAGCCGAACTTCTAGCTATGAAAGCACAAAAGTACTTAACCAATCATTAAACAAAACTCCCCCTTTATTTACGGTACTTCACACTTAGTTTGCTTAGACCAATCTCACTCTATCCAACTACCATCTCAATGTGATTAAAAATAAAACAAAAAATAACCTGCTTTTACTCACATAATTCGACATTTTAATTGCTTAATCTGTATACTTCGCGACCTTATTATTTCTGCAACGCTGTTAATCACTTTTAGGTGAATAAGTGCTGCTCTAAACTGATGGAATCTTGACTTTGATATCTACCGCAAACATTACAATGCAATTTGGCGCCGAGCCTTTATTTGAAAATATTTCAGCCAAATTTGGACACTACAACCGCTACGGTTTGATTGGTGCCAATGGTTGCGGAAAATCAACGTTTATGAAGATTCTGACTGGTGCTCAAGAACCTAGCTCAGGTAATGTATCATTAGATCCGGGTGTTAAA
The DNA here is from genome assembly GCF_014163575.1 of Psychromonas sp. SR45-3. NCBI lineage: Bacteria > Pseudomonadati > Pseudomonadota > Gammaproteobacteria > Alteromonadales > Psychromonadaceae > Psychromonas > Psychromonas sp. SR45-3. The sequence continues at coordinate 46,769 of NZ_JACJDP010000002.1, forward strand.
GTCGGTACTTTGAGCCAAGACCAGTTTGCTTTTGAAGAATACACAGTAATTGACGCCGTTATTATGGGTGACAAACCGCTGTGGAAAATCAAGCAAGAGCGTGACCGTATTTATAACTTACCAGAAATGACAGAAGAAGATGGCATGAAAGTAGGTGAACTTGAAAGTGAGTTTGCTGAAATGGATGGTTACACTGCTGAAAGCCGTGCCGGTGATATTTTATTAGCCGCTGGTATCGAAGAAGAGTTTCACTTTGGTTTAATGAAACAAGTGGCACCGGGCTGGAAGCTACGTGTTCTATTAGCACAAGCCCTATTCGCAAACCCAGATTTATTGTTATTAGATGAGCCAACCAATAACTTGGACATTAATACCATTAACTGGTTGTCTGAAGAGTTGAATAAACGCCGTTGTACTATGGTTATCATCTCACATGACCGTCATTTCTTAAACTCTGTGTGTACGCACATGGCTGATATCGATTACGGTGAATTACGTATTTACCCAGGTAACTACGAATACTTCCTTGAAGCATCTTCATTGATCCGTGAACAGTTATTATCTGAAAATGCTAAGAAAAGTGCAGAAATCGACGAATTACAAGACTTTGTAAACCGTTTTGGTGCTAATGCTTCTAAAGCAAAACAAGCAAGTTCACGCGCTAAAAAGATGGATAAAATCAAACTTGATGAAGTAAAATCTACAAGCCGTATGCACCCTTCTTTATCTTTTGATGAAGGTAAAAAAATGCATCGCCAAGCGTTAGTATTGGAAGGTTTAGGTCATGGATTTGATGAAGGTCCATTATTTAGCGGTGGTGACCTTATTTTAGAAGCCGGTGCTAAACTGGCTATTATCGGCGAAAATGGTGTGGGTAAAACAACCTTTATGCGTTGTTTAGTGAATGACCTTGAACATAACGAAGGTGTTGTTAAATGGTCTGAAAATGCGTCTATCGGCTACTGCCCACAAGACAGCACTGACGATTTTGATAATGATTTAACCTTGATGGATTGGATGGGTCAATGGCGCACTAGCAAACACAGCGATTTAATCGTACGCGGTATGTTAGGTCGTTTATTATTTACCGATGATGATGCGAATAAAAAAGCACGTAACTGTTCTGGTGGAGAGAAAAACCGTTTATTATTCGGCAAGTTAATGATGCAAGATGTTAACGTTTTAGTAATGGATGAACCCACTAATCACATGGATTTAGAAGCAATTGATGCATTAAATAACGCATTAAAAGACTTTAAAGGCACGTTGATTTTTGTCAGCCATGACCGTGAATTTGTATCTTCATTAGCGACGCGTATTCTTGATATTAAAGATCAAAAAGTAATTGATTTCCAAGGTACTTATAATGAATACCTAGCAAGTCAGGCAGAAGCTAAAAAATTAAGCTTAAACCTGCAATAGAAGATAAAACCTCAAATCAGCCGTTGTATTCAGCGCTTCTGATTTGAGGTTGTAATAAAAAAAGAAATAAAGAAAGAAACAACAAATAAAACCGAATAATTCATAAAACCTGTCACTTTTCCATCTTTGTTATGCACATCACCGTTTAGCGTTAGCGACAGTGAGATACGCTTGATACTTTGCTTATGTAAAAATGTGGCCGTTTTATACCATTTTAACTTGATAAGTAGAGACAAAAAATGACATTTTCATACCTTGGATTAAGTGATCCAATTGTACAAGCCGTAACTGAACAAGGTTATACAACGCCAACTCCTATCCAAGAAAAAGCAATCCCTGTTGTATTAAAAGGCAAAAACCTAATTGCTGCCGCTCAAACAGGTACCGGCAAAACAGCGAGTTTTGTTTTACCGATATTACAAAAATTAATTGATGCGCCTTTAGTTCGCCCTAAACGTGTTCACGCTATGATTTTAACACCGACGCGTGAGCTAGCTATTCAAGTGGAAGCCAATATTCAACTTTATGCCAAGCACCTTAATATTACTTCGATGGCTATGTATGGTGGCGTGGATGTTGAACCACAAAAGCAAAGCTTGATTGAAGGTGTTGATATTTTAGTAGCGACCCCTGGTCGTTTGTTAGATATGTACACACGTCGTGCCATTCACTTTGATGAAACCTCTATTCTAGTGATTGATGAAGCGGATCGCATGTTAGACATGGGTTTCATCGCAGATATTAATAAAATCGTTGAGAAGTTGCCTGAACAACGTCAAAACCTGTTATTTTCAGCGACTTTATCAAAGCAAGTACGCTTTTTAGCAAGAACAGCTGTGACCGATGCGGTAGAGATATCAATTGCACCAGAAAATGTTACTGTTCCTAAAATTGCCCAGCGTTTGATCACTGTCGATAAAGAGTTTAAATCGGCATTATTAAGCCATTTGATCCATGAGAATAAATGGCAACAAGCCTTGATATTCATCGAAACTAAACGTGGTGCCGCTAAACTAGTCAGTCAGTTAGAAAAGCGAGAGATTGCAGCAGAATCATTCCATAGTGGACGAAGCCAAGCGGTGCGTGAGCAGTTAATGGCAGACTTTAAAGAGGGAAAAATTCAGTTCTTAGTAGCAACGGGTATCGCTGCTCGTGGTATTGATATTGATGATTTAGAGCGTGTAATTAACTACGACTTACCTGATGAAGCCGAAGATTATGTACATCGTATTGGTCGTACTGGTCGTGCTGGCGCTGAAGGTGAAGCTATTTCATTGGTATCGCGTGATGACTTTAGAAACCTATGTGCTATCGAACGTCATTTAGGTTACTTCATTAACCGTGAAGTGATTGAAGGCTTTGAAGCGAAGTTGGTTGTGCCTGATTCAAACGCTGCACACGCACCGAAAAAAGCGCAAAAAGGCCGTCGTCGCCAATCATCGATCAAACGCTAAACTAATATTAGTGATCACTTGCCTTAACAGTGATAAACAACTTTTAAGGCAAATTAATGAGCTCGAATGCTGAGCTCATTTTAAGTTTAACGGCACTTTTGTTGTTATTGATAAACTAGACCAGCATGCCTTAACCACCCATCGATATGACGTTGCTTAGGATCTTTATGTGTCCAATGCATCACACCACCATGTTTATTCCATTCATATTCACCATAAAATTCAATGCTATCACCGACTTTTAGAGTGTTTATTCTTGGCGCTAAATCTATATTATGTGCGACCAGTAATGTTTGCCCAGTATTCGTTTTTATAATAAAACGTTGATGCTGAGAACCTTTTAGGTCATCAGTAAGTAGTTTCACCACTGTTCCTTTACCAGCAATCTGTAAATCTGAACGCTTATCTTTAAAAGCATCACTCAGGCGTTGTTCGCTATTAGCCGAAATGCTGATTGTGTAAGCTGCTTCTTTTATCTGCTCATATTTGGCTAATGGCTCTGAAGTAACCCCATTAGGTTGGCTTTGGTTATCACACGCAGCAAGCAACAGCGCTAACAGCATAAGCATGCTATTTTTCATCAATACTTTTCCTTATCCGAGTTGAGATTATTTATAGCTATTAATCCTCCTCTTCGTTAATGACTATAAATGAATTTAAAAACGAGAATCACTTTCACAGGGCTCGCCGTCGTGGTCACCGTCCATTTTGGTATTTGGGCAGTTCTCTATGAAAAAGATCGCTTCCGCTTTTGAACGCATTTCACTGCAATAGGTTCGACCATCACATCGGTATTTTGAATTTGCTAGTTCACTTTTTTTATTAAATAAATTAATAGAAGCTTTACGTTCACTTTTAGTTTCACTTGGCAAAATAATAATCGATCCTTTTACTGACTCAAGGCGCTCACAAATCACACCATCAGGAACTTTCCCGTATAAAATTCGGCCTTCTTTAGTCGTACATTTTATTTTGTCATCAATGGAAACACTTGCTGTGTTAGCAGTAATAAAAGGCAATTCATTATTTGAATATAAAAAGTAAGCGTATCCACCAGCAATAAGTAGTATTAATATTGTGAACATTTTGATCATTGAAAGTCTCTTTAATTTATCCTGATTCTTTGGCTACTAGTATGAAGTTAATGACGATAAGCAACACAAGAAGGGTCTAAATTAATGCTTTTTGTAAAGCATCACGAATGATACTTATGAACTAACGCGTCATTATTTTAAAATTAATTGTAAATTTGTGAAATAAAACAACATAGGCAACGGTCTTGATATGTTCTGTATTAAACCGTTTAACATTTTTAAGGATTTCCCTATGTCACAACCTGTTTCAGCAAACCTACAAAACCGCCTTCAGTGGTCACTTTTTTCATTACGCTTAGGTATTTTTATCGTTTTCTTTATGTGGACATTAGATAAATTTATCAATCCAGCACACAGTGCGCTGGTTATGAAAGCATTTTATGGTATCAATGGAGTAAGTGATACCATCTTTTATATTCTTGGCGCACTACAACTGTTGTTAGTTCTTGCATTTGTTGCTGGCATCAAAAAACGCCTTACTTACGGTATTATTTTATTAATGCACGCTGCATCCACTTTTTCTTCATTCCCTCGCTACATTGACGGTTTCAATAACCTATTATTTTTTGCTGCGTGGCCTATGCTTGCGGCTTGTATTGCGCTTTATCTACTAAGAGATGCAGATGTAAAACTAACGGTTAAGTAGTTTTTACACCTAAGTTAATCTTATCAATTGATCGCTAACTCAATGATCTATAATGGGTTAGCGATTGTTGTAAGTTATTTTTAAAGTAATTAGATATTACCGTTTGAGACTAAACAATAAATCCAAGCAAATAATCCAACAAAAACTAATACAGTTAACAATAAAAGACACACAAAAAAAACACAAAAAAACACAACAAAAATCACATGTTACGATTATTTTTCTTTACTTTTTCATCATTTAAATGGTGTGATTTTTTGTTTGTGAAGATATAATATTGCGTCTCATTAATAAAGTAGAACGGAATCTCGCATTAAGGACAATACACCATACTTTATTTTAGCGGAGTAACTATGTCATCTGATTTACGCATCATCCTAAAAGGCTTTCAACAATTTTTGCTGTTATCTCTTTTAGTGACCTTACCTATTTTAGCTCTTGCCTTTGATCTTATTTATATGCAGCACGGTGTGATCAACTTAGATCAAGGTATCTCTGAGTATTCAGCAACAGAGCTTTTACAGGAAACTTTATTATTTTGTACCACCTTATCTTTTACCTATACCGCTTATAAAGACCCTTCAGTCAGACATTTCAGTGTGCTTATTGCAGGCTTTTTTGCCTGTATGTTAATTCGGGAACTTGATGGTTTACTGGATACTATTCAACACGGCTTTTGGGTTTACCCTGCTACGTTGGTTGCTTTATTGTCGATTATCCATGCTTTAAAAGCCCCTGAAAAGACATTAAGCGCCTTCGCTAGATTCGTACAAAGTCGACACTTTATTAGTTTAAGCATTGGCATGACATTATTACTGGTCTTTTCACGTATTTTTGGAATGGGTGAATTATGGCAAGGCATTTTAGGTCCCGATTATGAGCGCCTTATAAAACGCGTGGTAGAGGAAGGGTTGGAGGTATTAGGCTATACCGTCATATTTTATGCTGCTATGGGATATTTAAAGAGTTTTTTAGCTGGACGGCAAGCGACAACTAAAACAGCAGATGAACAACAATTATATTCAGAACACATTGTCTGTTCTGATTAGAAAGCATCAAAAAAGTACTATAAAAAAGCCATAAATGGTCCTATTTATGGCTTTTTTGCACTTCTTTTATTACCTAAAAACACTTTATCTGGTTGTAAGCCATAACGCATGAATAATGCCGGGTACAAAAAAGAAAATACTAAGAACAAGATTAATAATAAAATCTTTCCCTAGTCCAAATTTTAGAAAAACAGCCAAAGGTGGTAATAAGATACAGATGATAATATTTAGTAATTGATTCAAAATACTCTCCTAATTAAATATAATGGCTTAATAAAATAAAAATAAGTTATGTAGATTACCCATAATCTATATTCATTTAAGATGTAGAAAAATTTTTCCTTTTACAATACGTTTTTTGTTTTTGTAAGCCTTTTAACTTTGCTCTTAAAGACTGCCCTCTTTTTTCACTATAACGATTTTCCATTGCAGTTTTAACTTTAGCAATTTTATTATCAATCTGCGCACATGAGTGGGCATTAATTTTTTCATTATCTCCCGCAAAGACAACATGAGATAAGAACAAGAAGGCAAAAGGTACCCCTAATTTATTTAAGATTAACATATAATTACCTCAAAAAGATGAGACTCTTTTTATAATAAGCTTATCAAAAGAATAACCAAATGATGATTAATAGCCAATATTAAATATTAATACATACCAATTTATTATAAAAAATCATACCAATTACCAGTAGAAAAATTAGTAGTAGAACTTATATCTGTTTATGTAAATGATGATTGAGCGTATTAATGAGTAACTTAAATTCAAAGGTGAATAAACAAAAAAAGAGCGTGTAACCTGCACAATAACAGGAGACACACTCACTTGATTTTAATTATTTATAGTTAAAATTATCTAATAACTTTAACTTAATCATAAAACATAACTTAAGCAACTTGTTCCGATTTTGAAAAAGGCGCAGGTGTTCTAATTAAGTGGTCAAAGGCACTTAAGCTCGCTTTTGAACCCTCGCCCATCGCAATAATAATTTGCTTATAAGGTACGGTTGTTACATCACCTGCAGCAAATACACCCGGTAACGATGTTTCCCCTTTAGCATTCACTTCAATTTCACCACGAGCAGATAAAGCAACACCGCTGTCTTTTAAGAAATCACTATTTGGTACTAAACCGATTTGCACAAAGATCCCAGCAAGCTCAATTTGGTTTTCTTCACCACTCACACGGTCGACATAGTTGAGAGCAGTCACACGAGTACCATCTCCAATGACCTCTGTTGTTTGTGCACTTTTAATAATAGTCACGTTAGCCAGACTGTTTGCTTTGTTTACAAGTACCTGATCTGCTCGTAGTGTATCTGCAAACTCTAATACTGTTACATGCTCAACTAACCCTGCTAAATCGATAGCTGCTTCAATACCTGAGTTACCGCCACCAATTACCGCTACTTTTTTGCCTTTAAATAATGGGCCGTCACAGTGTGGGCAGTAAGCAACGCCTTTATTACTGTATTGCTCTTCACCGGGTACGTTCATTTTTCTCCAGCGCGCACCAGTCGATAAAATGACACTTCGGCTTTTCAATATTGCACCGCTTTCCAGCTCGACATGAATGTAACCATCTTCTGTTTTTTCAGCAGCAACAACTGCACTGGCACGTTGCTCATTCATAATATCAACGTCGTATTCTTTTACATGCTCTTCAAGTGCAGCAGCTAATTTAGGGCCTTGTGTCTCTTTTACTGAGATGAAGTTCTCAATCGCCATTGTATCCATGACTTGTCCGCCAAAACGTTCAGCAACGACGCCAGTACGAATACCTTTACGTGCGGCATAAATGGCAGCTGATGCACCCGCAGGTCCACCGCCTACAACTAATATTTCATAGGGTTGTTTCTCATTCAATACCGCGGCTTTTTTCTTAGCTGCTCCTGTATCAACTTTGCTTAATATTTCGCTTAATGTAATACGGCCTTGGGTAAAAACTTCACCGTTTAAAAATACACTGGGTACTGCCATAATATTACGTTCAGCGACTTCAGCTTGGAAGGCTCCACCGTCAATCATGGTTGTGCTAATCTTTGGATTAATCGCAGCCATCATATTTAATGCTTGTACAACATCAGGACAGTTTTGACAGCTTAAAGAAATAAACACTTCAAAGTTGAACTCACCTTCTAAGTTTCTTACTTGCTCGATCACTTCTGAGTCAATTTTCATAGGGTGACCACCGCTATGTAACAGAGCCAGCACTAATGATGTGAATTCATGACCCATTGGTAAACCAGCAAAACCGATAGCGGTGTTTTTAGCTGGATTAACCACTTGCATAATAGGTTTACGTTCACTTGCAGCGGCATCTTCAATCACAGTAATTTTATCGTGTAATGAAGCAATATCAGTTGCTAACGAGTGTAATTTTGTTGCCGTTTCACTGTCATCAAGGCTTAATACTAATTGTACGTCTGTTTTTAAGTTTTCTAGGTAAGCTTTAAGCTGGGTTTTCATATTTTGATCTAACATAATGTCACCTTTATATTTTGGGGCTGTATTTATTTACGCTTAGTTAAAAACGTAATGAGCAATTTTGGTTAATTTAAAAATCGACTCTCTGGTCAACAAGGCTTTATAAAAATCTATTTTTAAATGACCTCAGTCGATAGGACTAAGGTCTATTATTACTAAGCAACGTATAGGTTACTTAGCTTTTAGGTTTAGCTCTGTAGACTTAGATTTTACCTACTAGGTCTAATGAAGGTGCTAACGTTGCTTCACCTTCTTTCCATTTAGCAGGACATACTTCACCTGGGTGTGCAGCAACATATTGCGCCGCTTTCACTTTGCGCATTAGGTCTTCAGCATCACGACCAACACCTTCAGCAGTAACTTCTAGTGCTTGCACAACACCTTCTGGATCCATCAAGAACGTACCACGGTTTGCAAGGCCTTGACCTTCACGCATCATACCGAAGTTATTTGTGATAGCGCCTGATTGGTCACCAACCATGAAGTAGTTAATTTTACCAATGGTGTCTGAACTATCGTGCCATGCTTTGTGGGTGAAGTGCGTATCAGTTGATACAGAGAAAACTTCTACACCACGTTTTTGTAATTCTTCGTAATGGTCAGCAACATCGCCTAACTCAGTAGGGCAAACAAACGTAAAGTCAGCTGGGTAGAAGAAAAAGATAGACCATTTACCTAGTACGTCTTTCTCAGAAATCTCTACGAATTCACCTTGTTTAAATGCAGTCGCGTTAAATGGTTTAAGTTTAGAATTGATCATTTTATTATTCCTATTAAGTGAGTTAGTTACATTAATTGGGCTCGTTCTGCGAGTCCATGGAAAGCATTGTGTAGCAAATCGATTGATAGGTAAAATTGTTAATTTCAATTAAATTAATAGCCAAAGCAAATCAAAGTAACATCGATAGAACGTAAGATAAAGCTGCTAGCTAGAAAGAGGGGTAGTTAAAACACAGATAGCGAATAAAGTGGGGACTTAAAAAGATTATTACAGGTAGATGATTTTAGAGATAAAAATGTTTTGAGTTATATCAATAAAAAATAAAATTTAGAATGATTTTTAAAATACAAAAATAGCCTCACAGGCCCATGATTAGTGTAAAAGCAGCATATTTAGGAATAAACGTATTTAATTCAAACAAAAATCAAACAAAATATAAGCATAATTTTGTGATATACTACACAAATCATATGGAATTACTTCATCTGAGTAACCTTTAAATCAACTTAGTAAGGCAGGACATAGAATAATGACTCTATTGAGAAGTTATAATATATCAACCACGCTTCCCCCACCAAGATCCAGCACTTTTCCAAACTAAAAATAACTATAAAATTTTCAATGCGACAAATCGCTTCTTACTCTTGCGATTGATGTTGCACATTTATAAAAAGAGTAATGCAGTAAAGTTAAAAGAGAAAATATGAAAAATCATAAATGGAATCGAATTGTACTTAAAGTCGGTAGCGCACTCATTGCACCAGAGAGAAAAGGTTGTAGTTCACGCTACTTATTACATATCGCCAAATTTATATTACAGTGCAGAGATATGGGCATTGAAGTTATTCTTGTCTCTTCAGGTTCAGTTGCAGCTGGCGCACACTTTTTCGGTGAAATAGAAAACCCATCTCTCCCAATAAAAAAAGCAATGGCCGCAGCAGGTCAAAATGAAATGATGGCAGCATGGGATCGTTTCTTTGATTTCCCTTCAGCACAAATTCTTTTAACGCATGGTGATTTCCAAGATAGAGAGAGATATGACAGTGTGCGTGAAACTATCTTCGCATTGCTCGAACATGGCATTTTACCCGTTGTTAATGAAAATGACGTAGTAACAACAGATGCATTAAAAGTGGGTGATAACGATAATTTATCAGCAATGGTTGCAGCGGCGGCAGATGCAGACGCATTAATCATATGTTCTGACATTGACGGCTTATATAATAAAAACCCACATACTAATGACGATGCGGTGATGATTAAAAACGTGAGTGCTATCGATCAAAGCATTTACGATATGGCCGGTGGCGCACATAGCAGCGTTGGTACTGGTGGTATGCAAACTAAAATAGAAGCAGCTGAAAAAGCAACATCACATGGTCTTACTACCTATATAATCAATGGCTTTAAAGAAAGCTCCTTTGAGCAGTTAATACTGGGTAATAACCCCGGTACTGTTTTTGCACCTTATGCAAAACCAATGGAAGAAGATTTACATTGGATGACTCATACATCAAGAGCACAGGGTGAAGTTGTTATTGGAGATGGATTTGAATACCCTCTACATGAAAATAGTGACCAGCTAACGAGTAATGAAATAGTTGAAGTGGTCGGCGAATTCTCAGCCGGAGATACTATTTTAATTCGTAGTGATGATGGTAAACACTTGGCTAAAGCTGAAGCGAACTACAGCAGCTGTTTACTTAACTTCATTTCAGAACATGACAATCAAGATGATGAGAATGAATATCTGCATCAAACGGGTCCGTTAGTATCAGATAAGAATATTGCAATACTAGACCAATAAAGCGATAAGTTTAGGGCTAAAACTCATCATAAAAGCCCCTGTAAATAAAAAGGGAGCTTACGACTAATATCGTAAGCTCCCTTTTTTTATTGAGTGATTTAAAAACTCACTTATATTTTTTAAGCTTGTTTTAAACTACAACAGCTTGTTTTACTTCTTCTTTATTTTTCAAGAAAGCATAGGTGAAACCTGTTACAGCTGTACCCGCTGCGATTGCCACTAAGTATAATAATACCGGTGAGATTGCATTTGGAATCAACAGAACAAATAAACCACCGTGCGGAGCGAGTAACTGTGCGCCGAACAACATAGATAAACCACCCGTTAATGCACCACCAGCCATACAGCTTGGAATAACACGCATCGGATCTTTTGCTGCAAATGGGATTGCACCTTCAGAAATAAAGCATAACCCTAAAACAAATGATGCTTTTCCGGCTTCACGTTCACTATCAATAAATTTTTTCTTCGCAAGGAAAGTTGCTAAGCCCATACCAAGCGCAGGCACCATACCGGCAGCCATAATAGCAGCCATTGGACCGTATGATTGAGAAGCTAATAGACCTACACCAAATGTGTATGCCGCTTTATTAACAGGACCACCTAAATCGAAACACATCATACAGCCTAATACTATTCCTAATAGAACAGCATTAGTTGACCCCATATTAGTTAGGAATTCAGTAAGTGCAGCCATAATGCTAGCAACAGGACCACCGACAATATAAATCATCACTAAGCCAGTGAATAGACTCGCTACAAAAGGAATGATCAAAATAGGTTTAAGGGCTTCCATTGATTGTGGCAATGACACTTTATCCGCAATAAATTTAGCTGCGTAACCTGCGATGAAACCCGCTGCAATCCCCCCTAAGAAACCTGCACCAAGTTGGCTTGCTAACATACCACCAATTAAACCCGGTGCTAAACCTGGGCGGTCGGCAATCGAGAATGCAATAAAACCAGCCAATACGGGGATCATTAATGCAAAAGCAGCACCACCACCAATATCCATCAAGGTTGCAGCAATCGTGCCTTTTTCTTTAAATGCTTCAATACCAAATACAAACGAAAGCGCAATCAACAAACCACCCGCAATAACAACAGGCAACATATGTGAAACCCCTGTCATAAGATGTTTATAGACGCCCTTCTTCTCTTCACTTTGAGATGAGTTTACGTAACCGCTTGCTTGAAAAACTGAAGCTTGTGAAAAAGCTTTAGTGATTTCTTGCTCGGTTTTTTTAAGTGCTAAACTAGTGCTTGTTTTGTACAGACGTTTACCATTAAAACGTTCAAGTGGTACTTCGATATCAGCAGCAATAATCACTAGATCCGCATCAGCAATATCCTGATCCGTTAATTGATTCTTTGCACCTACCGACCCACGTGTTTCTACTTTAATAATATGCCCTTGGCGCTTAGCTTCACTCTCTAACGCTTCAGCAGCCATAAAGGTATGTGCAACTCCCGTTGGACAAGCTGTGATAGCAACAATTTTCTTTGCACTATTACTGTCAGAACTATTCATTGCAGCAGTTGAAGCAACGATTGCACCTTTACTAGCTTTAGCAGCAGTTAACTCTTGAGCTGAATTAATTGCATTACCCAACCAGGCTTGTGGATCTTCCGTACAATCAGCAATCGCACCTTGATATACTTTTTTACCAACAAAACGTGTCGTATCGATATCGCTATTGGTGGCGATAATAATCGCATCGGCAGCAGCAATAACAGCAGCAGTTAAAGGCTCAACAGGTAATACCGTTGATTGGCACTCTATCGATGCATTAATGTTTAACTTTTCACTTGCTTGCTTTAATAAACCAGCAGCAATGATACTGTTTGCTACGCCACTTGGACATGCAGTTACAATAGCTATATTTTTCATATTCAATCCTTAAATTAGTTATTGGCGTATTTACACGCTTGTTGAAATAGGGTTATTGTGAGTGATCTTTTTTTGTAATTCAGTTACTGCTTCAAGATTAGGTACGCCTACGCCTACTTGCGTCACAGCAAGGGCGGATAGCGCGGTAGCAAACGATAATGTTTGTTCTGCTTGCCACTGTTTCATGTGTCCCCAACAAAAACCTGCTACTAACGTATCTCCAGCTCCCACAGTACTAACAACATTCATTTTTGGTGGTTGGGCGTAGCGCCACAAGGTGTTGTTTTGGTCATTTTGGCTGTGTTGGTTTTTTGGCTCATCTTGCGCAGTGCTGTCTAACCACATCACTCCTTTTGAGCCCAATGACACAACGATATTTTGAATACCCTTGCTGGCCAGATCCTGTGCCGCTTGTTGGCAAGCTTTAGGCGTATTCAATTCACGTCCGATAAATTCTGATAGCTCTTCATCATTGGGTTTAATTAACCATGGGTGTGCATCTAAGCCAGCAGCTAACGCAGCTCGGCTACTATCAAATATGACTTTTTTACCCAGTTGATGTAGCTTTTCTATCCAACTTGCACACAGTTCAGGTGAAATACCTTTAGGTAAACTACCTGCAAGCACAAAAAACTGATGCGTTTCAGCTAACTTAAATAAAGCAGTTTCAAATTCACCAATAGCTTGTTCAGAAACTTCAACACCTGGGAAATTAATATCACTCACTTGGCCATTTTTTTCGACTAGTTTGACATTAATACGCGTTGAACCATCAACACGGATAAACTTATCCTGAGCATTCATTTCGCTAAATAAGGTACAAAACAAGACTTCATTATCACGCCCTAAAAAACCAGTGACAGTCACCTCTGCACCTAAATCAGAAAGTACTTTTGCAACGTTAACGCCTTTACCTGCTGCATGTAATGAACCAGTATTTGCTAAACTTACCGAGCCAGTATTTAAGGTATCCAAACTACCTGTTAAATCTAATGCAGGGTTCAATGTGATAGTGACCACTTTATTATCTTCAATCGCATGTTGATTAGTCATGATTTACCCCTCACTCAGGCCAGAAGCAATCGCTTCACCAATACCTACTAGCGCTTCTTTTGCATCAGGCCCCTCTGCGGTAAATTGTAATGAGTTACCGTGTTTAACCCCTAAACCAATCACTTTCATCAGACTTTTTGCATCAACGAATTTATTTTCGCCATCAATATTTGATACTTTAATTGCTGATTTATATTTCTTAACGGTTGCCACTAACATTGCACTAGGACGAGCATGTAAACCGTGTGCATTTTGAATTTTGAACGTCGCGACATTATCGCCATCAACAGAGACTTGTTGTACTGAACCGGAGAACAAAGCGACTAATTCAGCGGCAGTGGAGGTGAAAATTTTTGTTTGTTGCTGCTCAAATACCAACTGGCTAATGGTGTTTAACAGCGTACGATGTGAATCATTACAAGCAGCAATAGCAATGACGGCCTTTACTGGTAATCCTTTATATTCGCAGGCTTCGCTAGTCGTTAAAATAGACATAGCAGAACGTTTAACGCCTTGGTCTCCACTCACTAACCACAAGCCATTACCTAGATGTGTGACCTCTTTTGTGACTAACTCAGCAACAAATTGACTTTCTACACTACCACTATTTTTTAATAGGCCACCTGCGACAGCGCTCATTTGAATCATGTCAGTCGCTGGGAAATTTAAATGTATTAAAGCGGGGTTGAAGTCAGCTTCAAACTGCACTTCACCGTTTAATAACTTGATGATGTCATCTTTTGTTTTAGCTTGTTTTAATTTACCTTCTACATCATCAGCAGATAACACTTTAGTTAATTGCTTTAAAATACCTAAGTGTTCGTCAGACTTAGCAGCAATACCAATTGCGACATAAGCTACATTTCCATCCCCCCAATTCACCCCTTCAGGGAAATGATGTACCACAACACCGGTTTTATTCACCAAATCTCGTGTATCTGTTGTGCCATGAGGAATCGCAATGCCATTACCTAAAAATGTTGAATTTTGTTTTTCTCGGTTAAGCATGCCAGTCACGTATTGCTCCGCCACTAAACCGTTATCAGTCAGTTGCTTAGCAATTGCTTTAATGGCAGTGGTTTTATCACTTGCGCTTTGTTGTAAGGTTATATCGTTATTAGTTAGTGTCAGCATCGGTCTTAACCTCTCGCTCTATTAATGAATTATTCGCTATTAACGCTTTACTGAATCGATTCAGCAAAACATTCAAAAAATTTTCAATAAGCTTATAAAATAATAATTAATACGTTACGCTGGTCTCAATTATTGCAAACTTTAAGTCTTACTGAATCGTTTCAGCTTTCATAGTGAATCGATTCAGCATATAATGCAACTACTAAACATATTAGACTTGCATTAATTTGATCTTGTCGACATAAATAAGGATCTTAACCATGACATTAGATAATATTGCCAAATTAGCAGGCGTATCAAAAACCACTGCAAGCTATGTCATTAATGGTAAAGCCAAGAAATATAGGATCAGTGAAAAGACGCAACTGAGGGTAATGGCGGTTGTTAATGAACACAATTATAGTCCTGACCATGCTGCGTCAGCCCTGCGTGCTGGTAGTAGCCGATCTTTTGGGCTGATCATTCCAGATCTTGAAAACAGCAGTTATACAAAATTAGCCAAATTACTCGAATCTAATTCTCGTAAAGCAGGTTATCAAATACTGATTGGATGTTCAGATGATGATCCAGAAACAGAGAAGAACTTAGTAAAAGCATTATTGAGTCGTCGTATTGATGCGCTTTTTGTTGCGAGTTCATTGCCTGATGGCAGCGAGTATTATTTGAAAATACAACAGCAAGGCACGCCCATTATTGCCCTTGACCGCGCCTTAGATGATGAATATTTTGGCTGTGTGATCAGTGAGGATTTTGATGGTGCTTATGAATTAACAGGATCCATGATCACTGAGCATGTAAAGTCTATTGGCCTGATTGGCGCCTTACCTACATTAAATATCTCTCGTCAACGTCACGCAGGTTTTAAAGCGCAAGCCGAAAAACAAGGAATAACCTGTACTTCTATTTATGGCGAGCACTTTAATAGTGAATCTGGCAAAGCCGCTTTTAAACAATGGGTAGCAGAAGACAAAATACCAGATGCCATTATTGTGACTTCTTATACGATGTTGGAAGGTATTTTAGATGTGTTAATTGAGCAACCAACGCTCATGCAAACAGTCAAACTAGCTACCTTTGGTGATAATCGCTTGTTAGACTTTTTACCGATTAAAATTAACTCTTTAGCACAGCAATTCGAACTGATTGCAGACAGTGCACTGGAACTAGGTTTAAATGCATCAGCTAAACGTTATCAAACGGGATTAGAGTTAATACCAAGGAAAATTATAATTCGAGCATAGAACTGGTATGGCACAGAGGGAGCTTTGAAGCTTTGAATCTTTGAATCTTTGAATCTTTGAATCTTAAAAACAATAAAGCACCAAACTTTCGAGTGGTGCTTTTAAGTAAAGCTTAATTTATAAATTAAGCTTATTAAATTAAGCTTGTTTTTTGAATCGACGTGATGCTAAGCCAATAAGCGCTAGACCAAGGATAATCATTGTTGATGGCGCAGGTACTGCCGTTACAGCTGTAATTGTGGTTGAGAAATAGGCATTTAAATCAGTATAAGATTCAGATGACCAAATCCAATCTGCATTGGCATCAACACCACTTCTTAACCCCCAAGGTCCGATTCCATTATAAGAGGTACCTAATAAACTAGTGCTAGCAGTTGTATAGTTATTCCAACCAGTCGTGCTTACATTCCAATCAACATTATTAGTTAATAATTGTGCCAAACCGTTGTTAAACACGTGATCATTAGTATCTATACTAAAATCACCTAAAAATCCGGCTATATAGCCCCAGTCTTGCGCTTTAACATGTAGATAATAGTCTGTTCCTGCCGTTAAATTAGTACTAAAAGTGTCCGTTACAGTCCAATCATTACCAGAGACTAATAAAGCACCTTGTACGTTATCATCGGTGCTTAAATATGCAGAAAATGTATTATCCACATTTAAGTTCCCGGTCAGTACACTTGCATTCGCTATATTAAATAAGCTCGCAATTGAGAAAATCATGCATGTCACTATCGATTTCATTGATTTCAATTTCATAAAGTACTCCTTTACTTCCCTTGTTTACGTTTTATAGGGAATAGTTAAACAACAATATACCTACAAAGGAGCAAGTAACGATCCAACTTTAACAATTGCTTAAATATCAACCATGTAATTACCCATAATTAGTTACCTACAATTAAGTTGTAAATAAAGCTGACACTTCCATGGGAGAAATCATTATAATTAATACAACTAGTAGAACTAAAATCATTAAAGCGACACCATAAGTCGTTGTTCATGAATAGAATATGGCCTAAATTGATTAAATAGTATACCGAAAAAATCCTATCACCTATTCATTTCGGCGCTCAAAAAATCCACTAGTTGCTTATTGTTATGAGTCGTATTGAGGTAAGTAATTTTTTCAACGGCTAAGGCAGTGCCTCGGTCGATAAAAACAAAGTCAGAGGCTACGGACAATGCATCATGAATATGATGAGTGACCATCAACACGGTAACATTTTGTAATTTAGCCAATGACTTAACTGACTTCAACATTGCCACTCGCAACACAGGATCTAAGGCAGAGAAAGGCTCATCTAGCAGTAGGATAGGTTTATCCTGTACAAAGCAACGCGCTAACGCGATACGTTGTTGCTGCCCTCCAGAAAGTTGAGCAGGCAAACGATCTAATAAGTTCTCTACACCAACTTGCTCGCTGACAGTATGTAGACGTAACTTTTGTTCAGCATTAAGTTTTAAGCCAGGATGTAAACCTAATGCAATATTTTCATAGGCAGAAAGGTGCGTAAATAGATTATTATCCTGAAACAAGATTGAAAGTGGTCGCTGATGCGGTGCTTGCTTAAGGATTGAACCGTTATTTATTTTGATCTCTCCTTGCACAGGTGTAATAAAACCCACCAATAAATTTAAAAGCGTGCTTTTACCGGCTCCACTTGGCCCAAGAATTGCGACTACACTGCCGGCTTCAACCTCTAAATCAAAATGAAAGCTTTGCTGTTTATAATGATAATTAACGTCTGTAAATTTAATCATGTTGAGTTCTTCTTTCTTTAAATAGATATTCCACCACTATAAAAATACCCACACTCAACACCAATAGCACCAACGCAATGACAGCTGCAGACTGCATTTGATAACTACCTAATAATTGGAAAAGATATAAAGGTAAAGTACTAAAGTTATGGCTACCAAATAATGCAATCGCACTTAAATCGCCCACGGACAGCACAAAGCTTAAACACAGCGCTTGTAAAATAGGTCGTCGTAACGCTTTCCATTCAACCCAATAAAAACGATGCCACCAAAATACACCTATGCTCGCACATAATAATTCATATTTTTGAGCATTATGTAACATAGGTAATGACAAACTCTTTAATACAAAAGGCAAAGCCATTAATGCATTAACTGCAATCACTATATATAGGGCTAGGGAAGAAAAATGTCCGATATCTCTTAACAGTAAAAATAACCCTGTGCTGATCACTAAACCAGGGGTGACTAATATAATGGTGGCTAACATTTCAATTTTATCAGCATATCCATTAAGTCCAATCAATCGCCACTGCCGACTCGCTAACAAAATAAAAAAAGCACAACTCACAGCAATAAGAGCTGCAAAAAAAGCAATGAGCAATGAGTTTTTAAAGGCCAACCAAAATTTAATATCGGTTAAGACAACAAAAAACTGAGTATTTACCCCTGATATAACCACCATTAACAACGGTGGAATTACCAATAGGGAAATCACAATAATCCAACTAAAATCCCAACATTTAGCAATCCATGAATCATGATAAAAGGTATTTTTAGGCCCTTGATAATTGGCTGTTAAGGATGATGAATGCGATAATTTTTGAATAAAAACAGCTAAAACTGCGCATATACAAATTTGCCATAATGCAAGTAAAGCCCCCGTCTGCAAATCAAAATCAAATTTAATTGCTTGGTAGATAGCCAGCTCTATAGTGGTTGATTTAGGCCCGCCACCCAATGCCATTACCGTTGCAAAGCTGCTAAAACAAAGCATAAAGATAAGCCCTGCCGCATGTGGTAATTGAGCAACAATCTGTGGCCATTCAACAAATCGAAATTTATTCCAATGCTTCATTCCTAAATGCGTAGCTAATTGGTGCTGTTTATCTGGAATAGCATTTAATGCCTGTAGAAATAGACGACAAGCAAAGGGCAGATTAAAAAAAACATGGGCCAATAAAATGCCATTTAATCCAAAAATTGAGAAAGGTAATATGCTATCAAAATATTCAAAAATACCCGCTAACACACCACTATTACCATAAATAGCTAACAACCCAAAGACAGCCACCAGCACCGGTAAGACTAAGGTTGTTGCAAATAACTTGAGTAATAAAGCTTTGCCCCTAAACTCTCGCCTAAACAAAGCATGGCTAATGGGGATCGCGAATAAAACACTTAATAGGGTGGATAATGCAGCTTGATAAAAGCTAAATGTTGTAATGTGCCGATAATAAGGATCAGACCAAATAGCCGTTACCTCTAAAACCGGAGAATAAGCAAACAGTGCATTGACTGCCATTAGCACAAACAAAAAGATGCCAATGGACAGCAAAAGTCCGGGAATTTGAACAGGTTTAAGTAATCTGACAAATACCGTTAATGGGTTAATAAGTGGCATTAAGTGATTAATCTGTTAATGAGATCAACCACTCTTTTGTCCATGCTTTGCGTTTTGCTGCCACTTCATCACTTGAGAATGACAATGACTTAGTCGGTGAGACGAGTTGATTAAACTCTTCTGGCAATGCCACATCGGTAACCGGATACATCCAATTACCGGTTGCGATTTTAGATTGAAAAGCATCACTCAGGATAAAGCTCATGAATTCATTCGCTAATTTTTTATGTTTGCTGCTTTTAACCACAGCCGCCACCTCAGTTTGTGTGTAATGACCTTCAGTGAAACTCGCAGCTTGGAACTGATTTTTGCCTTCAGCAATCATATGATAAGCAGGAGAGGTTGTATAAGACAACACCATATCGGCCTCTCCTTTTAGAAACATGCTATAGGATTCAGACCAACCTTTGGTTACAGTTATCGTTTTTTTAGCAAGTTGCTTCCAAGCTTGATTGACTTCGTCACCATAAACAGATTTCATCCAAAGCATCAGGCCTAACCCTGGAGTTGAAGTGCGAGGATCTTGATAGATGATTTTTAAGTCGTCACGTTGTTCGACCAATTCTTTTAAACTCTTAGGTGGGTTAGTTAATTTTTCACTGTTATAAACAAATGCAAAATAACCATAATCAAAAGGCACAAAGGTTTTATCTTGCCAATCAGTGGACATCTTAATCGTACTTAAATCAATATTATGTTCACTCAATAGCCCTGTTTTTTTAGCGCTGGCCATTAAGTTATTATCAAGCCCTAAAAGGATATCAGCTTCGCTATTATTACCTTCTAAACGCAAACGATTTAATACTGATACACCATCATCTAACGCAATAAACTCCAGGTCGCATGCACAGAATTTTTCAAATTCAGCTTCTATTTTTGGTCCTGGCCCCCAGTCTGAAGCAAACGAACTGTATGTATAAACGGTTAATTTTTCCTGCGATGCAGCGAAAACAGGCGTTGCTATTAATGTTGCTAAGGTTATTAAATTGCTGAGAGTCTTATTCACTATGTCATCCATTACTAATGATTAATATTAAAGTATTGATGGATTATAACAATTGCTCAATAACTATGATCAACTATTTACAGTATCGACAATTATTCAATACTAATGTCTAAAATAGACTTCTATTCCCTACAATAATCGAGTAACAATAAAAAATAATCATCGTCATCCCTCTTCTGTTTAGTTAGAGGTTGAATAGGGTTTGAGTAAAGTTTGTAAACCCTGACACTACCAATAATTCTGTTTCAATCTATGTTTGAGTATTATGGTTAAATAGCTCCCATTCACAGCGAATACGGCCAATAGTACGCATTAGCAGTGCGTAATATTTATCACTGACATCGTGACTACCAAGTACCGTTTGTAACAAGGTAATAGCTTTTTTATATTGAATATTAGCCAAAACCCGATCTCCAGAAGCATTATATGCATTAGCCTGATCTAAAAATTCATCGGTAGCGGCCGTAATAACTTCATTAGCCGTTTCAATATCAGGACTAATAACATCACATAGATTTAACTGTATTAATGCGCGTTGATTTGACGAGATGGCATTTTTATCAATATGTTGACTAACATTATTAGGCTTTTTTTGTATTGATGAGACTTGCTTTTTTAACGCCACCCCCCCTATTTCTTTATGGCTTACAGCAGTATCAGCCTGAACTATTACTGATGATTTAACACGTGCATATCTTAAAACAGCAGCAGTAACTTTGTTCGTTAAATATTTCCAGTTAAACATAACTTGCCTTCCTTGAGTATTAACCAGTCTTTAAGTGATACTTATTATCATCTAAAGAAAGAAATAAAACAACCTTATTGATATTGATTATCACTTGTGAAATATAATTTTAATGACCTCGACATAGAAGCAACATGATTATGGATAATATATTCCATATTAATTGGATGTTTACTCTCTTCCTCTATTCATTACTAGTGCGCATAATTCGCAACATATTACAGCGAATAGGAATGCACAATGCTTATACAAATAGTTAAGTTTGATATTAAAACTGAATACATTGAACAATTTAAAGTATTACTTGAGAATGATAAACAAGGCTCAAAAAATGAAGCTGGTTTACTTGAAATGCGTTTATATCAAGATAAAAAAATTCCTAATCTCTTTTTTGCCTACGAACGTTTTGAAAACCAAGCTGCAGTTGATCACCATTCTGCACAGGATTATACCAAGCAACTACTTGAAGCATTAGCCATGATGTGTAATAGCGCACCTGAAGTGATGCCTTTAAACGAAACAACGCCTGCACCGCTATATGAGAAAAATCCTAAATATTCCCATGCACAGGACGAGCTTTGTATTATTTTCTTTATTTTCAAAATAAAACCGCAGTATAGAACGCGATTACTCACTCAATTTGAACATCATATAACGCAAACTCGCAGCCAAGAAGAAGGCAATATCCTTTTTGATTTGTACACCATTGAGGGTCAAGACGATGCGCTAGCGGTTTATGAGCATTGGCGTAAAGAATCTGATCTGTGGGATATCCACTTCAATCAGCCTTACGTATTAGAAACGGGTAAGTTAATGCACCAAGCTGTTATAGGCGACATTGAGCAATACATGAATTTTGTTACTGAGCTTTAATTTTATATCGCTTAAACCTACTCCCAACCTTGGCAGATAAAATAAGTGAATTTTATCTGCTTTTTTATTTGCCCTTAACTTTATCTAATCTTTATGGAAGCCTTATCAAAACAACTTTTATTAATACACACCTTAACAAAAAAAGTATCTTAGCGGTTTTAGCATTCAACATTCAGCATATTCAGCGCTAGTATTTAATAATTGAAAATGGGTAACACCCGAGGCTTTGCAAGTGATGGCAAAATCTAACACTGCCGTACTATCAATTTTAACAAACACTTGTTTGCTCACTTTCAAAGGTTGCCCACACCAAAAGTACAGATTGCAACCTTATGCCCCCTACAATAATGAACAGTAAAAGCTCGATGCAAAAACATTAACTTCGCCCTAACTTTGCGCGATTTTAAGGCCAACAATACCAATACAAATAAAAGCAAGGCTGATAAATTTCAATAATGAAGCTGACTCCCCAAATAATACAACACCTAAAATAGCAGTTCCCACAGCACCAATACCGACCCACACTCCATAAGCAGTACCGACGGGTAAGGTTCTAACCGCAAGTCCCAATAAAGTGAAGCTTATAATTAACGAAGAGACCGTCCAAAGGCTTGGCCATAACTTTGTAAAACCTTCTGTGTACTTCAACCCAACTGCCCAGCTAATTTCAAACAAACCTGCTAGCACTAATAAAAACCAACTCATATTCACCTCTCATTATTGGGGCCGTCCCCAGTTTATGTTGAGAGATGAGGTCGTCCTCATGCCCTTTTTTTATCTGTATATTTGTATAAAAGGTTTATTTTTATAAAGGCTACTGGCTACTGGCTACCGCCACTTTTATACCAAAACCAATTAATACACTACCTACTAATTTTTCAATTTTTTTCTTGTGTGTATTAAATTTTTTCACCAGCGCAGGATGGCTAAAAAATAACGACACCACAGTAAACCATAAAATATGTGCTAAGCAGATGATTAATCCATATAACAGCTGCACCCAAACGGGTGTTGTTGGATTAACCACTTGCGTGAATAAACTCAAGAAAAATAGTGTCGTTTTAGGGTTTAATGCATTAGTAATAAAACCCAGTTTGACTGCGCCTAGACGCGATAACTTAGGCTCAACCGTTTGCCCTTCTGCGCTCAAGTTACCTTTGGAAGTGAAGGTTTTATAACCAATATAAATAAGATAAGCCGCGCCTAAATACTTGGTCAATGAGAATAAAATGATTGATTTTGAAATAATAATCGCCAACCCTGCAATCGAGTAAGCAACATGGATCCAAATCGCTAAGCCTATGCCTAAGGCAGAGTACAAACCACTCTGCCTGCCATGGAACATACTATTGCGCGTGATCACCACAAAGTCAGCACCTGGGCTAATCGCCATAAAAATAGCAATCACAGTGACAGAAAGCAGTTCGGGTAGGTAGTTTGCGATGTCCATTTATTAATCCCTGTTGTTGAAACATTATATATGCTGACATCAATATCATTTATTCTATGTCGCGTATATTTTTTAAGGCTTGAATTAAAGTAATAAAAGCTATTTATACCCACATCAAAAATATTCGAGTAGCATATGACATTCAAGAGTATGTGTGTTTTTGCCAATGATATTCCATTTGCCTTGCTGTTTTTTCTGCCAATGATAATGTTGTTAACTCGGAGACTAAATGTAAACTCATATCTATTCCTGCCGAAATACCTCCCGATGTAATATATTTGCCTTGAGAAACCCAACGTTGATTGTCTATTACCTTTAACTTCGGATAATCCGCCTTAAGATCATCAATATCTTGCCAGTGCGTAGTTACTGTCAAATCATCTAACAACCCCGCTTCAGCCAAAATAAACGCACCAGTACACACTGATAGCACCCTTTCAGATTTGACCGCGATATCAGCCATCCAAGTGATCACTTTTGTTTTTTTAACTTCCTCTGTATGCACCCCACCAACAACTATTAGCACATCGATATCGGGATGCGCATCAAAACAAAAGTGTGGTTGAATAGGGAACCCACCTCGCGCCTGCACAAGTGCCGGCTTTTCGGCAATCAGGAAGATATTCCAATCATGCCCAGACAAACGTTTAGCGGTACTTAACACCTCAAATGGGCCAGAGAAATCAAGCACCTCTGCATTATCGTATATGTAGATTCCAATATTCATCGGCTATGCACTCCTTGCATGTAAAAGTTTTTTATTTTTGAAAGGAACATTAATGCCTTATCATCTTTTTCTCAACCAATATGGTACAAAAAAGACCTGTCACCACAAAAGCTAAATAACGATTAATAATAGTGATAAAGGCGGTAGGATCCAAAAAGAAGGAATAAATCCGAACAATCACTTTCCATGTAATAAGTGGGTTTCAAAATAAAAATATAAAATGCTATAAACAAAACATTACCCAATGCAGCTACAACGTCCCACCGTTGAGCTTTCCCGAGTCATTAATTCCTTTTAGCAAAGCCAAACAGGGTGTTAGGATTACTTTCAT
Organism: Psychromonas sp. SR45-3; assembly: GCF_014163575.1. Lineage (NCBI taxonomy): Bacteria > Pseudomonadati > Pseudomonadota > Gammaproteobacteria > Alteromonadales > Psychromonadaceae > Psychromonas > Psychromonas sp. SR45-3. Next base: position 71,294 of record NZ_JACJDP010000002.1, read on the forward strand.
TTGGCGCATGAATGTGCCATTTGAACTGGTGCGTTAGAAAAGTAATTGATGACTTGGATCAGAAAGTGACACGGTGTCAGTTTCTTTGCCTACTTTCTTTTCTGATAAAAGAAAGTAGTGTCGCCGGAATTGCTATTAAGTAAAATTGACATAAAGAAAAGGATACAACATGGCATTTCTACAAGAAGCAGAGATCAACTGTCCCTATTGTGGTGAAACCATCACCATACTACTTGACCCCTCTGATATCGATCAAGAATATATCGAAGATTGCCAAGTCTGCTGCCAACCCATTAACTTCTTTGTTAGTGATGATGAAAGCGGCGAGTTAAGTGTTAATGTGAGCAGCGACAATAACTAGCAGCCATTAAGAATTCATTGCTTGTAACGAAAAAAACCGCAATAAAGATCATTCATTGCGGTTTTTTAATATGGCAATTTTAATATGCCAATTTTTTATGAAAACTTTTTATGTAAACTTTTTATGTAAATAAAGGTTCTTAAAATAACGGTAACTTAATTTTTAATCATTAAGCATTCAGATGTGCTAACAATTTTTTAGCTACCAGCTCAGAACTTGCTGGGTTTTGCCCTGAAATAATCAGACCATCTTGTACTGCAAAAGCATTCCAGTCATCTACTTTTTGGTAATCTGCACCGCGTTTAATCAGTTCATCTTCCACTAAAAATGGCACAATATCAGTTAATTGAACTGCTGCTTCTTCACTATTAGTAAAACCAGAAACTGCTTTACCTTTAACTGCAAACTCACCGGCACTGTCTTTAACGTCTAATAGCACCGCACTTGCATGACATACCGCGCCAACAGGCTTATTAGCGGCTAAAAAATCTTCAATCAATTTAATTGATTTAGCATCAGTAGCTAAATCCCATAATGGGCCATGACCACCAGGATAGAATATTGCATCGTAATCAGCTTCATTCACTGATGATAATGCCACTGTATTGGCTAGTTGTTGTTTTGTTTCAGCGTCTTCGTCAAAACGTTTAGTAGCTTCGGTAACAAAATCATCCATTTCACTTGATGGATCGATTGGTGGTTGTCCGCCTAACGGTGATGCTAATGTAATATCTAGTCCAGCATCTTTAAAAACGTAATAAGGGGCAGCAAACTCTTCAACCCAAAAGCCTGTTTTATTACCTGTATCGCCTAGTTTGTCATGTGATGTTAGAACCATTAATATTTTCTTACTCATGATAATGCCCTTAATGTTGAGAGAGTGTTTAATAGCTAGTTATTAGCTGATTGAGAAAGTATAAACCTTATACAAAATTGAACAATGCATACTTTATCAACAACATTGTTTCAATAGTTGATACAATTAAAAATCAGATGAACATGCACTAGAGGGATTTTGCTTGTGAATAAGTAATATTGGGTCATCGACGAAAGAAATAACCCTTTTTACTATCTGTCTATTAGATTGAAATTTAAGTGGAGGTTAATACACAGCTCTAACCAACATCAATAAACGACAAAAAGAGGTCACAGTGGAACTGTCATTTGAACAATTAAAAAGCATGGTGGTGTTTGCCCAAGTTATTGAACAAGGTAGTTTGAGTGCAGCTGCAAAACATATTGGATTGTCACGCGCCGTGGTTAGCTACCATATTAAAAAACTAGAAAGCCAATTAGGTATTAAACTGCTCAATCGCTCAACTCGAAGCATTACATTAACGGAAGCTGGCAGCGAATATTACCAACGTTGTAAAGTGATTGTCGAACAAGCTTTAGCAGCAAACCAGCAGATAGAGAACTTAAAGAACAACCCAACGGGGTTAATTAAAATAACCTGCCCTATGAATGTTGGATTACATGCCATCGTGCCCGCCTTGAACGCTTTTGCGAAGATTTATCCTAATATTCAACTAGATGTAAACCTTAGCGATGAAGTAGTAAATATTATCAAAGAAGGTTTTGATATTGCAATCCGTGGTGCGGAATTAGCTGACTCTGGTTTACAGGCGACTAAACTATCAACGTTGAATACCTGCTTGTGCGCTGCGCCTGAATATTTACAAAAATATGGCCGCCCAACAACTCCTGCTCAATTAACAGCGCACCAATGGATCCTTTATAAACTAGCGCCTACTACGTTAGAGCTGAAAAAAGGCAGCCGCTCCTACAGCGTCAAATTAAAAGGTAATATCAGTACCAATAATGCCGCAGCACGCACGGCCTTTGTTGAAGGAGGTCATGGTTTAGGACGCATTCCAAGTTATGATGCACTGCCTAAAATAAAGTCTGGACGCCTAATTCAGTTACTCTCTGAGTATCAATTTAATGATATTGAAGTATATGCAGTGTTCCCACCGGGCGCTGCAGAATCTAAAAAATTGCGGTTATTAATCGATTACCTGAAAAATTACTTTAAAAAAGGTCAACAGGGGCTGAACTAGGTGCTAATTAGGATATTATTTGAACGTTTTTGTTTTAGGCACGTTGATCTTTTGATACTATTTTGTACAACAAAAGTTAAGCACAAAGAACAACAGATCCCAGCTCGTTAACAAAAATTTAACATCTTTAAGCCGATCTTCGTTGAATTCCTATACAATTAATTATCGGTATGTATTAAGACATACTTTTATTCACTAAGAAGATTTTATTATGCCACTCAAACGTCCTTTATATATTCCCTTTGCAGGGCCTGCACTATTAGAAACCCCACTATTAAATAAAGGCAGTGCTTTCTCCTCCGATGAACGCGATAATTTTAATTTAACGGGTTTGTTACCACACACGATTGAAACGATTGAAGAGCAATCATTTCGTGCATATCAGCAACTGTCTTCATTTAAAAGCGATCTTGATAAACATATCTATCTACGAAACATCCAAGATACAAATGAAACTTTATTTCATCACCTCATCGAGCAACATATCGAAGAAGTAATGCCGTTGATTTATACACCAACGGTGGGACAAGCTTGTGAGAAGTTTTCTAAAATATACCGTCGTAAACGTGGTCTATTCATCTCTTACCCTGAACGTCATAAAATTGATGATATGTTACAGAATGCCACTAAGCAAAATGTAAAAGTGATTGTAGTGACCGATGGTGAACGCATTTTAGGTTTAGGCGATCAAGGCATCGGGGGCATGGGGATCCCAATTGGTAAACTTGCTTTATACACAGCTTGTGGTGGGATTAGCCCGGCGCATTGCTTACCTATTTTATTAGATGTAGGTACTAATAATAGCCAACTAATTAATGACCCAATGTACATGGGGTGGCGTAACCCTCGCATCACAGGCGAAGAGTACAATGAATTTGTAGATTTATTTATTCAAGCGGTGAAACGTCGTTGGCCAGAAGTGTTATTACAATTTGAAGATTTTGCACAAACCAATGCAACACCATTATTAAACAAATACCGCGATCAACTGTGTTGTTTCAATGATGATATTCAAGGCACTGCAGCCGTATCCGTAGGTACGCTGATAGCGGCTTGTTTAAATAAAAAGCAAAAGCTTAGCCAACAAAATATTGCATTTTTAGGCGCTGGCTCTGCAGGTTGTGGTATAGCAGAGCATATTATTAGACAAATGCAACGTGAAGGTTTGACTGAAGAGCAAGCTCGTAAGCGTGTATTTATGGTTGATCGTTATGGTTTATTAACGGATAACATGACTGATTTACAAAGTTTCCAAATGTCTTTAGTACAAAAGGCAGCTGATATCGAAAACTGGGATCACAGCCAACCGTTAGGGTTAGAGCAAGTGGTTAAACAAGCGAAGATAACCGTGTTATTTGGTGTTAGTGGTCAAACAGGTTTATTTACGCAAAGCATTATTGAAAGCTTATGTGCGAATACTGAAAATCCGATTGTATTGCCGCTGTCAAACCCAACTTCTCGCGTTGAAGGTACACCGCAAGATATTACTAATTGGAGTAATGGCAAAGCGATTATTGCAACGGGCAGTCCATTCCCTAATACTCTATTTAAAGATCAATCTTTTGAAGTATCGCAATGTAATAACAGCTATATTTTCCCAGGTATTGGTTTAGGAGTATTAGCCTCACGAGCAAGAGGGATCAGTGACAATATGTTAATGGCGGCCAGCCAAGCCTTAGCTGATGCTTCAATGGATTACGACAAAGCACCAGGTGCACTATTACCACCATTGGCAGTGATTAGAGAGATCAGTGAAAAAATAGCTTACGCCGTTGCAAAGCAAGCCATTGCAGATGATTTAGCTTTGCCTGTAACAGAAGAAAACATGCAACGTCGCTTGCAAGATAACTTCTGGCTACCTAAATACCGTAGTTACCGCCGCACCTCTTTCTAGGAACAACAACCGATTTCTGGAAACAACAGTTAGCGACAAAATACGCTAACTGTTAATAAGAAAGAACAACAAAAAAGCCGTTTTTGCTCTTTTATAGCGCCAATGAGCGGCTTTTTTATATTGCTTAATTAATCCCCATCGCATAACGCATCACTCTATTTTTAATTTGTCCCGATTGTTGGGCTACGCCTAAAAAGCTTTTTCTTATGATACGAATCAATGGGTCATCGGACTTACTGACTTTATAAAACACATCCATGCCTGTTTGCATTAATAAGTTGGCAGGTCGACGCTGGCATTGATAACGTTTTAATATTTCTGGAATCGATAAATCGCTACATTGAGTGAGCAGTTCCACAAGACATTGCACATCTTTGAAACCTAAATTAACGCCCTGTCCTGCTAATGGATTAATAGTATGAGCTGCATCCCCGACCAACACCACACTGCCTTGATAATATTTTTTAGCATGGCGTCTAGTCAGTGGAAACCCACCTTTATTATGGACTTCAAAATCAAATTCAAGCTTAGGAAATTCCGCTAAAATAGTTTGTTTGAGCTGCTGATTATTTAAGCTTTGTAGCAGCTTTATTTTCTGTGGACTGTGATACCACACTAAGCTTGCATTATTACCTGCTAGTGGCAAAAAAGCACAAGGGCCTGTTTCTCTAAACTCTTGCCAAGTCACGCTTTGTTGCGCGCAATCGGTGGTTATATTAATCAATAAACAATGTTGGCGATAATCCCAACTTGTCACAGGCAGTTGTAAGTGTTTACGTACCCCTGAGTTACCACCATCACAGGCCAGCAATAAATCAGCTCGAATAGTCTGTTGATCTGCAAGCGTCACCGTCACTATGCGCTGGCTGTTTTTATTTTCAGCGTCGACATGTTGGTTTTTATTTTCAGTGTCGACATGCTGGGTAATATTCACGACTTCTGTCTGTTCATAGAAGTGAACATTCGCTAACTGTTTAAGGCGCTGCCACAGTACAGTTTGGATCCAACGATTCTCTGCGATATAGCCTAATTGCTCAGCCCCAATATCATCGCTTGAAAAAGCTAATTTTTGACTACCCTTTTCCCATGTTTCTAAACCTTGATAAGCACATAAGCGGTCAAGCGGTATATCATCCCAAACTCCAGCTTGTTCAAGTAAGTGTTTACTTTGAGCGCTAAACGCTGAAACACGCAGGTCAAAAGGCTCACCTTGCTCAGGCATTAGCACCGGTGACTTTTCAATAAGGTGTAATGTATCGCCATGTTTAGCCAGTAGCAATGCAGATAAAGCACCGACCATTCCACCGCCAACAATAATAATTTCTCTGTTTGCCATTACACCCTCAATTTTTGAATTGATATTTAATAGGTTATTGTACGTAAAAGAATGCCCCTTGGGAAAATTAACCTGATTTTTTAATTGCTTAAAATCAAGATACAGAGAGTTATCAAGAGAAATAGAAAAACGAATGAAAAGCATGCAAACAAAAAGTAGCATGATTGCCTTGATGTGCGTAAAATGCGACCTCGTTTTAAGAAACACACTAATTAGTCAGCATAGTAGGCAGTGAATATGAGCATGAAATTACACGTTAAAACCTGGGGTTGTCAGATGAATGAGTACGATTCATCTAAGATGGCGGACCTTTTAAATGCGAGCAACGGATATGTTTCTGTTGATGAAGCAGAAGATGCTGACGTGATCCTACTCAATACCTGTTCTATTCGAGAGAAAGCGCAGGAAAAAGTATTCCACCAACTCGGTCGTTGGAGAAAACTAAAAGAAAAAAATCCTAGCATCATTATTGGTGTTGGAGGTTGTGTTGCTTCACAGGAAGGTAAAGCAATCCGCCGTCGAGCGCCCTATGTAGATATTGTTTTTGGCCCACAAACGTTACACCGTTTGCCAAAAATGATTCAAGATGTAAAAGAAAACAAAGGTAACGTGGTTGATGTCAGTTTTCCTGAAATTGAAAAGTTTGACTCAATGCCAGAACCTAAAGCTGAAGGTGCAACGGCATTTGTTTCAATCATGGAAGGTTGTTCTAAATATTGCACTTTCTGTGTTGTACCTTATACACGTGGTGAAGAAGTTAGCCGTCCATTAGATGATATTTTATTAGAAGTTGCGCAGCTTGCTGAACAAGGTGTGCGTGAGATTAATTTATTGGGGCAAAACGTAAATTCATACATTGGTGCAATGCACGATGGTGAAGAATGTAGTTTTTCTGAATTATTGCGTTATGTTGCTTCAATTGATGGTATTGACCGTTTACGTTATACCACCAGTAATCCAATCGATTTTACTGATGAAATCATTGATGTTTACCGTGATACTCCTGAATTGGTGGACTTTTTACATCTGCCAGTACAAGCAGGCGCGGATCGTATTTTAAACTTAATGAAACGTGGCCACACGGTTGCTCAATATAAAGAAAAAATTGCCGCATTAAAAGAAGTGCGTCCTAATTTAACGATCAGTTCAGACTTCATCGTTGGTTTCCCAAATGAAACCGATGAAGACTTCCAACAAACCATGGATCTTATCAACTACATTGGTTTTGACACTAGCTACAGCTTTATTTATAGCCAACGTCCTGGTACACCAGCGGCAGATATGCCAGATGATGTTACGTTAGACACCAAGAAAAAGCGTTTAGCTATCTTACAAGATCGAATCCATCAGCACTCTCAATTGATTGGTCGCCGTATGGTAGGATCAATACAACGTATTTTAGTAGAAGGTCCGTCACGTAAAAACATCATGGAATTATGCGGCCGTACCGAAAACAACCGTATTGTAAACTTCGAAGGCGATCATCGCTCAATCGGTGGTTTTGTTGATGTTGAAATTACTGAAGTACATACCAACTCAATTCGTGGTAAGTTTGTGCGTGGAGAATCAGAAATGAATCTACGAGAATCAATTCGACCAAGTGATATTGTGAATAAAAAAGCGAACAAGATTGGTGTTGAAACTTTTATACCAGCTTAACTTTATTTTTATCACTTTTAGCTCAGCAAAAGAAGGCGTTACAATTTGACCACAAAATTAACGACAGTACACCTTGAATTAATCCCCGCAGACAAAGACCGTTTAGCGGTTTTATGCGGTTCATTTGACGATAATATTAAGCAAATTGAACGCCGTTTAGGTGTTGAAGTAATCTATAAAGATGCACATTTTCAAGTGGTTGGTGAGCACCGTTACGCTCAAGCCTGCAGTGACTTATTGAATGACTTATATATTGAGACGCAACCAATTAAAGGCAAAGCGCCTCGTTTATCAGATGAAGATGTACATTTAGCCTTACAAAACTTAATCAGTGAACACCGTTTACTAGAAGTAAAGCCGGCATCAGAAGAGGTTGGTTTTAAGAGTTTAACCATTAAAACTAAACGCGGTGTTATTAAACCGCGTGGTGAAAACCAAACTAAGTACGTAAGTAATATTCTTCGTAATGATATTACCTTTGGTGTCGGCCCTGCCGGAACAGGTAAAACTTACTTAGCCGTAGCTTGTGCCGTAGAAGCGTTAGAGCGCCAAGAAGTTCGTCGTATTCTATTAACCCGCCCAGCTGTTGAAGCAGGTGAAAAGCTAGGTTTTCTACCAGGTGATTTATCACAAAAAGTAGATCCTTATTTGCGCCCTTTATACGATGCATTATTTGAAATGTTAGGTTTCGAAAAAGTTGAAAAACTGATTGAGAAAAACATTATTGAAATTGCACCTCTGGCTTATATGCGCGGACGCACGTTAAATGATGCATTTGTTATTTTAGATGAAAGCCAAAATACAACAACAGAACAAATGAAAATGTTCTTAACACGTATTGGTTTTAATTCTACTGCGGTGATTACCGGTGACATTACACAAATCGATTTACCTCGCCATCAAAAATCTGGTTTACGCCATGCAATTGAAGTATTAGGTGAAGTCGATGAAGGTATCAGCTTTAACTTTTTCTTAGCAGATGATGTTGTTCGACATCCTGTTGTTGCACGTATTGTTAAAGCTTACGATGCCTTTGATAGAAAGAAAGAAATAGCAGAAAGTGAAGCGAGAAACGCGTAATGGAACTTTATGTGGATTTACAGCTTGCGAGTGAAAACCAACAAGCATTGCCTGACTTGGCACAATTAGAAAAATGGATAAGTGCCACCATCCTTGCAGCTAGTGATATAATACGCGATGATGCTGAATTGACGGTGCGTATTGTAGACAGTGAAGAAAGTCAGCAGTTAAACCACCAATATAGAGAAAAAGATAAACCAACGAATGTTTTATCTTTTCCTTTTCAAAACCCGCCTGGGATCACTTTACCCTTATTAGGGGATCTAGTAATCTGTAAACAGGTGGTTGAAAAAGAAGCAGCAGAGCAACAGAAAACGTTGGTCTCACATTGGGCACATATGTTAATACATGGTACGCTGCATTTATTAGGTTACGACCATATTGATGATGATGAAGCAGAAGAAATGGAAAGCATTGAAACTAAACTCATGATTGAGTTAGGTTTCGGTGACCCTTATTTAAGCGAAAAAGAGTAAATAAAATTAATGTCGGAAGATTACCATTCTAGCAACGAGCAGCCTAAAGAAGGTCTGCTCGATAAAATAGGCAACCTTTTCCAAGGCGAGCCAAAAAGTCAAGATGAGCTATTAGATGTGATTGATAGTGCTAAACAGCGCCAAGTTATCGATCAAAAAACCAAAGAAATGATAAAAGGTGTGATCGACGTGTCTAAGATGCGCGTTCGAGATATCATGATCCCACGTTCACAAATGGTGACATTGGGTTTACATCAACCAGTTGAAGAATTATTACCAGAGATCATCAACTCTGCCCACTCCCGCTTCCCTGTGATCACTGAAGATAAAGACCACGTTGTTGGTTTGTTATTAGCCAAAGATCTGATTCAATATGGCTTCAGCTCAGATCCTGATGAGTTTAAAATAGAAGACATCCTCAGAGAAGCCGTTGTGGTTCCTGAAAGTAAACGCTTAGATACCCTTTTAAAAGAATTCCGAAGCCAACGTTATCATATGGCAATCGTTGTCGATGAATACGGCGGTGTTTCAGGATTGGTCACTATTGAAGATATTTTAGAAGTGATTGTCGGTGAAATTGAAGATGAATTTGATTACGAAGAAGAAGATGAAATTCGTCAAATAGGCAAACGTACTTACACAGTAAGTGCGCTCACCACACTGGCTGATTTTAATGAGTTCTTTGAAACCGATTATAATATTGAAATCCAAGATACAATTGGTGGATTAATTTTGCATGAACTAGGCCATTTACCTAGCCGTGGTGAAAAGATAGCCATTAATGAGCATAAGTTTAAAGTGACAAATGCAGACAATCGTCGCTTAGTACAATTACAAGTACGTGTTCCAAAAGAACTAAAAAAAGAGCTTAAAAGAGATTGAACAAAAGCTTAAGCAAATCACTGAGTAGAATCGCTTCTACTCAGTTCGGGCAATTAATGATTGCAGCGTTGTTAGGCTCGATACAAGTCTTTGCTTTTGCACCTTTCCAACAATGGTGGGTTTTGTACCCTTCGTTTGTTGGTTTATTGTTATTACTGCAACATACGCAATTACCCAACAAAAAACTATTCTTAGTCTGCTTTAGTTTTAACCTCTCAATGTTCGTTGCCACTATGCACTGGATCTATGTCAGCATGGATCTTTTTGGCGGAATGCCGAGTATTGTTAGTGGCCTATTAATTGTTGTATTGTGTGCTTATTTGGCCTTGTTTCCCACCATCGCGCTATGGTTAACTTATAAAATTAAGCTCCCTCCATCAGTTTCTGCGATCAGATTGCTGCTTATTTTACCGAGTTTATGGTTAATCACGGACTGGTTACGTGGCTGGGTATTAACAGGTATGCCTTGGGCTTACCTTGGTTACAGTCATGCAGATACCCCCTTAGTTGGATTTGCACCGATTTTTGGTGTGCAAGGCGTTACCTTAGCTATTATTCTTATTTGCTCAGCATTAACGTTATTGGTCTCTCAACAATTACAATCGCTATCTAAAAAGATATCTAAACAAGTCTCGAAATCAATACAACCCGTATCTAAATCAGTACAAAAGCTATCTTTCCTATTGATTATATTTTTAGTGTCTAGCGGTTACGGCTTACAACAACTTACCTTCACCGAATTACAGCCAGCAATCAATGTGGCATTAGTACAAGGTAATATTGACCAAAATGAAAAATGGAAAGCGGATCAACTGTATCCCTCTTTGTTTAAATATTTAGACTTGTCAAAACCTCGCGTGCCGCCTTTTTCAGAGCCACTTATCAACGCTCAAAGTGAAACAAAAATTAAAGCTAATAAAACAACTAAAGCAGATGCCGAACAAACTAATATAAAAAGCCAGCAACAAACCAATAAAAATGAGTTAATCATTTGGCCAGAGTCAGCAGTTGCAGGTCTTGAAATTGATATGCAGCGTTTCCTACAACCTTTATCAAAGGAATTAGCAAATCAAGGTAAAACACTATTAACGGGTATTATTAATTATAATATTAGAAAAAATGAATACTTTAATAGCATTATCATGCTCGGAAAACTGCCAGAAGGACAAGGCTATTCGCCGATAAGTCCCAATAGATACAATAAACATCACTTATTACCTATCGGTGAATTTGTTCCCTTTGAAGATCTTTTACGCCCTCTTGCACCTTATTTTAACTTGCCAATGTCGAGCTTTAATCGAGGCCAACAAGTACAAAATAACTTGAGATTTGATCAAACAACTTTAGCACCAGCGCTATGTTATGAAATTGCTTTTCCGGAACTATTACGAAAGAATGTTCATCAACAAACAGGGTTGATTATCACATTAAGTAATGATGCTTGGTTTGGTCACTCTATTGGCCCCGATCAACATTTAGAAATAGCGAGAATGCGTGCTATTGAGTTCGGACGACCACTATTACGCAGTACGAATAATGGTATAACAGCAATTTATAACAGTGTCGGTGATGAGTTAGGTCGATTACCATCAAATACAGCCGCGGTATTAAGACGTTCAGTACAACCCGCCTATGGACAAACCCCTTATCAACAAATAGGGCAAATACCATTATTTATCTTTTGTTTTTTTGCTTTATTATCAGCGTTTATTTTAAAAAAAAGACAAGCCGTTTAATCATCAGCAGCTAAACAAAACTAAAACTATTTCCTAAACTGCTCGCTCAGAAGTTGATTAAGGTGTGTTATGAAAAATAAAATTCTTACGTTTCGCGATAAAGGCTTTCAAAAAAAACTGTGGACCTTAGCGTTACCTATCACTCTACAATCTCTGCTTTATTCATTTCTTGGGTTAGTGGATATCCTGATGGTGAGTCAACTCGGTGAAACTGAAATTGCAGCCGTCGGTTTAGGTAATAAAGTATTTTTCTTTAACTTGCTAATGATGGTCGGTGTCAGCCATGCTGGCGGTGTGCTTGCTGCTCAATATTTTGGCGCAAAAGAGCTTTCAGGCTTACGTCGTAGTTTAATTACCTCTTTATTAATTAGTTTTGTTGTCACCTTACCTTTTGTTGCATTTTATGTACTCTCGCCAAGCTCTGTCACAGGTTTAGCCAGTGATGATCCTGTGTTGCTTATTTTCGCTAACCAATATTTACAAATCACAGCCTACAGCTTTATGTTTATCGCAGTCGTGTTGCCATTAGAGACCGCATTACGCTCTGCTGGTGATACTAAAACGGCCATGAATATTAGCTTTTTAGTACTACCATTGAATGCTTTTTTTAACTATATATTAATATTTGGGCATGCTGGTTTTCCAGCAATGGGCGTAGAAGGTAGCGCCTGGGGAACTTTTTTAGCTCGCGCCATTCAAATGCTATTATTGATATTATTTATTGCTAAAAAAAGGCCTTTTATCTTAGCCAGTTTAGTAGAGGTAAAGACTGCTTTATCACTGTTAGACATCAAACGTTACTTGAAACTTGCGATTCCAATGATATTACATGATAGCGGATGGGCTTTAGGCGTTTTTGTTTATACCCTAATCTTTGCCATGATTGGTGTACAAGAGTTAGCTGTAATGAGTATGGTGTCCACGATAGAACAAACGATATTCGCCTTATTTATTGGTGTAGCAATTGCTAGTGGCACCATGATTGGTCATGAGCTAGGAGCAAAAGCATTCGATAGAGCTTGGCAACAAGCTTGGACATTTATTTTATTTGTGCCGGTTTTAGCATTTATATTTATACCGCTGATCATTTATTTTAGAGAGCCGGTATTATCGTTATTTCCAACACTCTCTACATCGGCTAACGCAAGTGCATCACAGGTATTGTTAGTACTTGCTTGCGCGCTATTTATCCGGGTAGTGAACTTTATTGGGATTATTGGCGTACTACGCAGTGGCGGCGATATCAATTACAGTACATTTATGGATATATTTTGCATGTGGTGTGTTGGTATTCCACTGACTTTTGTTGCAGTAACTTATTATAATTTCAGTTTAGTAGAAGCTTATATTGTCACGCTATCTGAGGAGTTAATAAAAGTAATATTAGTCATTCACCGAGTACACAAAAAACACTGGCTTAGGAATGTATTACCGACTTAAACCTAAACGATAAAGGGCTTCATAAGCAATTTATCACTGCTATTTATAGCGCAAACTGATACCATATTTTTTTGATTTTTAACTAACGCTAAGGAAATCGCATGTTTTTAAAAAAAACGGCCATTATAACACTTACTTCACTATTTTTGACCGTTGGATGTATCTCTATTTCTACCACTGAAACTGAACAAAAAATTCAGCAAACACTCACCGAACAAGCGACAAAAATTACAGAGTTAGAAACTGAATTAGCGACTTCCAAAGCAGATATTGAACAAAAAAAAAGCTCATTAGAAGCCGTGAAAACTGATTTGGAAAAAACACAAAAAGAAGCGCAGACACTTAATCAACAATTAGCACAACAAATAGCAATCCAAAAAGCTGCGGCAGCAACTCCGAAAAGAAGCAATGTTGTTGTTAGCAAAGTGAGTAAACGCGATATTTACCTAGATAAAACGGTATTGGGTCAAACTGAGTGGCTATATATCAATAAAGCGAAGAAAAGTTTCAGAGCACGTGTAGATACTGGTGCCGCTACCTCATCAATTAATGCAGTGAATATTCAACATTTTGAACGTGATGGTAAAAATTGGGTTCGTTTTAACATGGCACACGATAAAGATGCAGAAGCAAAAATAATTGAAGCAAGAATCGATCGTTACGTAAAAATATTACAATCTAGCGAACCAGGTGAAAAAGATCGCCGCCCAGTGATCAAGCTTAATGTACGTGTTGGTAATATTACTCAGCAATCTGAATTTACCTTAACCGACCGTCAACACATGGACTATGCAGTACTCATTGGTCGTAGCTTTATACAAGACGTCATGATTGTTGATGTTAGCCAAGATTATATTCACCCTAAGTATCAAGCTGAAAATAATAAATAGGACTCCTAATGAATGCTCGTATTTTCTTTTTCACCTTAGTAGCAGGACTTTTTTTACTGGGTGTGTTTCAAACAGTACAACGCCATTTGGCTTTTGATATCCCTTGGATGCCAGGTGAAACACGGTCAGTCTGGAATATTGATGCCAAGATTGAATTTGAAGCGACCGGAAAACCTGTGCTCGCCTCATTGAGCACACCAAATAGCCAAGCGGGCTATACGCAAATTAGTCAAAATGCAGCTTCTCCGGGTTACGGTTTATCTTTTTTATATGAAGATAATAAACCACAAGCACAGTGGACAATTCGCCAGGCGACAGGTCCTCAAACACTTTATTACAATATTCAGCTACTAGTCGATAGCGAGAGTGTAGATCAGCCTATCGCTAAAATGCCTGAGCTATTTGATCCTGAATATGGTGCTGCTGGCCTAGCTGCTGGTACTGATATCATTAAAGATGCCTTTAAAACCAGTGCTGATGCTTTTAGTTTTACTCGTGAAATTTTAAAACAATTAAATGCAGAACAACCTAATCAAAGTATTAGATTGGTACTTGCTTCTAAAAACTCTAAAACAAACATTCTGGTTGGATTACTTAACGAAGCGAAGATTCCCACTAAAAAAGTCGGAGCGTTAGTTTTAGAAGATGGTCGTCGCCGTCAGCATTTGCAGCCCTTGATTGAAGTTTTTCAAGAAAAAAATGGAAAAATTGAGTCTCGCTTATTTGATGCATCAAGCCTTCAAGAAGTAGATCGTAAAGATCTATTATTGTGGGATCAAAGTGGTAAAGCATTATTAGAATTAACCGGAGGAGTAAATTCTAAAGTTAGTTTCTCAATGATTCAGCAAGACCAACCAGCATTAGCAGCTATTTTGCAAAAAAATGATAATGAGCATTTATTCAATTTCTCGATCCATAGTTTACCGATTGAAGATCAGTCTTTGTTTAAAGGCATTTTAATGATTCCATTAGGTGTGCTGATCGTGGTTATGATGCGTGTTTTGATTGGTTTAAAAACATCTGGTACTTTCATGCCGGTGTTGATCGCAATGGCGTTCATTCAAACTAGTTTGATCACAGGCATTGTCGGCTTTGTGATGTTAGTTGCTGTCGGTTTATTTATTCGCTCCTACCTTTCGCACCTAAATTTATTACTGGTGTCGCGTATTTCCACCGTGATTATTATGGTTATTCTATTGATTGCGATGTTTGGTGTTTTGTCTTACAAACTTGGATTAACTGAAGGCCTTAAAATCACATTCTTCCCAATGATTATCTTGTCTTGGACCATTGAGCGTATGTCAGTGTTATGGGAAGAGGAAGGCGCTAAAGAAGTATTCAAACAAGGTGGTGGTAGTTTGATCGTAGCTGTATTTGCTTACTTCGTAATGAGTAATGATGTCACTAGACACCTGATGTTTAACTTTATTGGACTGCAATTTGTGGTTATGGCACTAGTGCTTTTACTGGGCAGTTATACTGGATACCGCTTACTAGAATTACGCCGCTTCAAGCCATTAGTGGACAAGGGGTAGCGCATGTTTTTCTGTAGCCCTTTTAAGTTAAAGAAAAAAGGCATAATGGGGATGAATGAACGTAACAGCCGATATATAGGCCGTTACAACCCTAGACGTTTATATCCTTTAGTGGATAATAAATTAAAAACTAAAATTATTGCACGTGATGCAAATGTCACCACACCAGCCCTTTTAGGTGTGATTACCATGCAAGCGGAAGTAGAAACCGTCGAACAGTTTATTACCAATACTCCCGGGTTTGTAATAAAACCTGCTAAAGGCAGTGGTGGTAAGGGGATTCTTGTTGTTACCAAAGTTAAAAATGGTCGCTATTACAAATCCAATGGTAATGAAGAAAGTCTTTCAGAGATCAAACGCCATGTGACTGATATCTTAGCGGGCTTATTCAGCTTAGGTGGTAGCGCAGATGTTGCTGTAATCGAAGGTTTAATTCAATTCGATAGTGCATTTGATGGTTTTAGCTTTGAAGGTGTACCTGATGTACGCGTTATTGTATTTAAAGGTTTTCCTGTGATGGCAATGATGCGCCTTTCAACGGCCGCTTCCGATGGTAAAGCAAATTTACATCAAGGTGCTGTCGGTGTTGGTATTGATATCGCCACAGGAAAGGCTATTAATGCAGTTCAGTTCGACTTGCCAGTTGAACGTCACCCAGACACGGATAAAGAGCTAAAGTTACTTGTAGTGCCTAGTTGGGAGCGTTTGATTTACTTAGCAGCAAGTTGTTACGAGATGACAGGAATGGGATACCTAGGGACGGATATGGTATTAGATCGCGATATCGGCCCGATGCTATTAGAACTCAATGCACGCCCAGGATTGGCTATTCAAATTGCTAATGGTACAGGTATCTTACCTCGCCTTAAATTAGTCGAAAGCTTAAAGGATGCAGACAAAATGACCGTGGAAGAACGCGTTGCTTTTTCTAAAAAGCATTTTGCAGAAACACCTTTAATAGAAACACTGTGATGATAATTAAAGGTTAAGTTGGTAGCCTTTTTAAGGCCTGACTCAATACATACAATAAAGCCGATAACATAACCTGTTATCGGCTTTTTGCTTTCATAAACTAGTCTTTAATCATTTCTTGTTTAATACCTAAACCCACATAACCAGATTAGATGGCCAGTTATACCATTAATGTTACTAATACCATTAATTCCGTTAATTTAATGATCAAATATTACGTAGGAAAAAGGAGTTAGTTTAAGGTAAAATTGCCGTAAACGGTTGCTTCCTTTACACAGTTTTTAACGCGAAAATAGCTCCTTTTAACCAGTAAGATTGATCAGTTAGCTAGCGGAGTTAATGGTATAAGTATAGGACCAATTATTGGCAAGGAAAAACACATCCACTCAAAGCAAAAATTGCGTCAAATAATTGTTCTCTTTGCAAAATATCTAACCCAGAGTGATCTATTTTAACCAACAACAATGACTCGCTATTTAGCTGAATTGTATTACGACGTTAAAAACAAAAGGCATAAAAAAACCGAGCAAGCTCGGTTTTTAAAAAGGTATAACTAAATGTTTTATATACTGTAAATACTATTTAGCTACTTAACCACAGTAAGGAACGATTTTTTGTTATTACCTTTTGTGTTAGTACTTTTTGTATCCTGTTGTACTTGTTTCTTATCTTCAACGACTTGCATAGGCGCATCATACTCATCGTATGCTGGCTCATCAGGAAAAATAGTACCTGCACCATTCTCACGTGCATAAATCCCCTCAATAGCATACATAGGCACATACACTTGTGTTGGGATGCCTGAGAATCGTGCATTAAAGGATAACGCATTATCATCTAATGAAAAATCAACCACAGAGCGCGGCGCAATATTTAATACAATTTTACCATTTTCTACAAATTGTAATGGTACATCAACATGTGGTTTGGTCGCATCGACAATTACATGAGGCGTGCATTCACTATCAACTATCCAGTCATAGAAAGCGCGCATTAAATAAGGACGTTGTACTAACATTTCCGACATATAAAATACCTACAAAATTAAGAATTAAGCGCCGATACGGATTTCGCGTTCAGTTTCAGTCATTGATGCTTGGAATGATTCACGTTCGAATACTTTAACCATGTAACTCTTCAAGCCCGTTACGTTGTCGTAACCTAAGTCAATTTTTAACTCAGGTAGACGCCATAGCAAAGGAGCCATGTAACAATCAACAATCGTAAACTCTTCAGACATGAAATAAGCAAAGTGTTCAAATACAGGTGCAACTTCAAGAATTTTAGCACGTAATTTTACACGAGCAGGTTCAGCTTTAGATTCATTACCCGACATGATGGTTGCCACTAAAGGATACCATTCACTTTCAATACGTTGCATTAGTAGACGGCTTTTAGCTCGTTCAACTGGGTATACAGGCATTAATGGTGGATGCGGAAAACGCTCATCTAAATATTCCATAATGATACGTGAGTTATATAAAACTAATTCACGGTCAACTAATGTTGGTACATCACTATTTGGTGTTAACTCAGCTAACTCCTCAGATGGGTTCTCTTCGTCTACTGTTGTGATGTCAACATTGACACCTTTTTCAGCTAAAACGATGCGAGTTTGATGACTATATAAGTCAGATGGTCCTGAGAACAACGTCATTACTGAACGTTTATTTACAGCTACGGCCATGGAATACCCCTAGTAGTTAAAAAATTAAGTGTTTAAAAAACACAAACGGCAATGACGTCATAGTGACACCATTGCCGATAAGATAATAAAGAAAGTGTGTCGGCGACTAGTGAATATCGCGCCAGTACTCTTTCTTCAATAAGTAACTCAGTACAAATAAGATAATTAGGAAACCAATTACCCAAAAACCTAAGCTTTGACGCTCTAGTTTATTCGGCTCACCTGAATAGACTAGGAAGTTTACCAGATCTAACACCGCTCGGTCATACTCATCGGATGACATCTCACCCGACTCGACACTTTCCAGTGCCACAACTTGGTGGTGTTCAACGCCTTTTTCATCAACAGTAGTTTCGAAAACGGCAGTTGGAATCCCCTGTAACTCTTCCAATACATGCGGCATACCCACATCTTTAAAGACAACATTGTTCACACCAAATGGGCGAGCAGGATCTTTATAGAAAGAACGTAGGTAAGTATAAATCCAATCTGGTCCTCGTAAACGTGCTTCCAAGGTTAAATCTAATGGTGCATTACCAAACCATTTAGCCGCATCTTTTTTATCCATGCTGTTTGTCATTAACTCCCCAATTTTACTATTTGTAAAAATTAGGTTGTCTTTCATTAACTGATCTGGGATCCCTAAATCAGTCGCAACACGTTGGTAGCGTTGATGCGCAGTTGAGTGACAAGCAGAACAGTAGTTCATGAATAATTTTGCACCGTTTTGCAATGATGCTTTATCCGTTAAATCATAGTTAGCTTTATCTAAATGAACCGCTGTGCCTGCTGCAAATACTAAACTCGGTAAAAGTGCCACTAAGGCGATCAATAATTTTTTCATTAGTGTGTCAACCTCGTTGGTAATGGTTTGGTTTTTTCATTTTTACTGTACAAGAACAGTGCAATAAAGAATCCAAAATATCCGACAGATGCAATCTGTGCAATAAGCGTATATAACGGTGTTGCGGCTAATGCACCTAGTACACCTAATACGATGAAACAGATAATGAACTGTGTAATATTTAGTTTATGAATCCAACTACGGTAACGTATTGATTTAACTTTACAGCGATCTAACCACGGTAATAAAAATAGGATCGCAATTGAACCACCAAAGAACACAACACCAATCAATTTATCAGGTATCGCACGTAGAATGGCGTAATACGGCGTGTAATACCAAACTGGTGCAATGTGCGCTGGTGTTTTCAAACCATTTGCAGCTTCAAAGTTAGGTGGCTCAAGAAAGAAACCGCCGCCCTCTGGAATAAAGAAGATCACTGCCGCAAAACAGATTAAAAATGCCGACACGCCCATGATATCTTTCACCGTAAAATATGGGTGGAAAGGAATCGCATCAATAATATCTTTTTTACCACTGTATTGCTTGTGGAACGTGAACTTACCTTTAGCTTCTTCAGAGGCAGAACCTTTCTTCTGTTTAATCTCTACACCATCAGGGTTATTTGAACCCACTTCATGTAGCGCAACAATATGTAGGAATACCAAAGCCACTAAGGCTAATGGTAATGCAACTACATGTAACGCAAAGAAACGATTAAGCGTTGCACCAGAAATAACGTAATCACCTCGGATCCAAAGTGTTAGGTCATCACCAATAACAGGGATCGCACCGAATAATGAAATAATTACTTGGGCACCCCAGAAAGACATTTGTCCCCAAGGTAATAAATAACCCATGAATGCTTCAGCCATCAACACTAAGAAGATCAACATACCGAAGATCCAAATTAATTCACGCGGCTTTTGGTATGAACCGTAAATTAAGCCACGGAACATATGTAAATAGATAACCACGAAGAAAGCAGATGCACCGGTTGAATGCATGTAACGTAATAACCAACCGTAAGGTACATCACGCATAATGTATTCGATTGATGCAAACGCACCTTCAGCAGAAGGGTTATAGTGCATTGTTAACCAGATACCAGTTAGAATTTGGTTAACTAGCACTAACATTGCTAATGAACCAAAAAAATACCAGAAGTTAAAGTTTACTGGTGTAGGGTATTGCGCTAGATGTTTGTTCCACGTATCCGTCATCGGAATACGTGCATCAATCCAGTCAATGCCGCCCATCGCTAATTTTTTAAGCATTAGGCATCTCCTTTGTCTAAGCCAATAAGAATCGTTGTATCAGATACATAATAATGTGGTGGTATAACGAGGTTTAATGGTGCAGGTACATTTTGGAATACGCGTCCTGCCATATCAAATTTTGAACCATGACAAGGGCAGAAAAAACCAGATTCTACCCCCTCAACTTGCTCACCAAATGAATCTGGTAAGTAAGTTGGAGAACAACCAAGGTGAGTACAAATACCCACAGCAACAAATAAATCTGGTTTCAAAGAACGCCCAGATTTACTAACATATTCAGGCTGTTGTGGTTCTGCTGATTGAGGATCTCGTAATTTACTATCTAATGTCGCGAGTTCATCAATGACTTTTTGTGTACGAGAAACTACCCATACCGGTTTACCACGCCATTCGACACGAATTAACTGACCTGGCTGGATTTTGCTAATATCTACACTAACTGGCGCACCAGCAGCTTTAGCTTTTTCACTTGGACTCCAAGATTTCACAAAAGGTACTGCCACTGCAGCAGCCCCTATTCCACCAACAACTCCTGTTGTTAGTGTCAGAAACTTGCGACGACCAGAATTAACAGGCGCATTGCTCATTTAACCATCTCCATTGTGAGCTACTAAAAAAGCAGTTCAAAAATTACAAAACTGGGGGGTATACATCAATCCGTTGAATTATGAATTACGAATGTTTGCATAAAAACTCGCTGAATTTTAAAGAAGTCGCTTGCCATTTACAAGCCATTAACATTACTTTTGAGGGGGAAATACAAAAAAGCATGGCTTAATTGACCATGCTCTCATTAGATTTGCTCTATAAGCAAGAAACGACTCAATTTTATCAGCTTAAACAGCATTATCCATAATTGAAGTCGCACCCGATTTTGCAATTTCAGCCAGATCTTTATCGATCCAATACAAGGCTTTACCATCTTCTCCAACTAAATCGATTTTATCTAGAATGCCTTTAAATAATTTCTCTTCTTCGTGCTGCTCAGCAACATACCACTGTAAAAAATTAAATGTTGAGTAGTCATGAGTAGTGAAAGCAACATGTGTTAATTCATTTATCTTTCTGGTGATCAAACATTCATGCTCATAGGTTTCTTCAAATACTTCTTTCAAAGATTTAAAACCAACAGGGGGTGCATCAATTGAGCCTAAAATAGGTAACGCACCTGTTTCACTAACGTAAGTAAATAAGCGGTTCATATGCTCCATCTCTTCTGTTGCATGCTTACGCAACATTTCCGCAGCACCTTCATAACCTTTATCTTCACACCAAGCACTCATTTGTAAGTACAAGTTTGAAGAGTAGAACTCTAGGTTAATTTGCTCATTCAACTTTTCAACCATCGCCACGTTCAGCATTATTTTCTCCTCTTATTATTTATTGCCTAACCTTAAGGCTCATACCATTAAAAAACAAGCAAAAAAAAGCCCAGTATAAACTGGGCTTTTTTGCAATTCGTAAAAACGAAATTAACGTTTAGAGAATTGTGG
Organism: Psychromonas sp. SR45-3; assembly: GCF_014163575.1. Lineage (NCBI taxonomy): Bacteria > Pseudomonadati > Pseudomonadota > Gammaproteobacteria > Alteromonadales > Psychromonadaceae > Psychromonas > Psychromonas sp. SR45-3. Next base: position 92,919 of record NZ_JACJDP010000002.1, read on the forward strand.
ACGTTTACGTGCTTTATGTAAGCCGACTTTCTTACGTTCAACTTTACGAGCATCACGAGTTACAAATCCTGCACCACGTAATTCAGAACGTAGTGTTTCATCAAACTGCATTAATGCGCGAGTGATACCTAAACGGATTGCACCAGATTGACCAGTTGTACCACCACCTTTAACAGTGATGTTTAGGTCGAATTTTTCAGCAGAGTCTACTAACACTAATGGTTGACGAACAACCATACATGCAGTTTCACGACCAAAGTATTCATCTAAGTTACGTTTGTTGATAGTGATTTGACCACTACCTGCTTTCATAAACACACGAGCTGTAGAGCTTTTGCGACGACCTGTGCCGTAGTATTGATTTGCCATTGTTTTATATTCCTATTAGATGTCTAAAACTTGTGGTTGCTGTGCAGAATGTTGATGCTCAGAACCAGCATAAACTTTCAATTTACGGTACATTGCGCGGCCTAAAGGACCACGTGGTAACATACCATTTACAGCTTTTTCAATAACACGCTCAGGAGCACGTACGATTAAGTCTTCAAAGCTAATTGCTTTAATGCCACCGATGAAACCTGTGTGGTGGTAGTAAATTTTACCTTTAGCTTTGTTACCAGTTACAGTAACTTTCTCAGCATTGATAACGATAATGTAATCGCCAGTATCAACGTGAGGAGTGTATTCAGCTTTATGTTTACCGCGTAAACGTAAAGCGATTTCAGTAGCTAAACGACCTAGTGTTTTACCTTCAGCGTCAACTACGAACCAGTCGCGTTTTACTTCAGCTGGTTTTGCAACAAAAGTTTTCATTAAGTTATACCCAAATTAATGATTTAAAAAAATATGACAGCATAATTGCAGTCAAAAATGTATTTTTCGCCTTTCCGTATCCCTTCGAATACGTCTAGCGTAAACAGATCCACCATTACAATTGGGGAGGTGGATAACGTGGGCGGCCATATTGTATAGAAAACTACAACAGAGATCACCTGTTTATTACATATTTATGTACAAGTTTTTAACAGGCAAGGATTTACTATTATAAAAGCTTCATTGCAGACCTAAAATGCCTATAACCATTCCCCATACAAACACATGATTTGAGTTCTACTTTTTAATAAAAATAGAACTCAAAGTTTATAAAGTAATGCTTATAAATCAAGATGATGGGCTTTACTTAGGTAGGCTTTACTCTGCATTTCTAATAACCGAGAAACACAGCGTTGGAATTCAAAAGCAAGGCGAGTGCCATGATACAATTCCAACACGTCCACTTCTGCGGAAATAATAAGGACCACGTTGCGATCGTAAAATTCATCAACCATGGCAATAAAACGGCGTGTTAGATCGTTATGTTGGTCATCCATTTTAGGAATATTCGACACCAATACTGTTCGATATAAAATAGCTAGTTCGATATAGTCATGCACACTGCGAGGGCCATCACACAGCTCGCTAAATTCAATGCTTAATGTATCGTTGCTAAAGGCGATTGTATTTAACGAACGGTCATTAATAACTATCGCCTGTTGATACTCTTTATCACCGGCAGCAAAGGTTTCAAAACTATTTTTGATTTGAATTGCTGCATTTTTATCTAACGGATAATGATAAATTTCAGCTTCAATTAATCGTCCTAATCGATAATCTTTTCCACCATCTAGATTAAATATTTCACAGTGCTGATTAATTAACTCAATTGCAGGTAAAAATCGTGCCCGTTGCAAGCCATTTCGATACAAATTGTTGGGATGTATATTAGAAGTTGCAACTAATACCACACCTTGTGCAAATAATGCTTCAAACATACCTGCTAATATCATCGCATCGGTAATATCTTCTACATAAAATTCATCAAAACAGATAATGTCTGTTTTACTCGCAAACTGCTTAGCAATTTCTTTTAATGGGTCTGACTGCCCTTGCAATAAGGTTAACTGTTTATGGACTTGCAGCATGAAATGATGAAAATGTAAACGTTGCTTACGCTCTGTTTTAAGGCCATGAAAAAATAAATCTACAAGGTAAGTTTTACCGCGCCCTACCCCACCGTAAAAGTACAGACCTTTGATCTCAGATTTAGACGAGTTAGTGGTCTTAAACAGTCGCTGTAATAGTGAACTTTTTTGTACGGGCTTAGTCTGATTTTGTAATAAATCATCATATAACCGTTGCAACATAGTAACGGCTTGCAATTGAGCAGGATCTGCAAAAAAGTTGGGTTTTAATAAGTCGGCTTGATATAAAGAAAGTGGCGTCACATTAATGTCTTAATAATTCAGTAAGTTAATCTTTATATAACATATTTTAGCACTATTTAAATAGTACCAAAGGCGATCGGAAATAGGTTTTGCGGTTTATCTCTCGAAATACTGATGCAATGGTTAACAACTTAATAAAGGTTAGTAGTAACATTATTTAAACAGTTGAAATGTCATTAATCATCATTATTATCTTTTATAATGAACAAATAACAGATGCTTTGATCATCATTTACAAGGAGCCCCAATGCGTGTTTTTAAACATTCCCTTTTATTGGTGATTTTAATAATCACTAGCTTTAACTCCATTGCCGCCTTACCTAATAACATCAATGGTAAAGCATTACCCACATTAGCCCCTCTGATTAAAAAAGTAAGTCCCGCCGTGGTTGATATTTCAGTATTTGGTGAAAGTACAGCAACTCCGGGAGTACCTAATGAATTATTAGAGTTTTTGCAGCCTCAACGTCCTCCACAACAATTTTCAGGATTAGGATCCGGCGTGATTATTGATGCACAGCAAGGATATATCATCACCAATTACCATGTGATTGAAAATGCAGATGATATCGTTATCAGCTTAACTTCAGGGCATCAATATAAAGCCACTGTCATTGGTCAAGATCCACAAAGTGATATTGCTTTATTGCAAATAAAAAGTAAGCAACCTTTAGTTGCGATCACATTTGCAAATTCGGACCAATTACAGGTCGGTGACTTTACCATTGCCATCGGCAACCCCTTTGGTTTAGGGCAAACGGTTACCTCGGGTATTGTCAGTGCATTAGGGCGTAGTGGTCTTAATTTACAAAACCTAGAAAATTACATTCAAACAGATGCTGCTATTAATAGCGGTAACTCTGGTGGTGCACTACTTAACTTAAATGGCGAATTAATTGGTATTAACACTGCTATATTGGGCCCTAATGGCGGCAACATTGGTATCGCTTTTGCAATTCCATCGAACATGGTTAAAAACCTCACACAACAATTACTTGAGTTTGGCGAAATTCGCCGAGGTATTTTGGGTATTAAGGGTGGCGAAGTAACACCAGATTTAGCTAAAAGCTTTTCATTAGATGTAACAAAAGGTGCGTTTATCTATCAAGTCACTCCTGATTCAGCTGCCGATAAAGCCGGTTTAAAAGCAGGAGATGTGATTACCGCAATCAATGGAACAGCTATAAAATCATTTGCAGCATTACGTGCAAAAATAGGAACTTTAAGTTCAGGAAAAAAAGTAAGCCTAAGCGTGATTCAAGACAACAAATATAAAAATATTAACGTTATATTAGGCGGCAACACAACAACTGCAAAAGCAAAATTAACGCCTATTCTACCGGTTATTTTTGAAGGTGCTATCTTAAAAGATATAGCACCTGGGCAATCAGTTGCTGGCGTCAATGTAGTAGAAGTAAAACCAAATTCAATGGCAAGCCGTATAGGTTTACTTGAAAACGATAAAATAATAGCGGTCAATAAGACTGCTATCAGTAATCAAGCGGAACTTATTTCTGCACTGGAGCAGGCTAAAAATATGAGAGCATTAAACATAATGCGTAATAACAGACTCATTTATATTATTTTGGACTAGGCTCAACTAGAAAATGTAATAAATTTACAGAAAATTTGGATATATATCTGCTTAATTTAGATATATATCTACATAACGGAGATTTATTGATCATAAATCATTTTTTATTGAAAAATTTCTTGTAAAATACGCGCCCTAAAGAATAAAAAAGAAAATTAAAGAAAACTGTAAATAATATAAGTAATAAAAGCACAATCACTCTTGGAGAAAAGACGGTGAGAAAAACTAAAATTGTATGTACGATAGGTCCAAAATCAGAATCTAAAGAAATGTTAACAAAACTAGTTGAGAACGGCATGAATGTAATGCGTCTTAACTTTTCACACGGTGACTTCATCGAACATGGTACTCGAATTACACGTATCCGCGAAGTGTGTGAAGAAACTGGTAAAAATGTTGCTGTTCTTTTAGATACTAAAGGCCCAGAGATCCGTACTGTCAAATTAGAAAACGGTAATGACGTATTATTAACTGCAGGTCAAGAATTCACGCTTTCTACAGACCAAACAATCGTTGGTGATAACACTATCGTTGCAGTAACTTACGAAAACTTAACAAAAGATCTTGTTATTGGAAACACTGTATTGTTAGACGATGGTCTAATTGAAATGACAGTAAAAAGCATCACTGATACTAACGTTATCTGTACAGTAATGAATACGGGTGAGTTAGGCGAAAACAAGGGTGTTAATCTGCCTGGTGTTAAAGTTCAACTACCTGCATTGTCTAAAAAAGATAAAGGCGATTTGATTTTTGGTTGTGAGCAAAATGTAGACTTTATTGCAGCTTCATTTATTCGTAAAAAAGAAGATGTATTAGAAATCCGTGAGCTATTAAAAGCAAACGGCGGCGAAAATATTCAAATCATCTCTAAAATTGAAAACCAAGAAGGCGTTGATAATTTTGATGAGATCCTAGCAGTTTCTGACGCAATCATGGTTGCTCGTGGTGATTTAGGTGTTGAGATTCCTGTTGAAGAAGTAATCTTTGCACAAAAAATGATGATAGAGAAAGCGAACAAAGCACGTAAGCCTGTTATTACAGCAACACAAATGCTTGATTCAATGATCAAAAACCCACGTCCAACACGTGCTGAAGCTGGCGATGTTGCGAATGCCATTATCGATGGTACTGATGCAGTAATGCTTTCAGGCGAGTCAGCTAAAGGTAAATACCCTGCTGAAGCAGTGGAAATAATGGCTTCTATCTGTGCACGTACTGACAGCGTACTTCATCCAGTAGTGGAAGAAAAAGATGCGGACCTTCGTATAACTGAAGCAGTATGTAGCGGTGCAGTTAAAAACGCAGAGCAGCTAGGTGCGAAATTAATTATTGTTGCGACAGGTGCAGGTAAATCAGCACGTTCAATTCGTAAATATTTCCCATCAATGCCTATTTTAGCATTAACTAGTAATGCTAAAACTCGTCAACAATTAGCATTAACTAAAGGTGTTTCTGCAAAAGTTATCGAGCAACAAGCAACAATGGAAGAGTTCTACAAATTAGGTATGGATTTAGCTAAAGAGCAAGGTTTAGTGGTTACAGGCGATAAAGTCGTGATGGTAACGGGTGCACTAGTTTCTTCTGGTACAACTAATACTTCTTCTGTACACGTTATTTCTTAATGATTAGCCGCTCTTTGAGCGATTAAAATAAGAAAATAAATTAATCAAACATCGCTTCAGGGCGATGTTTTTTTTTGTACAAATTCCCATTAATTAAAAACTAATTTTCCGTCTGTGCATAGTTTTCTATATACTAAGCTTCCATTTTTTGTATTCATTACCCATTAGTCAAAAATATGAAGCTAATACAATACGTTAATTATCTAGTTAAACCTGTTCTGTGGGGGTTATTCCTTGCCGCGCTGATTATTTATGGGCCAAAAATATATAAGAGCTTAGAAAATGATCGCAGTTATAAACCTGCACTTATTAGTTACTCTGATGCAGTAAAAAGAGCAGCACCTTCAGTTGTTAACATTTACTCTCAGCAATATATAGACTCTAGCGTGGGTTCTAAACAACAGTTACAACCTACGGGTTTAGGCTCTGGTATTATCCTTGATAAGAGAGGTTATATTGTCACTAATCACCATGTTATCTCTGAAGCAGACCAAATCTTAATTGCTTTACAAGACGGTCGTTTATTTACTGCTAATGTAATTGGTAGTGATGTGATCACTGACCTTGCAGTATTACAAATTGAAGCAAACAACCTTCCAGTGATCCCACAAAATTCTGATTATATTGCAGAAATCGGAGATCTAGTATTAGCTATTGGCAACCCTTACAATCTTGGCCAAACCATTACTCAAGGCGTGATCAGTGCAACTGGTCGCAGCGGGATGAGCAGTACAGGACGACAAGACTTTATTCAAACCGATGCAGCTATTAATGAAGGTAATTCCGGCGGTGCATTGATCAATAGTTACGGAGAACTTGTTGGGATTAACACGTCAGAATTTTACACAGGTACACGTAACGTGACTTACGGCATTAGTTTTGCCATCCCCTATCGTCTAGTAAAATTTGTCATGCAGAGTCTAATTCAAGATGGACGAGTAATTCGTGGCTCATTAGGTATTGAAGCGGAGAATTTAGATCCCTTACTGGCTCGCTTATGGGGGCTAGAGGCGAAAAATAGTATTATAGTTAAAAAAATAGTCGACAACGGACCAGCACAAAAAGCCGGTATGCAAAAGAATGACATTATTCTAAAAATTGATGATAAAGATGCAATTAACTTAATTGTAACCATGGATAAAATAGCTAAAATCAAACCTGGTTCTGCAACAAAAATAACAATTTTAAGAGAGGGTAAAGAACAAGTCCTTGATGTCATGATTGGTGAATTACAACAATAAAAGCTATCAATAATATGTTTGATTTTAGGTCTGGCATAAACAGCTGTGATAACTTCAGTAACTGAAGCAGCCAAATCAACTACCTCATGCTGTTAATAAAGCACAGCACAATCGATTATTCTTAAAAATTAGATAATAAAAAAGAAAGCCTTAGCTTTCTTTTTTTATCTTTCTCATCAATATCAAAAATACGCTATATCAATTAAGACTCTACACGACGCATTTTTGCACCCAATGGAATCAATTTATCTTCAATCGCTTCATAGCCACGGTCGATATGATAAATTTCATCAACAATTGTTTCGCCCTGTGCAATCAAACCAGCAATAACAAGGCTAGCAGATGCTCGTAAATCAGTTGCCATGACGATTGCACCGCTTAACTTGTCGTTATCACCACAAATAGCTAAATTGCCATCTAACTCGATGTTAGCACCCATACGAATTAGCTCAGGTACGTGCATAAAACGGTTTTCAAAGATATTTTCTTTGATTCGTCCAGTGCCTGGCGCAACCGTATTAAGTACTGTAAATTGTGCTTGCATATCCGTAGGGAATGCAGGATGTGGAGCCGTGGTAATATTAACTGATTTTAAAGTGCGGCCAGTCATATCAACTTCAATCCAGTCATCACCAGTTGTCACTAACGCTCCAGCTTCTTCAAGCTTAGACAGAACAGCGGTTAAGAGCTGAGGATCAGTTTTGAGACAACGTACTTTACCGCCACTCACAACGCCAGCCACTAAAAATGTACCGGTTTCAATGCGATCAGGTTGTACTTGGTAAGTACAGTCACCTAGGGTTTCAACACCTTCAATAGTAATGGTATCAGTACCAGCACCTGATATTTTACCACCCATACCGTTAATGAAATTAGCAAGATCAACAATTTCTGGCTCTTTCGCTGCATTTTCAATGGTAGTAACACCTTCGGCTAGCGCAGCTGCCATCATTAAATTACCGGTGCCTGTTACGCTCACTAGATCCATGTATAGATGACAGCCCTTTAAACGTCCGTCAACACGCGCTTTAATAAAGCCATCTTCAACTTTAATCGTTGCGCCCATTTGCTCTAAACCGTGAATATGAAGGTTCACTGGACGAGCCCCAATCGCACAACCACCAGGTAGCGAAATATCAGCTTCACCAAAACGAGCAACCAAAGGCCCTAATGCTAAAATAGAAGCTCGCATACTTCTTACTAACTCATACGAAGCGGTATAGTTTTTAACACCTTTAGCATTAATTTTTACTGTATGCTTATCTTGTTGTGTGGTTGCACCGAGTTCTTGCAACAACTCAAGCGTTGTAGAGATATCTTTTAAAAGAGGTACATTACTTAATGTAATATCACCTTCAGATAATAAAGTAGCAAATAGGATTGGTAATGCGGCATTTTTTGCCCCAGAAATAGTTACCTCGCCATTTAACTGGCAGCCACCTTGAATAATAAATTGACCCATGAAAATCCTTATTAACCTACTAAATAAAATGTTTTTGTTTTTGCCACTCATCTGGCGTTAATGCTTTAATGGTTAACGCATGGATTGCATTGGTAGCAATATCATCCGCTAAATGAGCATAAATTGTTTGTTGTTTTTTAACACGACTCATGTCAATAAACATGTCACTGACTGCGATCACTTGAAAAGTGCCACTGTCACCTTTAACAATACAAACATCTAATGTTAGAGCTTGCTCCAACTTCTCTTTAATTTTTTCTGTATTCATAATAAACCACTATTTTTCAAAAAGGTTTTCTACACCATAAAGCTCAGCGAGAATGCGTAATTTGTCCGAAGCATTAATCAACTTCAGCGCAGGGTATTTGGTTTTAATTTGCACTAAGTAAGCGACACCAGCAGAATCAATTTTAGTTATTTGAGATAAATCGACATTATTAACCGCTTGGTAAGTCTCTATCGCAGGGTATGTTTGCTCACTTAAATTAGCGAGCAATAAATCTAGACTAAGCAACAGGTCGTTGCTCATGATACAAACTCACTATTTTTCTCTAATAGTAGTTTGATCACTTCATCAATCCCTTGTTTTTGGATCAATGGTCGTAATTCAGATTTTTTGGTATCTAACATGCTGACACCTTCCGCAATCACATCAAAAACTTTCCATTCACCTGTTTTTGAATTGTTACGCAATTTAAAATCTAATTGCGTTACTTGTCCATTATTGTCGGTCATTCTAACAGGAATACTGACAATTTTCTTACCCTTAAAGTTATTAATATCAAGTATCAACAGTGATTGTTGATCGTATTTACCTAATATGAGTCCATAAGCATTGATTAAGTATGCAAGAAAAGCATCGACAAACTGTTCGCGCTGCTCAGGCGTTGTATTTTTTAGATTAGGCCCTACCACACTATAGGCAGTGTATTTGTAATCAAAGAAAGGAATAAGTTCCTCTTTGATGATCACCTTAATATATTCAGGTTCACTCTGTAAGCGGCTTTTTTCATCGTTTAAGCGCTTAAAAGTAGTCGTTGATACTGAATGTAGTACTTGATTAGGGTTGGTAATGTCACTCTCACTTGCGATCAGTGAAAATGATAGAGAATATAAAAATGCAAAAACATAAATAAATAAACGCATTAGTCGTCCTTATTATTAATAGAGTAAATAAACTGCCCAATTAGATCTTCAAGCACCAATGCAGACTTAGTATCTTCAATCATGTCGCCGTTTGCTAACATTTCAATACCGTCATCGATAAAACCAGGTTTAATACCAACATATTGCTCACCTAATAAACCAGAAGTTAAAATAGCAAGTGAAGAAGTTTCAGGATAAAAACCTTGTTTTTCAAACATTGAAAGTGTCACTAGCGGTGTATAAGATTCTTTGTCTAAAGAAATTGATTCAACACGTCCAACAACAACCCCTCCTAACTTAACCGGTGCACGTGGTTTTAATCCACCGACATTATTAAAATTAGCTTGTAACGTATAACTATTACCTTCACCTTTAAACGATAATCCTGCGACACTAAATGCTAACACGACAAAAGAGGCTATCGCTGCAACAACAAATAATCCAACCCATATTTCTAATTTTTTCTGTGGCATTTTAGCCTCCAAACATAATAACAGTTAGTAAAAAATCCATTCCTAAAACGAGTAATGAAGCTAACACCACGGTTTTTGTGGTTGCTCTACTAATGCCTTGTGCATTAGGGATAACGTGAAAACCATTAAATAAAGCAACCCAAGTAACAATAACAGCAAAGATAAGACTTTTGATTATACCATTGAGCACATCAGGACCGAAATTAACGCTGCCTTCCATAACCGACCAGAAAGCACCACCATCAATCCCCATCCAGCTCACACCAATTAAATAACCGCCCCAGATAGCCACAACATTAAAAATAAGTGTTAATAAAGGTAATGCAACAATACCTGCAATGAGGCGTGGTGCAATAACTCGTTTTAATGGAGAAACCGCCATCATTTCCATACTCGCAATTTGCTCAGTACTTTGCATTAAACCAATTTCAGCGGTTAATGCCGAGCCGGCTCTTCCAGCAAATAGCAAGGCTGCGACAACAGGCCCTAGTTCGCGTAATAATGATAGCGCAACCATGCTACCTAAACTTTCTTCCGCCGCATAATCCACTAAGACATAATAACCTTGTAAACTCAGCACCATACCAATAAACAGGCCGGCAGTGACAATAATAGGTAAGGATAAAATACCTAAATGATATAGTTGATTAATACACAAACTAAATAATTTAGGGTGAGGCTTAGTAAATAACGTACGATAAAACATCAACGCCGATTTCCCAGCACCTCCGATTTGTTGTAACGTAAATGCACCAATATTTTGTAACAATTGCAGTCCCCCTTGTTGCATTATAGATTCGCCTTTTCTAAGTCTGCTTGATAGTCATCAGCAGGCATATGAAATGGAACAGGACCTTGCACTGCACCAGCTAAAAATTGTTGTAATAATGCATTATCTTTTTGCGCTAACACTTCCTCAACAGAGCCTTCAGCGATGATTTTTTTCTCTGCAAATACATACACGTTGTCAGCAATCGATAGCACCTCATTGACATCATGAGAAACAATGATGGAGGTCAAGCCTAAGGTATCATTAAGTTGTTTTACTAGTTTTAATAATACATTCATTGAAATAGGATCTTGACCAGTAAAAGGTTCATCATACATGATCACTTCAGGATCTAGCGCAATCGCACGTGCTAACGCAATACGCCTCGCCATCCCCCCTGACAATTGTGAGGGATGCAGATCCTTTGCACCACGTAAACCGACGGCATTGAGTTTCATTAACACTAATGTTGTTAAGAGCTTTTCATCTAACTGAGTATGTTCTCGTAGCGGAAAGGCGACATTTTCAAATACAGTCAGATCATTAAATAAAGCACCGCTTTGAAATAACATCCCCATTTTTTTTCTAACTTCATAAAGCGCTTTTTGTGAACATTGGTGAATAGATGTGCCATTAAAAATAACTTCGCCACTGTCCGCGGGGATCTGTCCACCGATTAATTTTAATAAGGTAGTTTTACCTATTCCACTTGGCCCAAGCACGGCAGTAATTTTACCTCGTTCAAATTGCATATCGAGGTTATCAAATATTTTCTTTTGCTGGCGCGAGAAACTAAGTTGATTGATAACAATGTGTGATGTTGGCATGAATACATTTTCTCTAAGGAAACGAAAGCTCAGTCTAATAATTCAGACAAGAAAGGCAATTAATAATCGACGATAAAGTCAGTAAAGTATCAATTTAGAGCGAATTTACCCCATAAAGTTCTAAAAAAGCAAAAATTAGTCAGAGGATAGCGGTTATTTTCAATTAATATAGGTTGTTCATTAATCGATTAGTCAGTGAATTAATTAAATAATCTAAGTATTAGTCTTGTTTACGCTATTTAAAAATAAGCAGTCTTGTTATGATGACAGTTAAATACTCAAGTAAACAATGCTCGCCTTAATGTACACATTTTGATATTTTTACCCTAAAATCACCACCTATTTAAAAAAGAGCCTATAAATGATCGATACACCCTATGGAAAAATCAGCACAACTAATTTTCAACGAGCACAAAAAATAAAACTTTTTGTATGTGATGTTGATGGTGTTTTTTCAGATGGTCGAATTTATATGGGAAATAATGGTGAAGAATTAAAAGCATTTCATACAAAAGACGGTTTTGGATTAAAAGCGATCATGCAACAAGGTATTGATGTTGCGATTATTACAGGCAGAGAATCTAATATCGTAAAAAATAGAATGAGTGCATTAGGTATTAAACATATTTTTCAAGGTAAAGATGACAAGTTAACGGTTTATCATTCATTACTTGAGCAATTACAATTAACGCCAGAACAAACGGCCTATATCGGTGATGACGTTGTGGATTTACCTGCCATGATGCTTTCTGGATTAGGTGTCGCTGTTAATGATGCTCATCCGTTGGTGATTCAGCAGGCAGATTTAGTGACAACAACCAAAGGTGGATTTGGTGCGGTACGTGAAATATGTGACCTATTCCTACAATGCCATGGTCAACTATCTATGACGCAAGGTAAAAGTGAATAAATGAATAAACGTCAAAGCATTCCTTTTATTGCTTTAATCGTCGCCTTTGTATTTTGGGTGTATATTAAACCAGAAACAGAGGTGCCCTCATTACCAGAGCACCATCCAAGTTATATCGCCGATGATGTGACAAGCCAGCATTATGATCAACTGGGGTTTAATGATTATCGTGTTTTTGCAGATAAAATGACTAACTATTCGGAAGATGAGTCAACTCACTTTGAGTCGCCTAAAGTCATCGTTTATAACAAAAACAGACAAACCGGTGTCGTTTCCACATGGCAATTAACTAGCCTAAACGGTACGTTAACGGATAAATATAAATTGATACTTTCAGGTAAAGTATTGATTGAAAACTTAAGTAAAGATCAGATCGTACAAACAATGTCTACTGATGAAGCCACGGTGATGCTAGATAGCAAAATTATCACCACACCATTACAAGTCAATTGGACTGGACCACAAATGCGTCAGCAAGGAGTTGGTATGTGGGCATCGATGGAAACAGAAGAAATGACACTTAATTCGAATACAAAAGCGGTATATTTTAATGAATCTAAATAAATTAGCAGTTTCACTTATTTCTTTCACATTGTTCAGTGCAAGTGCACTTGCAATTGAGTCTGACTTTGATCAACCTATTCACGTTTCATCGGTAAAACAACATGCTAACATGAAAAGTAATACCATCATCTTTACCGATGAAGTATTGCTTACCCAAGGCTCAATTAAAATTACAGCCGATAAACTTACTGTTGTACGTGGTAAACAAGCTAACCATGAGACGATGATAGCTGAAGGTAATTTGGCTACTTTCTATCAAACTCAAGATGATGGTAAACCGTTAGATGCACAGGCAAAACATATTCTTTATGACGTCGCAAAAGGTACAATAACGTTAACCAAAAATGCGCAAATAAAACAATTAGATAGCCAGATTAATGGCGCTAAAATTGTCTACTTCCTAGAGTCTCAAGAGCTTAATGTCAGCACCGATAAAGCAAAGCAGGAACGTGTTAAGACGATTTTTTTACCCGCTCAATTTGAAAAAGATAAAACTAAAAAGTCATCTAATTCCTCTACACCAAAAACAATAAAAGAGGAAAAATAAAGATGGCTGAATTACGTGCGACAGGATTAGTAAAAAGCTATAAAGGCCGAACTGTTGTTAATGGTGTAGGGTTAACAGTTAAAACAGGTGAAATCGTCGGTTTATTAGGGCCTAACGGTGCAGGTAAGACCACCTCATTTTATATGGTTGTTGGCTTAGTTAAACAAGATCAAGGCTCTATTATCATTGATGATCAAGATATATCCAGTGATCCCATGCATATTCGAGCGCAAAAAGGTATTGGTTACTTACCACAGGAAGCTTCTATTTTTCGTCGCTTGACTGTGACAGAAAATATCATGGGTATTCTACAAACTCGTAAAGAATTAACGCAGGCACAGCGAGACGAAAAATTGAATACGCTACTCGAAGAGTTTCATATTACACATATTCGAGATAATAAAGGCATGAGTTTATCAGGTGGCGAGCGCCGCCGAGTTGAAATTGCGCGCGCCTTGGCGACTGAACCTAAATTTATTTTACTTGACGAACCCTTTGCTGGTGTCGACCCTATTTCGGTTATCGATATTAAGAATATCATCCAACAGTTGCGAGACCGTGGATTAGGTGTATTAATTACTGACCATAATGTCCGTGAAACCTTGGACGTGTGTGAGCACTCTTATATCGTAAGTCACGGAGAAATTATAGCTATTGGGACGCAAGACGAAATATTAGCAAACGATCATGTAAAACGCGTTTATCTAGGTGAAGAATTTAAACTTTAAGGTATAGTTATTTTTAATTGAGCAATAAGTTCTAGGAATATATGTTTTGATGAAACAAGGTTTACAATTGAAAATGGGTCAGCAATTAGCGATGACTCCTCAATTACAACAAGCAATAAAATTGTTGCAGCTTTCAACACTCGATCTACAACAAGAGATTCAAAACGCGCTAGATTCCAATCCTCTCTTAGAACAAGATGATCAAACGGGTTCAGAAGAAACAGTTAAAGAATCTGACAGTAGCCAACTTGATACTTCTGAGGCTATCTCACAACAAGAATTTTCCGATGATTTACCGGCAGAAAAAGAGTGGGAAGAGTCATACACATCGACACCTATCACAGGTACTAGCTCTAATGCTGTAGCTTATGACGGCGAAGATTCCGTTTATCAAGGTGAGTCCTCGACTTCATTACAGGATCACTTGTTATGGCAAATGCAACTCACTCCTTTTACTGAAACCGATCAAGTTATTGCCATGGCAATCATTGATTCAATTGATGAGTCTGGTTATTTAACAACAAGCTGTGAAAGCATTCTAGAAAGTTTAGAAGCTGATCTTGAAGGCTTAGAGTTAGATGAAGTTGAAGTAGTATTAAAACGTATTCAACATTTTGATCCGTTAGGCGTTGCCGCACGTTCAACTCAAGAATGCTTACAAATTCAACTACGCCAATTACCTGATAGCACTCCTTGGCGCGAAGAAGCTATTTTAATTCTTGAGCAATATATGGAGTTACTCGGTAATCGAGACTATCGAACATTAGCCAGAAAAAGCAAATTCAAAGAAAGCCAATTATCTGAAATAATGCGTTTAATTCAGAGCTTAGAACCAAGGCCTGGTAACAGTATTGAAACCAGTGAAACGCAATATATCGTACCTGATGTTTACGTTAAAAAAATAAACGGACAATGGCGTGTTTCATTAAATCAAGATTGCGACCCTAACTTATCTATAAACGAGCAATATGCTAGTCTATGTAAAGGTAATATCAGCAAAACTGACTCACAATTTATTAAAGGTCACTTGCAAGAAGCGAAATGGTTTATTAAAAGCTTAGAAAGTCGTAATGAAACTTTATTAAAAGTATCTAACTGTATTGTTCAACAGCAACAAGCCTTTTTCGAATATGGCGATGAATCCATGAAACCGATGGTATTAAATGATGTTGCCTTTGAAGTAGAAATGCATGAATCGACCATATCCCGAGTGACAACACAAAAATTTATGCATACTCCACGTGGTATTTATGAATTAAAATTTTTCTTTTCAAGTCATGTTGCAACGGATGGCGGCGGTGAATGCTCATCAACAGCGATTCGTGCATTAATTAAAAAATTAGTCGCGGCAGAGCCGACAAATAAACCCTTAAGTGATAATAAGATAACACAATTATTAGAAGAAAAAGGTATTCAGGTTGCACGACGCACTATTGCAAAATATCGTGAATCTTTAGGTATTCCGCCTTCTAACCAACGTAAACAATTACTTTAAATAGTGAGCAGTGCAAATAAAAATGAGATTAACTATAGTCATTTAATACTAACCTGCTAAACTCGCGCGTTCGTTGAATACAGTTAAATATATTATGAAAATATCTACTTTATTAAATAAAGATTCCGTCTTCTGCCAAACGGTATGCACCAGTAAAAAAGGTGCATTAGAAAAAATCAGTATTATTGCTGCAGAGCAGTTAAATTTAGATGCACAGGAATTATTCGAAAGTTTAATTGCCCGCGAAAAAATCGGTTCTACAGGTGTAGGCTCTGGCATTGCGCTTCCTCATGTTAAAATATCTAGCGACTCCCCTGCGACAGCGGTATTTTTGCAATGCGAATCAGGTATCGATTATGATTCATATGACGGTAACAAAGTAGATATATTATTTGCTATATTTGTTCCTGAGGATCTGTGTAAAGAATACCTTGCTGCGTTGTCAGAAATAAGCCAAAAACTGTTAGATAAGCAATTTCTGCGTCAATTACGCAGCGCAAAGACGAATGAAAAGCTATTTGAGTTATTAACCCTATAAAATTTAGGAGCGCATATGAAGTTAATTGTTATTAGTGGTCGATCAGGCTCAGGAAAAACAATTGCCCTCCATGTCCTAGAAGATTTAGGCTACAACTGCATTGACGGGGTCCCATATCAATTATTAGAACAATTGGTTGATACGGTAGATCCTAAAGATAACAAAGTAGCAGTCAGTTTAGACATCCGCAACATGCCCTCTGACGTTGATGCGATAAAAAAGCTGATTGAATCACTGCAACAAAAAGTCGAATTAGAAATTATCTATATCGACGCATTAACCAGTGAGTTAATTAGACGTTATAGCGAAACTCGACGTTTACACCCGCTGTCCAAACAAAAGTTATCACTATCTCAGGCCTTAGAATTAGAAAACGAAATGCTTGCTCCTTTGAAAGCATTGGCTGCTTTTTCAATTGATACCACCTCGCTCTCCGTTCACAACTTAAACGAACACCTTAAGATTTACTTGCAAGGGTCTAGTAAAAGCAATGTATTAGTTATTTTTCAATCTTTTGGATTTAAACACTTACATCCCGAAGATGCTGATTATATTTTTGATGTACGTTTTCTGCCAAATCCTTACTGGGAAAAGAATTTAAAACAATATTCTGGCAAGGATAAGCTGATCCAAGATTATTTGAATACATTTCCTTTAGTCAAAGAAACAATCACTAATATCGAAAATCTGTTCCTTACTTGGTTACCGCATTTAGAACAAAACAATAGAAACTATGTCACGATTGCTATCGGTTGTACCGGTGGTAGACATCGCTCAGTTTATGTTACAGAACAAATAGCAGCACGTTTCAAACACAAATACCAAGTACAAATTGAACACAAATGTTTAAAGGAGTAATTCCTGTTGGATATCATTAAGCAAACAATTACAATACAAAATAAACTAGGGCTACACACTCGAGCAACCATCAAATTAGTTGAACTCGTCAATGCTTTTGATGCGCAAATTATCATCACTCATAATGGTAAACAAGCGGATGCAGGCAGTGTTTTAGGGTTATTAGTATTAGAAACGTGTTTTGGTCAAGAAATTAAAATTGAAGCCAAAGGCCCAGAAGCAAAACAAGCGATGCAAGCCGTCACAGAACTCATAGAAAATAAGTTCTTAGAAGAAGAATAATAAAAAGGAGCTCGTATGCTGGAAAACACTAAGGTTGATAATACCCAGCTACGACTTCAAGAAGTTAATAAAGCACTCGATAGTGGAATGTTTGTCCGAGCACGCAGTATTTTGGACAAAATGCCAGCCTGTGATGTTGCCTTTCTATTAGAATCTTCTCCTCCAGCTAACCGTAAAGTATTATGGAATTTAACTGACCATGATCAACACGGGGAAATCCTCGAAGAATTAAACGAAGATGCAAAAGATGGCATCATTAATTTAATGGGCACTGATAATTTAGTCGCAGCGACTGAAGGCATGGAAACCGACGGTTTGGCCTATGTCCTTCGTGGTATTCCCGATACAGTTTATCGTGCTGTATTAGAACAAATGGATGCACAAGATAGACAACGCGTCGAATTAGCTCTCGCCTTTCCAGAAGATACCGCCGGTTCAATGATGAATACCGATACGGTAACCGTTCGCCCCGATGTCACTATCGAAGTAGTTTTGCGCTATTTACGTTTAAAAGGTTCATTGCCCGATACTACCGATGCTTTATACGTTGTTGATACTGATAACAAACTGCTTGGCGATGTTTCCTTATCTACTTTATTAAC
Source organism: Psychromonas sp. SR45-3 (assembly GCF_014163575.1). NCBI lineage: Bacteria > Pseudomonadati > Pseudomonadota > Gammaproteobacteria > Alteromonadales > Psychromonadaceae > Psychromonas > Psychromonas sp. SR45-3. The sequence continues at coordinate 110,844 of NZ_JACJDP010000002.1, forward strand.
TGTAGAGCCTACCTCTATTATTAGTGAAGTGATGAATCATGACACTGAACCACTACAAGTCTTAATGGAAGAAAATGAAATAGCAAAGCTATTTGAACGACATGATTGGATTTCTGCCCCTGTTATCGACAAGAATAAACAACTGCTAGGACGTATTACCATCGATGATGTCGTTGATATTATACGTGAAAATGCGGAGCACTCAATGATGGGTATGGCGGGTATGGATGATGACGAAGATACCTTTGCTCCCATTTTACCAAGTGCTAAGCGTCGTACGGTATGGTTATCAGTTAACTTAATTGCCGCTTTTATTGCCGCTTCTGTTTCCAATATGTTTGAAGCCACTTTAGAGCAAGTAGCAACGCTTGCTGTATTAATGACCATTGTTCCTAGCATGGGCGGTATTGCGGGTAATCAAACATTAGCCTTAGTTATTCGTGGTATCGCTGTTGGACATATTAGTAGCAGTAATACGCGTTGGTTAATTGGTAAAGAGGCCGCCATAGGGCTATTAAATGGTATGATCTGGGCGGTATTAGTAGCTACTGCAGTTGTTCTCTGGAAAGGAGATATGCAAGTCGGTTATATTATTGCTGGCGCGATGTTCATCAATCTGTCAATTGCAGGTGTTGCGGGCGTATGTATCCCGCTATTGATGCATAAATATAAAATAGATCCTGCATTAGCGGGTGGGATGGCATTAACAACCGTAACTGATGTCATTGGTCTATTCTCATTCTTAGGTATGGCTACATTAGTATTACGACACTGATCCTGTTTTTATATAACCGATACACCTTCAAAATATACATTTCAGCTCAGATAAACAACCATTTACTTTTTCAATTAAAGCAAGTTGATATTAAAATAAGCGGTTGTCTATTTGTGATCATTTTTAGCAATCTCAGGCTCAGATAAAATCTAACCAAGACTCCACTAAATTCAAAAAATCCTCCAATCCACATTCAGCTTGGATTTCTTGATCATAAAAACTCAAATCGTTTGCATCCTCTAAATCAGACTCTGAATGATGTAAGCTATGATTGATAATACTTGCCTCTTCTGCATTTAAGTATAAACAAAATTCACTACCTATTAATTTATACTCTGTTATTTCACGTTGCTGCAATTGTTCAATCACAGTTATTAATGCTTCTACCCAGCCTTTTTTTTGACCTTCTTGCTCTAACCATGTTCCAAATGCTTCATGACCCATAGACAGTTTCACTGTCGCTTTATCACTGAAATAGTCTTTTTTGAAGTCAAATTCCATTACGTTAATCTCTTTTCATTTATTTAATAGCAGAAGTATAAACAGTTTTAGAATAGCTGCATGGAAATTTATGTGAAACCATGAATTAATAGTTTTGATGAGTAATAGTGCGAAGTGCAGTAGTTAATGAGTGTCAATGATATTTTAGGCAAAAAAAACCTCTGCTGATGCAAAGGCTTTGTTTTATCTACACGTTAGTTAACTACTAAAAGTTAACGACTAAGAATTAACTGCTACTTTTAGTTGAGCAGTCGCAACAACATTAGTTGGTATTAGTTCATAAGCTGCTTGTGGTTTTAATAACACATTAGATTTACTTGCTACCATTAGCATTTGCTTCAAACGGTTCGATTCAAATGGTTTTAATAATAAACCTTGAACGTCCAATAGGCTATTTAAGCCTAATAACTCACGCTGTACATCATGATGAGAGTTTAGAATACTAATATCAGCAGATGCAGATGTTTTACCAGTACGAATTGACTTAATTAACTCGATACCAGAGCAATCCGCTAATAATGCATCAACAATGATTAAATCGAAATCCTGTAGCGCAATTGAACGTTCAGCTTCTACACTAGTAGCAACACCTTCAACATAAGAAACATTTAATGCTTCAAGTTGTTCAATTAGTTGAATACGACCTTCCGCTTCACCTTCAACGACTAATACTTTCATATTCGTAATAGCATTTGCAGTTAAATCGCCTTGAGCCATTGGAGATACTGTACTTTCAGAAACAGCTAACCCTTCCATTCGTGCAATGTAGCCACGCTTAGGAATAGTAGAAATATTTAAACCATGAAGACTTAAAGTACCTACACTTTTGCGTAGTTGAGAAATATGTTGATTGATAGTATGGTCTGTCACTAGACGTCCCCATACATGTTGAGCTAGATCTTCGCGAGTAACCACAGTGTTTACGTTTTTACATAGAAAATGTAATAGTGATGTACGTAATGGACCTAAGTAAACTTTTCGACTTCCGTGAATTAAACTGTTTTGGCTTGTATCAATGTGGAATTCACCCACAATTAAACTTTTTTCTAACATAATAATAGTACCCATTTTTTGTTTTATATAAATGCCAATCTCTGTGGATTTGACTATTTTTTATTTTAATTTTCGGACTGCTTGAGCAATCTCTTATATAATCTCAAACATATTATCAAATTAACATAAAAACACAAACGTATTTCATGATCATCATAATTTTGTAATAATTTTATCATAAACATTTACTATAGGGTAAGTTTTATATCATGCAAATAAAAAATCTAATAAGTTGCTTAAAGCAGCTTTAATTGTTCTAAAAACAGTATAAATTTCATAGTAAAAACTCAATCTTTCAAGCCACTAGTACAGCCTTAGCTTTAGCAAATCAGCTTTTGACTTGCGCTCCTTTTATCCTACTTACCAAGTAAATCATTTCTCTAATATTTAAAAAAAATATTGCTATAAACCGTCTCACGATAGTGTTTGTTTAAATGCGTAGTGTATGACCAAGAAATAATCATATTTATAACAATTAATAGTTCGTAATAAAAGAAAATAAGCGGCACAGTTATCATTAAACAGAATCATTTTTATAGTAAAATCCTACCTTTCTTAGGCATTAAATTTTAATTATGTATGGCCGTTATCATTCATAGCCAAAAAATAAATATACACAGGAGAGAGCAAGACAAAGCGTTAACGGAATGAGTAATAATTTAATAAGATTAATATAAGTGTTTATTCTATCAGGCATAAATCACAAGATTAATGTTAATTTAATGTTAAATTAAGCAAATGATTCTTAGTGGTAGAAAAATAAGGTAAACTACTGCTGAATTTTGTCCTTGCTAATGATGACAATATTGTTAGCACATTATAGCTAGAGAGAGTTTTAAATGAATCTATATATAGAGTACATCAAGGAAATTGAAAGTCGTAAAAAGGATCTTGGATTGGCTCCTCTGCCGATTGATGGTGCTGAATTATTATCTGAAATAATTGCTCAAATTAAAGATGTAAATAATGAGTACCGTAAAGATTCACTGCATTTTTTCATCTATAACACTTTACCGGGCACAACGAGCGCTGCAGGTGTTAAGTCTGAGTTTTTAAAAGAAATTATTTTAGGCCAGTCTGTAGTAGAAGAAATTTCCCCTACATTTGCTTTTGAGTTGTTGTCACACATGAAAGGTGGACCTTCAATTCAAGTTCTTCTTGATTTAGCATTATCTGACGATTTATCAGTTGCACACCCTGCCGCTGAAGTATTAAAAACACAAGTATTTTTGTATGAAGCAGACACAAGCCGCTTAGAGGAAGCCTTCAAAGCAGGTAATACGGTCGCTAAAGACATTCTTGAAAGTTATGCCAGAGCAGACTTTTACACCAAACTCCCTGAAATAGCTGAAAAAATAGAAGTGGTTACCTACATCGCTGGTGAAGGTGATATTTCTACTGACTTATTATCACCAGGTAATCAAGCACATTCACGTTCAGACCGTGAACTACACGGAAAATGCTTAATTTCTCCAGAAGCACAAGCAGATATTCAAGCACTACAAAAGCAATATCCAGGCAAAAAAGTAATGTTAATTGCTGAAAAAGGAACTATGGGCGTGGGTTCTTCTCGTATGTCTGGCGTTAACAACGTGGCTTTATGGGCAGGTGAACAAGCAAGTCCTTACATTCCTTTTGTAAACTTTGCTCCCGTTGTAGCTGGCACGAATGGTATCTCTCCAATATTTTTAACAACTGTTGGTGTAACTGGCGGTATTGGTTTAGACCTTAAAAACTGGGTTAAAAAGACCGATGCAGATGGCAAAACAGTGCTTAATGAAAATGGTGACCCAGTATTAGAGCAAGTCTATTCTGTAGAAACAGGCACAGTACTGACGATTAATACTAAAACGAAAAAACTATACAACGGTGACAAAGAGCTTGTGGACGTTTCTTCAGCTTTCACACCGCAGTCAGTTGAATTCATGAAAGCCGGTGGTTCTTACGCAATCGTTTTTGGTAAAAAACTACAAAACTTTGCAGCTGAAACTTTAGGTGTTCCATTACAGCCTGTTTATGCACCATCTAAAGAAATCTCACATGAAGGCCAAGGTCTTACAGCAGTTGAAAAAATATTCAATAAAAATGCAGTCGGTGTTGCTTCTGAATCAAATCTGCACGCAGGTTCTGACGTACGTGTTACCGTTAATATCGTTGGTTCTCAAGACACAACGGGTTTAATGACTTCTCAAGAATTAGAGTCTATGGCTGCGATGGTTATATCCCCAACGGTTGACGGCGCTTACCAATCCGGTTGTCACACTGCATCGGTATGGGATAGTAAAGCGCAAGCTAATATTCCCAAGTTGATGAGTTTCATGAACAAGTTTGGTCTGATCACTGCACGAGATCCTGAAGGTTTATACCCAGCGATGACAGACGTTATTCATAAGGTATTGAATGATATTACTGTTGATGATCAAGCAATCATTATTGGTGGTGACTCACATACCCGTATGTCTAAAGGTGTCGCATTCGGTGCCGATTCAGGAACAGTTGCATTAGCACTTGCAACAGGTGAAGCAACAATGCCAATTCCAGAATCAGTTAAGGTTACCTTTAAAGGTGATATGAAACCTTATATGGATTTCCGTGATGTTGTGCATGCAACACAAGCACAAATGCTTAAGCAATTTGGCGATAACGTTTTCCAAGGTCGTGTAATTGAAGTGCATATTGGTACGTTATTAGCTGACCAAGCATTTACATTCACTGACTGGACAGCAGAAATGAAAGCGAAAGCTTCTATCTGTATTTCTCAGGATGATACATTAGTTGGGTCTCTTGAATTGTCTAAAAGCCGTATCCAGATAATGATCAACAAGGGAATGGATAATAAAGCGAAGACACTACAAGGTTTAATTGCTTTAGCTGACAAACGTATCGAAGAAATAAAATCAGGTACTAATCCTGCTTTATCACCAGATGATAACGCTAAATACTACGCTGAAGTGATTGTTGATTTAGATGCTATCGACGAGCCGATGGTTGCCGACCCTGATGTAAATAATGAAGACGTTTCTAAACGTTATACGCATGATGTTATTCGTCCTGTTTCGTTCTACAAGTCTAAACCTGTTGACCTAGCATTTGTTGGTTCTTGCATGGTACATAAAGGTGATATGCAAATTATTGCTCAAATGTTACGTAATATTGAAAAACAAAATGGCAGCGTATCATTTAAAGCACCTTTAGTGATTGCACCACCAACGTACAATATTGTTGATGAGCTTAAAGCTGAAGGTGACTGGGAAATTTTACAAAAATACTCTGGTTTCGAGTTTGATGATGTAAACCCTAAAGGTGTGGCACGTACTAAATACGAAAATATTATGTATTTAGAACGCCCAGGTTGTAACTTATGTATGGGTAACCAAGAGAAAGCAGAACCTGGTGATACGGTTATCGCCACTTCAACGCGTTTATTCCAAGGTCGTGTAGTAGCGGACTCAGCAGAGAAGAAAGGTGAATCATTACTTGGTTCAACACCTTTAGTTGTGCTTTCAGCTGTACTTGGCCGCTTCCCTTCAATCGAAGAGTACAAAGCAGCAGTAGAAGGTATTAACCTGACTGACTTTGTTCCTCCGACTCAAGAGATGAGCACTAAATACACAGGTAAACCTGTCGCAGTTAGAATGTTGTAACGTATTAAGATTAAGTGTTATAGAGTAACTGAATAGTAACTTGAATAGTCACTTAGATACTTAAAGTAGATATGGGTTATTTATTTTGGTTGAGTAAGAGAAATCTTATAATCAACTATAATAAGTAGCCCTTTTTTGTAACAGTAATAACACTCTCTCCGCTTTAGCTCATATTTTCCCACCGCCATATCACCACACCAGTTCAAGCCCCGTTAATGCAAGCCAAGCCCGTATCATAAGCTTGCTAACCACATTGTATTAAACCGTTACGAAGGTTGCTTATATTGCGCCTATTAGCTTCTGATTCTAGCAATCGATTTTACTAACTTATTGAAATATTTCGTTCAAGGCTCTATCAGCCATTACAATATCGATCTGTACCAATGAAAGCAGTATCAATGAAAGCAGTATCAATGAAAACAGGAATGCATAAACCATATGATATAAAGCGCTGAAAAACCTTCTCCCATAAAAAAAGCTTGCGACCCTAAGGCAACAAGCTTTTTAATATGCTAGAAATAAAACGAGTATTATTTACGTTTTACTGCTTTAGCATTTGGAAGGTCAGTAATTGAACCTTCATAAATTTCTGCTGCTAAACCAACTGATTCATGTAATGTTGGATGTGCATGAATTGTTAATGCAATATCTTCAGCATCACAACCCATTTCAATTGCTAGGCCAATTTCACCTAGTAATTCACCAGCATTAGTACCAACAACAGAACCACCAATAATACGGTGCGTATCTTTATCAAAGATAAGCTTAGTCATACCATCTGAACAATCAGATGCGATTGCACGACCTGAAGCCGCCCAAGGAAATACTGATTTTTCGTAGTTAAGACCTTGCTCTTTTGCTTCTTTTTCAGTTACACCAACCCAAGCCATTTCAGGCTCTGTGTAGGCAATTGAAGGAATTGTTTTAGGATCAAAGTAATGTTTTTTGCCAGCAATAACTTCAGCAGCAACATGACCTTCATGCACACCTTTATGAGCCAACATTGGTTGACCAACAATATCACCGATAGCATGGATATGCGGTACATTAGTATGCATTTGCTTATCAACTTCAATAAAACCACGCTCTGTTACTTTAATACCAGCTTTTTCAGCATCAACAGTAAGACCGTTAGGTACACGGCCAACAGCAACTAATACAGCATCGTAAGGTTTTGCTTCAGCAGGTGCATTCTTACCTTCAAAAGAAACGTATAACGCATCTTCTTTTGCATCAACAGCAGTCACTTTAGTTGAAAGCATGATATTGAATTTATTTTTAACTTTCTTAGTATAAACTTGCACGATATCTTTATCGGCAGCAGGTACTAATTGGTCTGCAAATTCAACAACATCAACGTCTGAACCTAATGATTTGTAAACAGTCCCCATTTCAAGACCGATGATACCACCGCCTAAAATAAGTAAACGTTTTGGTACTGATTTAAGCTCTAATGCATCAGTAGAATCCCAAACACGTGGGTCATCATGTGGAATAAACGGAAGTTTAACAGGGCGAGAACCAGCAGCAATAATTGCGTTATCAAAAGTGATTGTTGTTACTTCACCTTCACGGTTTGTAGCTTCGATAGTATTCGCGCCAGTAAAGCGTCCCCAACCGTTAACCGTGGTTACTTTACGCATTTTAGCCATGCCTTGTAGGCCGCCAGTTAGCTGTGAAACTACTTTTTCTTTCCAAATTCGAATTTTATCGATATCTGTTGATGGTTCACCAAATAGTACACCATGTTCAGATAATGCTTTTGCTTCTTCAATTACTTTAGACACATGTAGTAATGCTTTAGAAGGAATACAACCAACGTTTAAACAAACACCGCCAAGCGTTTCATATTTTTCTATTAATACAGTTTCTAGACCTAGATCTGCGGCACGGAATGCTGCAGAGTATCCCGCAGGGCCAGAACCTAATACAACAACTTGTGCTTTAATTTCTTTACTCATGTTGACCTCAATAAACGAACACTCAAAATAGGGTTTATAGTCTATTCAAATGTTATATGAATGTAAAATGAATGGTCGGCACAAATGCCGACCTAGTTAACAAAGATTATAAGATCAGGGTACGTAGATCAGATAAGTAGTTGTTAACAGCAGTAATAAAGCGTGCACCGTCAGCACCATCAATTACACGATGGTCATAAGAAAGCGCAAGTGGAACCATTAAACGAGGTTCAAACTCTTTACCATTCCACAGTGGTTTCATAGCAGATTTAGAAACACCTAAAATAGCCACTTCAGGTGCATTAACAATAGGTGTAAATTGCGTACCACCGATACCGCCAAGGCTAGAGATAGTCATGCTACCACCTTGCATATCTTTAGATGTTAATTTACCTGCACGTGCTTTCTTAGAAATCTCACCAATTTCACGACAAATGTCGTAAATACCTTTGTTTAATACATCTTTAACAACCGGTACAACTAGACCATTTGGCGTGTCTACTGCAATACCAATGTTGTAATATTTTTTAAGGATCAAGCTTTGACCATCTTCAGATAAAGAAGAGTTAAAGTTAGGGTATAACGCTAACGCTTTAGCGACTGCTTTCATCATGAATACTAATGGGCTAATTTTAACGCCAAGATCTTGTTTTGCAGCAATTGCATTTTGCTCTTTACGGAACACTTCTAAATCTGTGATATCAGCTTCATCAAACTGTGTAACATGTGGAATAGTTACCCAGTTACGATGTAGAGCAGGACCAGATATTTTTTGGATACGAGAAAGTTCTTTAACTTCCACTTCACCAAATTTAGCAAAATCTACTTTAGGTGAAGCAGCAACAGCTAAACCACCAGCGCCAGCACCGCCACCGTTTTTAGCAGCTTGTAATTGTGCTTTAACGAATTTTTGTACGTCTTCTTTAGTTGTACGGCCTTTAGGGCCAGAAGCAGCGATTGCATTTAAGTCTAAATCGAACTCACGTGCAATACGGCGTACCGATGGAGAAGCCTTGATCGCAGCACTAACAGGTGCAACTTCAACTTTTGCAGGAGCAGCTGGAGCCGCAGCAGGTGCAGCTTTAGGCGCTTCAACTGGTGCAGAGGCAGTAGCTGGTGTCGCAGCAGGTGCATCGCCTTCAGCTTCAATTAATAGAATTAAAGATCCTTCAGATACTTTATCACCCGTTGCGATTTTAATTTCTTTTACTACACCACCAAATGGCGCAGGAACGTCCATTGATGCTTTATCACCTTCAACAGTAATAACATCTTGGTCTTCAGTGATCGTATCGCCAACAGCAACAAGGATATCAGTCACCTCAACTTCATCACCACCGATATCAGGAACACATAATTCTTTAACAGCAGTAGCTGCTGCAGGTGCAGCTTCTTCCGCGGGTGCTGGAGTTTCAGCGGCCGCAGGTGCTTCAGCAGCTGCAGAACCAGCAACTTCAACGATTAACACTAGGTTACCTTCAGAAACGCTGTCACCAACGTTTACTTTAATTTCTTTAACTACACCAGCAACTGATGAAGGTACGTCCATTGACGCTTTATCGCCTTCAATCGTTAATACATCTTGGTCTTCAGCAATGGTGTCGCCAACTGCAACTAAGATATCAGTAATATCAGCCGCGTCAGCACCAATATCAGGTAGTAAAAATTCTTTTAATTCAGACATAATAATTTTCCTAATCAATAAAAGTCGGTGTTAGGTTTGACTAACACCGAGACTGATTTATGCAAATAATGGGTTGATTTTGTTTACATCGATATCAAACTTAGCAATCGCTTCAGTAACGACTTTACGCTCAACATCACCACGTTTTGCTAACTCAGTTAACGCAGCTACAACAACGTAACCGGCATTAACTTCAAAGTGACGACGTAAGTTTTCACGGCTATCACTACGGCCGAAACCATCAGTACCTAGTACTTTGTATGAATCAGCAGGGATAAATGCACGTACTTGCTCTGCATAGTTCTTCATGTAATCCGTTGCAGCAATCGTTGGTTCATCACCTAATACAGATGTGATGTAAGGTACTTTTTGCTCAGCTTCAGGATTTAACATGTTAAAACGTTCAACGTCTTGACCGTCACGTGTTAATTCATTGAATGAAGTCACAGAGAAGATATCAGAAGCAACGCCATACTCTTCACTTAGAATAGTTGCAGCAGCACGTACTTCGTTCATGATGGTACCTGAACTTAGTAGTTGTACTTTGCTCTTACCAGGCAATGAAGCAAACTTGTAAATACCTTTACGGATACCTTCTTCAGCCCCTTCAGGCATTGCTGGCATTGCATAGTTTTCATTCATTACTGTTAAGTAATAGAAAACATTTTCTTGTTTCTCACCGTACATACGCTCAATACCGTCTTGAACGATAACTGCTAGCTCGTAAGCAAATGTTGGGTCATATGAGATACAGTTAGGGATAGTATTTGCTTGAATGTGACTGTGGCCATCTTCATGCTGTAGACCTTCACCATTTAGCGTAGTACGACCAGCAGTAGCACCTAATAAGAAACCACGTGCTTGTTGATCACCTGCCATCCATGCCATATCACCAATACGTTGGAAACCAAACATAGAGTAGTAGATGTAGAATGGAATCATTGGTAAGTCATTAGTACTGTATGACGTTGCAGCAGCAACCCAAGAAGACATAGAACCAAGTTCATTGATACCTTCTTGTAATACTTGACCAGATGTTGCTTCTTTGTAGTAAGAAACGACGCCACGATCTTCTGGTGTGTATTCTTGACCGTGTGGGTTGTAAATACCAACTTGACGGAATAGACCTTCCATACCAAATGTACGTGCTTCATCGGCAATGATTGGTACGATGTTTTTACCAATACCTTTATCTTTCAACAACACATTTAGGATACGTACGTAAGCCATTGTTGTTGAAATTTCACGTTTTTGCTCACCTAATAATGCAGAGAATTTATCTAATTCAGGCACAGCTAGTTTTTCAGTAAACTTAGGAAGACGCTTAGGTGTGTAACCTAATAATGCTTCACGTTTACCGTGTAAGTAGTTGTACTCTTCAGAGCCTTCTTCAAGTGTTAAGTAAGGTAGTGTTGCCGCTTGCTCATCACTTAATAAGTCTTGTAGACCTAAACGGTCACGTAACGTTTCGATGTGCTCTTCAGTCATTTTCTTCACGCCGTGAGCAATATTTTTGCCCTCAGCCGCTGCGCCCATACCGTAACCTTTAACTGTTTTAGCTAAAATTACTGTTGGTTTACCCGCTGTATCTTCTGCGTTTTTAAATGCAGCGTACAGTTTAGATGAATCATGACCACCACGTTTAAGTGCGAAGATTTCTTTGTCAGTCATATCTGCAACTAGTGCAGCCGTTTCAGGGTATTTACCGAAGAAATGCTCACGAACATAAGCACCATCTTTAGATTTAAATGTTTGGTAATCACCATCAACAGTTTCTTCCATTAATTGTAATAATTTACCAGACGTATCCTTAGCAATTAAGGCATCCCAGTTACCGCCCCAAATTACTTTAACAACATTCCAACCAGCACCTGTAAATAGGCCTTCTAGCTCTTGAATGATACTACCGTTACCCATTACAGGGCCATCTAAACGTTGTAAGTTACAGTTAATTAAGAAACATAAGTTATCTAATTTTTCACGAGAAGCAAATGATAGTGAACCACGAGATTCTGGCTCATCCATTTCACCATCACCTAAGAACGCATAAACACGTTGTGCAGACGTTGGTTTTAAACCACGACCGTCAAGGTATTTTAAGAAACGCGCTTGGTAGATAGCTGCAATCGGACCAAGACCCATCGATACCGTTGGGAACTGCCAAAATTCAGGAAGTAGTTTTGGGTGCGGGTAAGAAGGTAAACCTTTACCATCTACTTCTTGACGGAAGTTATCTAACTGTTCAGCAGTTAGACGACCTTCAAGAAATGCACGTGCATAAATACCAGGAGAAATATGACCTTGGTAATAAACTAAATCACCGCCATCTGTTTCATTTGGTGCACGGAAAAAGTGGTTAAAACATACTTCGTAAAATGCAGCAGCTGACTGATAAGAAGCCATGTGTCCACCAAGATCTAAGTCTTTTTTAGAAGCACGCATAACAATCATGATCGCGTTCCAGCGAATGATTGAACGAATACGTTGTTCTATTTTTAGATCTCCTGGGTAAGCAGGTTGTTGGTCAGATGGGATAGTATTCACATAATTAGTGTTGATGCCGTGTGGCAAATTAACACCTTCTTTACGTGCTTTATCCATCACTTGCTCAAGAATAAATTGAGCACGTTCTGAGCCCTCATCTTCAAGAATGGTTGCTAATGCTTCAAGCCATTCAGAAGTTTCTTGCGCATCAATATCTTTTAGGATGTCAGTCATGACACTTTCCTTCTATATCACTAGATAATCTCAGCCCGAAAGCCAAGCGTTGTTTTATAATTATTTACATTAACCACTACCTGCTTCACAGCACGTTTGTATGCCATTTCGGCAATAAGTAATCTAAATAGTTATTTATATAAGTATATTTTCACAGTAAAACTGTGCCCGTCATACTATAAAACGGCAGTTTGTTTCAAAAGCCGCCTAACTCGCGTTTAAAAGCACTCTCTTCACGTAACATAACTAAACGTGTTTCTTCAATATAATTCAGATGTTGATCTGATGCTTCTTTCGCTTTCATCGGTTGCTTTGATAAAATAGCATCCACTAACTGTAAACGATGCTGATGAATTTTTTTAGCCACTTCAGGGTATAAATACAACTGTTTAACATTATCCGAGATATTACGATGTAATAATGGATTGATGCCACGCGCTAGATGTAAAAATACCACATTATGTGATGCTTCAATAACCGCAAGATAAAACTGCGCAACCGAAGCAATTTCTTGTTCGATGTTACCAGCAGCATTAGCTATATCAATAGCAGTGAAACTTGTTTTTATTTTATTAAAGTCATCAGAAGTACCACGTAAAGCAGCATAATAAGCAGAAAACCCTTCAATTGCATGACGGAATTCTAATAGGTCATACTTTGATTCAGGGTGGGTATTTAATAATTCAAATAGTGGATCCGTTAATTGTGCTCGCAGCTCTTCTTTAACATAAGTGCCACCGCCTTGACGACGTGTTAACAATCCTTTGGATTCTAAACGTTGAATAGCTTCACGCAATGAAGGACGAGACACGTCAAACTGTTTAGCCAACTCACGCTCGGGTAGTAACTTCTCACCTAGCTCTAAACTCCCCTCTAGAATCATGCTTTCTAGTTGTGATTCAATCACATCTGCAAGCTTAGGTTGTTTAATTTTTGCGTAAGTCATGAAAGCCCTAAATCAGTTAATCGCACAGGTTATTGTGACGCGTTGGTAACATCAAAATGTAAAATGGTATTACCAATTAATAATTGCACATAGAAATTAACAAAATTAACAATTTATGTCTAGAATTTTATGATCCAAATCAAAGTTAAATGATGAATGAAGCCAGCTACACATAGAAACTGTTCAAAAATAAACAATTGGTAAGACCATTTAAATAAATAACAAAAAAAAGAAAAAATAAGATCATGTTTATAAAATAAATAAAGCGTTAAATTAACATGTTTTTTAGCCAGCTTTATGCGCTAAATAATCAATACAAAGATAACGCCTACCCTTAATAATAAAAGGCCCAGCAATCTTTTACTGGGCCTTTTTTATATCAAAAAGTGAGCTTATGAATCACTTATTTTTTCTCTGCTAAACGCTCTTTCTTTTTAAGCTTAATTGTTGAATAAACTGAGAAGATAGCAAACAAAATAAACGCTAAAGCAATCGGGCGGTCATATAAGAATGACCAACTGCCTTCGTACATAATTAATGATTTACGTAAATTTGTTTCTGCCATCGGCCCTAAAATAATCGCTAATAGAATAGGCGATGAAGGAATGTCTAATTTGTTTAATAGGAAGCCTAATAAACCAAAAGTAATAGCAATACCCACATCAAACATAGAGTTATTGATAGCGTAGGCACCAATCACAGACAAAAAGATAATAATCGGGATCATCAGAATTTTTGGCACTTCAATGATTCGACAAAAGAAGCGGATACCCAGAAAGCCGATAATCAGCATCACAATATTTGCCACAATCATCGAGCTAAAAATACCATAAACAATTTCAGGATTTTGTGTAAACAGTAACGGGCCGGGTGTTAACCCTTGTACAATTAGCGCGCCTAATAATACAGCTGATACCGCATCACCTGGCACACCTAAAGTGAGTAGCGGTACTAAAGAACCACCAGTAACACCATTATTGCCTGACTCTGCAGCCGCTAGTCCATGCATTGACCCATTACCAAACTCTTCTGGATTTTTCGCCACACGCTTCGCTTCGTTATAACAAGCAAAGGCTGAAATATCTGCACCGGCTCCAGGAACTGAACCAATTGAAGTACCAATTAAGCCACTTTTAATACTCGTCGGTAATATCTTTTTGAAATCAGCAAAGCTAAGTAATTTGTAACTAAATTTAGGGGGCATCTCTTGTTTATCACTAGACATTTTCTCAAGCTGATTTAACCCTTCTGCGATTGCAAATAAGCCAATTAACACCGGAATAATATTAATACCACTGTATAAATCCATCACACCAAAAGTGAAGCGAGGCACACTACTAATGGGGTCTAATCCCACCATTGAGACCAACAATCCAATGGTCCCTGCTAATAACCCTTTCATAATATTTTTAGCGGAAACACTGGCAATAATGGTTAAACCAAATAAGGCTAATGCAAAATATTCAGGTGCATTAAAACGTAGCGCAAAGTCAGCGAGAACAGGCGCTACCGCAATTAATACTACGGTACTGATTAACCCACCAATAAAAGAAGCCACAGCGGCAATACTTAATGCTTTTGCAGCTAAACCTTTAATCGCCATCGTATGGCCATCAAGCACGGTCGCAGCTGAAGCTGGCGTACCAGGGGTTTTTAATAAAATAGCAGCAATCGAACCGCCGTAAATACCGCCGATGTAAACACCAATCAGCATCACTAATGCCGGTGTTGCGTCCATACCAAAAGTAAAAGGCAGTAATATAGCTACCCCCATGGTTGCAGTTAAACCGGGTAAGGCACCTAATATCACGCCGCCCAATACTCCAAACACTAAAACAGGGAAAACCGCCATACTAAACGCAGAAGCAAACCCGCTTAATAAATATTCTGTCATAATAATAACCTAGAAAAAAAGTAAACCTTCTGGCAGTGAAATAACAAAAACTTCACCAAACAGAAAATAGATAGTGAATACAAATATCCACGCAATTACATAATAAAGGGGCTTTTTAACGCGGTAATAGATCAAGTAATAAGTAAAACCAACCAAACTAGCAGGTAGATAGCCAACTAGGGTGATCAGCGCTGCATAACCAATCAGCAGCGTAAAACCAAAAATAGAATGCTTAGAGACTAGTGGGATCTCTTTTGTCTCTTGCTGTTTAGGCTTATTTTGATTGTTTTGTTTTTGCTTATATTGAAAAATTAACACACTGCAAATAATGATTTGAAGGACAGCTATTACCGCAGGAAAAAAGCCAGCTCCCACGGGTGCATCTTGGTATCGAGGCTCAGGAAATTGAGAGATGAACACTAAGAAGATCAGACTCAATAAAATAACTAAACTGGGAAAAAAAATATTACGATTAAGCATAATAAACTCGCTAATAAACGCTATTGCGCTCAGTCATGAGAAACAAAAACCAAGGCCTATTCCTTGGTTTTTGTAGTAGGGGTTATTTAATAAATTGACTTAACACTTTCTCATCTTGTTTTACAAAATCAGTAAACTCTTGTGCTTTAAGTGGGTGAATTGTCATTGCACCTTTTGCCATAAAGTCTTTAAATTCAGCCGACGCCATTGCTTGGTCAAAGGCATTACCTAAGATTTCAATGATTTCATCTGGTGTATCTTTTGGTGCACCGATACCGCGCCATGTACCCGTGGTCGCATCGATACCTTGCTCTTTTAATGTTGCTACATCAGGAATATAAGAAATACGTTCTTCTGACATCACACCTAATGCTTTAAGCTGACCAGAGCGTAATTGAGCGATCGCTTCACCTGGCGTTACCATAGTGACTTGTGTGTGGTGACCTAATACAGAAGGAATTGCTTCCGACGAACCATTGTAAGGAACGGCATTAAGTTTAATATCTTGTGATTGCTCTAAAGCCATTAAGTAGAAGTTTGGTGCAGCGGTTGATGCAAACTTAACTTTACCTGGCATTTTTTTAGCTTCAGCCACTAAGTCATTGACCGTGTTGAATGGGCTATCGGCAGGTACTAAAATAACCGCAGGATCTAAGTTAACCATACGAATTAATTTAAAATCATCGGCAGTGTTTTGCATCAATCCCATTTGCGGCAAAGATGCTATTTCACGAGTTACTACTGTTAACGTATAACCATCCCCACGTTGGCGAGCACCAAAGCTCATCCCTACTGCTCCTGCACCACCGGTACGATTCATAACTGAAATACTTGTACCTAGAATATCTTTAGCGCTATTGGCTAATGTACGCCCTACCGCATCAGTACCACCACCTGCGCCAAATGGCACAATTAAGCGTATATTTTTTGAAGGATAGTCAGCAGCAAAAGAACTTGCTGACATTAATAAACCGGCGCTAATCAAGGCTGTTTTCAATAACTTTTTCATTTTATATTCCCTTTCTATTAAATAAATTGTATTAATTAATCTCTATAAGTTTGAGTTGGATTTTTTACTTTTGTAGTTTGATAGTCATGTATTGCTAACTGTTCGATGGCCACTGCAATCCAACCACTTACTAACATATCAAACCACTGCTCTACCCCACTGCAAGCAACTACAATGTTGCCATATACAAAGGACCCATAAAAAAGTACGTCACCATGGTGCAACGACGTTGGATGCAATGTTTGAAGATTCATATTTGCACAACCCTCTCGCCATGCTTGATGTGCTTTTTTTCTAGCCAGTTGATCAAATGGAATAGCCCATTGCTCAGGGTTACCCAGAGAAGATTGATACAGAATGGCATCTTCAAAACGTGACTCCCACGGTTTTATAGTCGGATCCATAATGACAATATGAAGCTCTTTTCGATTAGTTCGATCAAAAAGACGTTCTATTGCAGGAGTCACTAACTCAACTGCATCAATTGCTAACTGCTTATGCGATATCACGTCAAATTCCTTCTGTTTAGATTTAATATAATACTATTGTAGTATTATATAATCGAAAGAAACCACGGTTCATTTTGTGAGTTAGCTCTTGTTACACGGTTCATTTTGAGAGCTATGCCGCAAATACGAATCAATGCTTGAACAGTTGAATTGACTTACGCAAATCCAACTTTTAAAAGCAAGTTTTCATAAAAAAAATCAACTTTAAATATGCATTGAAGTGGCAGTTTAAATAGCTATTAATATGACAAGAAAAATATTGAGGGTCAGCTTGCTTGATCGATTTATCAAACCTATTGATTTACATAAGTTACTTCTAAGTTAACTTTAATTAGCGAAAATTAACTTAATCCACGTAGCAAAAATATCCGCAGCAGTTTTGACATCTGCCACCTAAGTAATATTTATTACTATTCACCTGCTCTCACCCATATTCAACGTTAATCAATCCGAAGGAACATAATATGGTTAACGCTGTAAGAAAGTTAGATCAAAATTTAAATGAGATTAAATGAGATTAAATGAGATTAAATGAGAAAAGCTTAAGACCACCGTCATTAAAGCGCCGAAGATCGCAGGTAGTACTTATTTTATAAAACTTACAATCAAGAAATGGATTATTTTAATAAAAAAACAGTAACTTATTATATTGTAAATAGTATTAGATAAAGGAAAAAAATTGAGTAACGTTCAGAATCGTGAGATGTTTCTAATATAAATATTCTAGCTACCGCATTAAAAGGTAAGTGGATAATACATAATTGTCAGGACAACCAGCTCACTATCAAGCAATCTAGCATTAAGAAATATAGCAATTTAGGATGGATCAGAGACATTAATGAATCCAACATTAACAAACTCTGTATGAGCTAATTTACGAAAGCAACACCAATAAAAAACAGTCATCACCGTCGTCAATGATGATGACTTATAACAGAACAAGATTCTATAGCAGAATATCAAACCTTTGATAAACGAGTCGTCTCTACTTTATGCTTTGTTTCTACTTTATGCTTTGTTTCTACTTTATGCTTTGTTTCTGCTTTATGCTTTGTTTCTGCTTCCGCTAGTTTGTGAATCATCGTACTAGTAACCAAAGTAATACCTTTGTCCGATACACGAAATCCTCTCGCAATATCTTGCTCTTTGTCGTAGCCAATAATTAATCCAGCTGGAATATGACAATTAGCATCAACAATGACTCTAAACAATTTACAGTTCTCGCCAATATCGCACTCAGGCATTAATACCGATTGTTCGATTAAACTGTGAGAATGAGTATGCACACTTGAATATAATATTGATTTACGAATAGTTGAGCCAGAAATAATACAACCACTAGCAACGGTAGAGTCGAGTGCGGTACCTCGACGAATATCATTGTCAAAGATAAATTTAGCTGGAGGCAACTGACTTTGATAAGTAAAGATAGGCCATGATCTATCATAAAGGTCGAATTGCGGCTCTGGCTCTATTAACTCCATATTGGCTTCCCAAAGTGAATCTATTGTGCCTACATCTCGCCAATAAGCTTGCTTGTCAGCATCTGGATCTTCAATAGGATAAGCAAATATATCGTAATCTTTAATAATAGAAGGAATAACATCTAAACCAAAATCGTGACTTGAGTTAGGATCACACGCATCTTTATTTAAATGCTCAAATAGGAAATCAGTATTAAAAACATAATTTCCCATTGATGCTAAACAGAAGCCTGGTTTACCGGGTATTTCATTTGGCGTATTTGGCTTTTCATTAAATGCGCTCACTTTCCCTGTTTCATCGACAGTCATCACACCAAAGCTGCCAGCGGCGTCTTCAATGCTTGCCTCAATACAGCACACCGTCATATCCGCCTTATTATTCACATGCTGCATCAATAACTTACCATAATCCATTCGGTAAACATGGTCACCCGATAAAATTAAGACGTACTTAGGGTTGTGAGTGCGAATAATCTCTATATTTTGATATACCGCATCAGCAGTACCTGAGTACCAATCATTCATTTTATGTTGTGATGCAGGTAATACCTCAACAAACTCCGATAAATCAGCCTTGAAAGTCCCCCATCCACGATGTATATGACTAATTAAAGAGTGTGATTTATATTGTGTTGCCACACCCACACGCCCAATACCTGAATTTAAACAATTAGAAAGAGGAAAGTCGATGATACGAAATGTGCCACCAAAATAAACGGCGGGTTTAGCACGGCGATCAGTGAGCTCAAATAAACGACTACCGCGTCCTCCAGCTAAAATAATGGCATAGGTATCTTTACTCAAATTGCTGATATATCGTTGATCGTTATTTAACATACTCCCTCCCTTAATTTAGGTGCTAAACAGATGTCACTTTCTATATCAAATATAGATCATTTAGCGCTTAATTAGGCAAACAATCAAGCTTAAATTAAAAGTAATAAACAGCCTATTGACTTACATCATATAAGCCAAAAATAACCAATAAAAAAGGGGATCTGGGATTATTATTGCTTTTGATAAGCGTATTATAGTAGCGGGATATTTCGCGCCATAAAAAATGAAAAATAAATCAAATTCAATATTGACAAATCATCACTAATACAGCGTTAAAAAATATTATCAATAAAAAGGTAATCTTGTTATTGTCAGAGACGTTTAATCAGTTAGCAAAAGGAGATGCCGCTTTATTTAACATCCAACAAACGTCAATATCAACCTGACCTGAGCGGCTCAATAATGTGGCTGTTATCGGTGTAAAAATACGCGCAGACATTACAGCAGAACCATTATTGATGTACAACTCTAGAGAGGAATTGTCTGAAAGTATATGCACTTATACCGATTCAGAATCCATAAGAGACAGTTCTCTTACGCTATCACCTTCACGCATCAAGGTGTTGCTTCTGTCTAAATATAATGTCCTAGTGTCTTTATCTAGATGTAATTCGCAATAACCTGCTTCTGATTGGTGAAGTTTTAATGAACTCCCCCATTGCATAGTCACTTTCAATTCAAATGCTTTACTGAATTAGTCAATCTTAATTTACTTTCGCAAGTCTCTAATGTACTTGATATCCCCTTAGCTCTGGTTACTTTAACTATGATCTCTAGCATTCAAAAAAGACCGTATGGGCTTAACACTGATTACTAATAAAAAGTATTAATAGGAGTTATTTACGCTAATAATTGAAAAAAGTATGGCCAATTAAATTCACTACCAGGGTCGGTTTTACGACCCGGTGCAATGTCGCTATGGCCAACAATACGTTTGTTAGTAATTAAAGGATACTGTTGTTGTATCTGTCGTGTCACTTCCGCTAAGGCTTGATATTGTAATTCAGTATAAGGACTGCAATCTGTGCCTTCTAATTCAACACCAATAGAAAAGTCATTACATCCAGCTATCCCCTCAAAACTTGAAACACCTGCATGCCACGCACGTTGTATAAAAGGGACATATTGCTCTATTGCACCATCACGACGAATAACACAATGAGCAGAGACCTCTAAACCTTGAAGGTCAACAAAGCTAGGATCGGCGGAGCAATCTAGGCACCCAGTGAATAAGTTTTTAATATGCTCCGTTGCAAACTTCCCTTCCGGCAAGCTAATACAATGAATCACCAGTAAACTAATTTCAGCCTGATCAGGCCGTTGATTATAAAAGGGACTTTTAATAAAGGTTGCACTGCATAACAAACCAAATGTATCGATCATTATATTTCCTTATTAAAGCTTAATAAGTTGAAAACAAAAAAGGCGGCTAATAAGCCACCTTTTTATATTAAACCACTGCTTTAGTTTAAACAGTCATTATCTATTGATGATTATTCCCATTCAATAGTAGCAGGTGGTTTACCCGACACATCGTACACAACACGTGAGATACCATCAATTTCATTGATGATACGGTTAGAAACGTGACCGATTAACTCGTACGGTAAGTGAGACCAACGAGCCGTCATAAAGTCAATCGTTTCAACACAACGAAGTGAAACAACCCAATCATATTTGCGACAATCACCCATTACACCCACAGAGCGTACAGGTAAGAACACAACAAACGCTTGGCTTACTTTATGGTATAAATCAGCTTTATGTAACTCTTCAATAAAGATAGCATCAGCACGACGTAATAAATCACAGTACTCTTTCTTCACTTCACCTAAGACACGAACACCTAAACCAGGTCCAGGAAACGGGTGACGGTATAACATGTTATATGGCAAACCAAGTTCTAAACCAATTTTACGTACTTCATCTTTAAAGAGTTCACGTAAAGGTTCAACTAATCCCATTTCCATATCATCAGGTAAGCCACCTACATTATGGTGAGATTTAATCACATGTGCTTTACCATTTTTAGAAGCAGCAGACTCAATCACATCAGGATAAATAGTGCCCTGTGCTAACCATTTTGCATTAGCTAATTTTTTAGATTCTTCATCGAAGATTTCAACAAAAACACGACCAATTATTTTACGTTTCGTTTCTGGATCATTTTCGCCAGCCATTTGCTCAAGAAAACGGTGTTCAGCATTAACATGGACGATATTTAATCCAAATTTATCACCAAACATTTCCATTACTTGTGCGCCTTCGTTCAAACGCAATAAACCGTTATCAACAAATACACACGTTAACTTATCACCAATAGCACGTTGCAATAACATCGCTACAACAGATGAATCTACACCGCCAGATAAACCAAGAATAACTTCATCATCACCTACTTGCTCTTTCATTCGAGCAACAGCATCATCAATAATTGATGCAGGTGTCCATAATGTTTCACAACCACAAATATCCACCACGAAGTTGCGTAACATACCTTCGCCTTGCGCGGTATGCGTTACTTCTGGGTGGAATTGAACACCATAAAAGCGTTTTTCTTCATTAGCAATGACAGCAAATTGACACGTTGCGGTATTAGCAACCGTAGTGAAGTCAGCAGGGATAGCAGACACTTTATCGCCATGGCTCATCCATACATCTAATAATGCTTTTCCATCTGCAGATAATGCATCTTGAATACCGTTAAGGAATGCCGATTCAGCTTGTACTTCAACTTTGGCATAACCAAACTCGCCTTCGCCTTCACCTTTAATCACCGCACCACCTAATTGGTGAGACATTGTTTGCATACCGTAACAAATCCCTAATACTGGCACACCAGCTGTAAATACATATTCAGGCGCACGAGGAGATCCTTCGGCAATAACGCTTTCAGGGCCACCAGCAAGAACAATACCGTTAGGATTAAACTCTTTGATGTCCTCTTCATTAACATCCCAGCTCCAAAGTTCACAGTAAACACCAATTTCACGGATACGACGCGCGATTAATTGAGTGTATTGAGAACCAAAATCTAATATTAGAATACGCTGTTCATGAATGTTCTTACTCATTATATTGTCCTTTAATTTTCTTTATTCAGTTTCTAAAAATAATAAAAGACGATATATATCGTCTTTTAATTTATAACTTAAGGAAGCTGAGCTAAGTGCTTATTTACAAAAAGGTTTATCAATAAAACCTTTTGTTTTTAATAAATAGTTATATGTCTATTTGCACATTAAACTCGTTTCTTTACTTAGCTACCACTACGGTAGTTAGGTGCTTCTTTAGTAATAGCAACGTCATGTACATGGCTTTCGCCCATACCTGCACTTGTGATTTTCACAAACATTGCTTTTGTATTCATTTCTTTGATGGTTGCACAACCGGTCAGCCCCATCGATGAACGTACGCCACCCATTTGCTGATGAATAATTTCTTTTACTTTACCTTTATAAGCAACACGACCTTCAATACCTTCTGGTACCAGCTTGTCTGCAGCATTATCAGATTGGAAGTAACGATCCGATGAACCTTGAGACATTGCCCCTAAAGATCCCATACCACGGTATGATTTGTACGAACGACCTTGGAATAAAATAATTTCACCTGGCGATTCTTCTGTACCAGCAAACATACTCCCCATCATCACACATGATGCGCCAGCAGCTAACGCTTTAGCAATATCACCAGAAAAACGGATACCACCATCGGCAATCACAGGAATACCAGTACCTTCTAATGCATCAACTGCATCTGAAATAGCAGTAATTTGCGGTACACCTACGCCTGTAACAATACGTGTAGTACAGATTGAGCCTGGGCCGATACCTACTTTAACCGCACTACAACCAGCTGCTACTAATGCTTTAGCACCATCACCAGTAGCAACATTACCACCAATTATTTCTAAATTAGGATAAGCAGCACGTGTTGCTTTAATACGCTCTAATACACCTTGAGAGTGGCCGTGTGATGAATCAATTAATAACACATCAACACCCGCTTCTACTAGTGCATCAACACGCTCTTCATTACCTGCGCCAGCGCCAACAGCCGCACCTACACGTAAACGACCTAATTCGTCTTTACATGCATTTGGTTTTTGTTCCGCTTTACGGAAATCTTTAACCGTGATCATGCCTTTAAGTTTAAAGTTATCATCAGTTAATAATACTTTTTCGATACGATGTTTATGCATTAATGCTTCAATTTCATCACGAGGAGTATTTGATTTAGCAGTCACTAGCTCTGCTTTTCTGGTCATTACTGCAGAAACAAGTTTTGTTAAGTCCGTTTCAAATAATACATCACGGCCAGTAATAATACCGACTAGTTCACCTGAATCTTCAACTACTGGGTATCCAGCAAAGCCATGTTTTTCAGTTAGCTCCTTGATTTCACCTAACGTTGTAGAGGGAGAAACAGTAATAGGCGTTGCAACAACACCGCTTTCATGAATTTTTACTAAACGAACTTGCTCAGCTTGTACTTCGATAGACATATTTTTATGGATAAAACCCATGCCGCCTTCTTGAGCCAAAGCAATAGCGAAGCGTGCCTCTGTTACCGTATCCATCGCAGCAGAAACAACCGGTATATTTAACGAAATATTTTGAGTTAATAGGGTTCTTAGATCGGCAGTGTTTGGCAGTACAGTCGAGTGGGCTGGCACTAATAATACATCGTCAAATGTTAACGCGTCTTTTGCTATTCTTAGCATTGCAATATCTCACTTATAGTTGGGAGCATTTTAGATATACCCAAAATTGCTTGGGTATGATATTGCGGTGGGATTTTAATCGTAAACAATGATAAGTACAATACAATTTATGTTTTTATACACAGTTTTTACTGTGTTAATATTTAGCTCCTGATTTAATTGGTAAAAATTTTTGTTATGGCGATAAAGAACAGCAATATCTACAGTGTAAGCTCACTTAATAAAGCCGCTAAATCCTTATTAGAAACAGGGTTAGGGGTCATTTGGTTATCCGGAGAGATTTCTAATCTTACGATCGCTGTATCAGGGCATTGGTATTTCACCTTGAAAGACCATAGTGCACAAATAAAATGCGCCATGTTTAGAGGTAATAACAGCCGTGCCGGTTTTACACCCAAGCATGGACAACAAGTACTCGTACGCGGAAAATTAAGCTTATATGAAGCGCGTGGTGATTATCAGCTAATTGCAGAAACCATGGCACCAGAAGGTGATGGATTATTAAAACAACAATTTGAAGCATTAAAATGCCAATTAGCAGCTCAGGGTTTATTTTCTGAAGCGATAAAAAAGCCTTTACCTGAGATTATCAAACGTGTCGGAATTATTACCTCATCAACCGGTGCAGCTTTACATGACATACTGAGTGTATTACAACGTAGAGACCCGCGCTTACAGGTGGTTATTTATCCAACTCAAGTACAGGGGCAAGGTAGTGCGTTCTCGGTAGCGGCACAAATTGCGTTAGCAAATATTCGTAATGAATGTGATGTGTTAATCGTCGGTCGTGGCGGCGGCTCTTTAGAAGATTTATGGTGTTTTAATGAACCCGATGTTGCTTACGCTATTTATAATAGCCAGCTCCCAGTGATCAGTGCCGTAGGTCATGAAATAGATGTCACCATTAGTGATTTTGTTGCCGATCTTAGAGCTGCGACACCATCGGCAGCAGCGGAGTTAGTAAGCCAACATAAAACATTTGTTTCTACTCAACTCAATAACTTAGTCGCCCGCCTTAAGCAATCTATGCAGAATAGAATGCAACATAAGACCCACCAGCTAAGTGTATTAAAACAAACCTTATTACAGCACGATCCTAAACATAAATTACAACAGCAGACACAAAATTTAGATGAATTAAGCCTGCGTTTACAACATGCTATGCAACAAAAAATGCAACAGCAACAACACCTAAATTCACAGTTAAAAAATCGATTACAGCAAGCTAGCCCTGCGCACCACATTAATATTGAACTGCAAAAGCAACAACAATTAAAACGTCAATTAACACAAGCGATGGCGGCAAAATTAAATAATGCTGAACAACACTTACATCATCAAATACAACAACTAAATGCCTTCAGCCCACTAGCTACCTTAGCCCGTGGTTATGCAATAGTTAAAGATGAAAAAGGCAAAGTAAGCACTGATCCTGCAAAACTCAAAGTTGGTGAAACAGTTGAGGTGACCCTTGATAAAGGGCAGTTTAAAGCACAAGTTATTTAGTTGTAGTTATTTTAAAACTGCCCTGATGTAAGCATGTAATTGTATGGTTGTTTGATTGCTTGTTTGTTTGATTGCTTGTTTGATTGATTGATACAGTCTAAGTAAATGTATTAATTAATAAAAAACAAAAAGGGCTTGATACAAATTGTATCAAGCCCTTTTTAGTTATTTCAGCTAAAAATTTAGCTTCGTATTACATCCCTAAGAACGGATTAAGTTATCGCTAATACCAATCCATTTATAGGTAGTTAACTCAGGTAAGCCCATTGGACCACGTGCATGTAGTTTCTGTGTTGATACAGCCACTTCCGCACCTAAACCAAATTGGCTACCATCGGTGAAACGCGTACTGGTATTAACATAAACCGCTGCCGAGTTAACCGCATTGATAAATTTATTCGCCACCGTAAAGTCATTAGTCAATATACCATCGGAATGCTCTGAACTATGCTCACGTATATGCATCAAAGCTTCATGTAAGTTAGCCACCACTTTAACGCCTAAGTTTAAAGATAACCATTCACGTGAAAAGTCGCCTTCTTGAGCAAGCAGTGCATCATCACCTAAAATAGCTTTCGCTTTTTCTTCCGCCACTAACGTGACGCCTAGCGGTAATAAATGTGCGGCCAGTTTAGGTAAGAAAGACTCAGCAATATCAGCTTCAACTAATAATGTATCTAATGCATTACACACACTTGGACGTTGCACTTTAGCATTTTCGATAATCGCTAATGCTTTTTCAACATTCACTGTTTTTTCTGCAAATAAATGACAAATACCAATACCACCAATAATCACTGGAATAGTACTGTTTTCTTTACAGAATTTTTGCAGACCTGCATTACCACGTGGAATGATCATATCCACATACTTATCTAATTTTAATAACTCACCTACTAATGCACGGTCTGTATTTTCTATATATTGTACTGACGTTTTTGGCAAACCGACTTTCTCTAACGCACTTTGAATAAATTTAACTAACACTAAGTTAGAGTTAATGGTTTCTTTACCACCACGTAAAATACTCGCGTTACCTGTTTTTAAGCTCAATGCGGCAATATCAATGGTTACATTTGGACGCGCTTCATATATAACCCCTAGTACTCCAACCGGTACGCGACGTTTACAAAGCTTCAAACCATTTTCTAATAACTTACTATCAAATTCTTCACCCACCGGGTCAGAAAGTCCAATCACACTGCGTAAGTCACCAATAACACCCGCTAAGCGTGTTTCATCTAATAACAAACGATCTAATAAAGCATCGGTTAATCCTGCCGCTTTACCTGCTTCAATATCTTTTTTATTTGCTGCGACTATTTCTGCAACATTTGCCTCTAATTCAACTGCAATCGCTTCAAGCGCTGCATTTTTTGTAGTCGTATCAGTGATTGCCAACTCGTAACTTGCTTCTTTCGCTTGTTGACCTATTTGTTGTAAATTCATTTCTACTCCTTTCTACAGGCTCCAAAATAAGGGAGCCTTGATTATAAAATAACTAGATCATCTCGGTGTAATACAACCCGACCGTGTTCATAACCTAATATTTTTTCAATTTGATCTGAGTGTTGACCCTTTATCCGCTCTATGTCGGCGCTTTTATAACGCACGATACCGCGGGCAATCTCTTTACCTTTATGGTTACAAACTGAAACAACATAACCACGTAAAAAATGCGACTGTACAGAGCGAATACCTTTTGCTAGTAAACTACTACCACCATGAACGATGGCTTGCTCTGCACCTTGGTCAACAACAATCTTTCCTGCTGGGCGTGAGCCCGCAAAGATCCAATTTTTTCTTGCTTCTAAACGGTTATTTGCAGACACAAATTTTGTGCCCACTGGTAGACCATTTGCGGCATCTAAAATAACATTTTTACGCTGGCCTGATGCTATCACGACTTCAATACCCGCTCGATTAGCAACAGTAGCAGACTCAATTTTTGTGGCCATGCCGCCAGTCCCTAACCCACCAACACTTCCGCCTGCAAGGTTATGAATAGCTTCTGTTATTTCAGTCACTTCTGTAATTAATTTTGCATCGGGATTACTGCGCGGATCAGCAGTAAATAACCCTTGTTGATCGGTTAATAAGATCAACTGATCAGCATCCGCTAATAAAGCAACTAATGCAGACAAATTATCGTTATCGCCTACTTTTATTTCACGTGTAGCCACTGCGTCATTCTCATTTACTAATGGAATAATACGGTGTTTTAATAATGTATTGAGTGTGTCACGTGCATTAAGAAAACGACCTTTATCATCTAGATCTGCACGTGTTAGCAACATTTGCCCGACATGTAACCCGTATATTTTAAAAAGGTTTTCCCATTCTCGAACAAGTTGCCCTTGACCTACTGCGGCTAACATTTGTTTATTCGCAATAGTGGGCTCAATATTAGGCATATTTAAATGCTCTTTACCTGCGGCAATGGCGCCTGAGGTGACCACAATAATAGGGTGGCCTTGTTGATGCAATATCGCACACTGGCGAACTATTTCAACCATTTGTGCGCGGTCTAGCTTAGTGGTTCCGCTGGTTAATACGCTGGTACCCAATTTAACTACAATTGTTTTTTTATTCGCGTTCATTTATTTATGCTTCATTTCAGAAAAATAAAAAAGCTCAATTTACATGAGGTGATCTACCAATAATAACCGTCATTGAGCTCAAAAAAAAACAGCAACTTAAATAGCTGCTGTTGATCAGTATATCATTATTGCACCCATTAAAGGGGCAAAAATATAGAGAGCTTAAAACTTATAAAGATAGCTAACTATTCTGCTCTGTTAATTCATAACCCATTTCGACATCAATCATTTCAGTTAAATTTTCAATAAAGGTATTAAATGACTGATCAATTTGTAGCATTTCTTTTTTAGTTATTTTACTGCTAACCCAATTGCCTTCAATATCATACAGCCCGTTATAGCGCTGATAAGTAAATGTATTACCACTACGTGTTAATTCAGCCCACCAACCTAAAAATATTCTTTCCTCTGGCTCCTTTTTATCATTAACACATATTTCTAAACAATCAAAAAAGAACGTTTTTTCGTCTGACTTTAATTTACGAAAATAAGGTCCAAAATCAGTAAATAACTTGAATAATCGCCCACGTGATGGTCCCTTTATGAGAGTATCTGACATGTTAAGAGGCTTCCTTGTATAATTTAATAGCTATCAATAATATCTTCAATATATCACTTACTCTTGTAAATGTTTTGTTAACCATTGTGCAGAGTACTCTAAAGATCTCAAATAAGAGTCAAAAATGGGAGGTTTGTCAATAATCTTAGACTCACTCCCATAGCTTGCCCGCGCAATTAATTTTAAGTCCTGCTCATTACACATAATATCCTGTGAATGGCCAATACTCAGCATCGGCGTATTAATACGTTTACGCCCTAACAATCCCTGTTTAATTAGTGAAAAAGGAACACAAAGTTGATATAAACTTGCTACATCGGAATGGCTCATTTGCATACGACTAGCAAGGCAATCTAAGGTCATTGGAGGTAATTTTGAAAAGTTATCAAAGCTATCAAAAACACTACCCACGGCGGCACCAACACTCACCACTGAACGTACTCGTTTCGGCTCGACATAAGCCAAGCGATTTAGTGCATTACCGCCCATACGCATTCCCATCAAAGCAACTCGAGACTGATCTACCCATGGTACATTATCCATATGATGCAACACTGCTTGGTGTAAATTAGAAGTATCTTGCTCTAATTTAATATGATTGGAAAAACCAACTCCTAGCATGTCAACAGTTAACATTGCAATACCAGCGGGTTTTAACTGCTTTTCGAATAAAGGCAATAAATCACACTGCAAGGTATCAATACCACCGCTCACAATAACCACTGGGTGGATAGTTTGATCGTGCGGTAAATGTAAATAACAACGTACTGTTTTACCTTTAAAGGGAACCTCAATCTCTTTTAATAAGGCGTTCTCATCCTGTTCAAAAGCTTTACGATAATTACTGAATGCTAACGTTTGCGCCTGAATACTGCTTTCATCCCCCTTAAGATGCGGATAACTTGCCACACTATAATATTGAGAAGCGAGATAATAAGCATTTTTAGCTTGTTCTTTTTGACCGTATTGTACGAGTTCATTAGCCTGCTTTTGAAATTGCATGGCTTTTTTTGACCACTCATAGCTCCAATTACCCGAACGGAATCCAACCACAGTATCTAATAAATCGGGATCACTGCGCTTATTAGTGGAAGCACTTATTTTGGCAAGCACTTCATAGCAGTCAATAATATCTAATCCCTGCCAAGCCCATTGCAGCAATTTAAGCAGTCGATACCACCCCACCTTTTCCTCACCGTCCATGGTTGAGTTATACAATTTTTTATTTTTCTTAGAACCACTATTGCCTATCAAGGTAGAGGTTTCTTGCACATTAAACTTTTCAGAAAATAAGACTTCAGATAAATTCTCAGACATAAATTTCTCATTAAATAACGGAGTTTAAAATATTTCAATAAACGAGTTAGTAAACTTAATCTCGAGCTAGTGATAGTGCTGCATCAACTTATTTGAAAATAGTTTAGAGCAAAAGTTCACGAAAATAATCCCTAATCACACTCAAACAAAGCTTACTGTAATCTGTTTGTCACCCAATAAAACCGAATGTAGTGACTTAGAATAACATGTTAAAAATTGCCAACAATGACAAAACACAACAATTAATAGCGTGCGATCCATTAAGCTGATCTCGAATAAGTAAATTCTACTCAGACTTAACAACTTGGTTTTATATACCCGTTATCAATCGAAATGCTTTATTCAGTCGTTAGCTTGGACAGCAAGGCAAGGCGTAACATGATGACAATGACTAGTCCTTATCGAATGTTGCAACGCTGAATTGCTTTTCGAGCTAACGACCCACTGGGCAAGTTTATTCAGTTCTTCTTCGTTTATTTATTTCATCTATTCATCTATTCATCTATTCATCTACAGCTTGCCATTTACACACTTTGACTTAAAGGCTGTCAATTTCACGACTATTAAATAAGAGAGAACAAATAAATGTTATTTATTATCACACTCAAAAAATATGACTTCTATTTTAGAGCATTCGTTCTATAACTGCAGTGAAGCTATTACACAAAAGATACCAATTATCATCTACTTAAAATGTAGATGTAAGAGACTGTTTTAATTTACTAAAAAACAAATAACAACAACTTATTATGCTAGCCTAAAATTGATAAGTCTTAATTATAAATTATTAAAGATCAACTAAAGATCTTTCTCTGTTTGTATCGCCATTGAGCAATTAAAAGTTGGCATAGATACTGCAATGAATCGTTTAAATACTATTCATATAGTAGTAATAAATAAAAGTAGGTGCTAAAAAGTAACAAAGGTTTCGTTACACACTTAGCAAAATACTAATTGTGACATAGATAAGGAAACTCGCATGGAAACCATACCAAACACAAGCCACAGTACTTTCGAACATACTGCGCCGCTGTTTACTGTATTTTCCAATGAACCTTTACTAAGTATTGAAGATAAGCTCGTAAGTTTAGAGTCACTGCAACAAAACTTAGACTTAAAAGAGATGATGAACAATTTTGCCGCTTTGGTGGCAGACTTTATCCGCCCTTTTAATATTCGTTTTCAATCTGCTCATGGTTTCTTTAGTTTAGTGCAAATGCAACGTAACAGTTATAGCAAAAGTTTTAATTTAGGCTCAATGGGACAATCAACTCGATTAGGCACTATCACTTATCAAAGTGAAGTTGCATTAACCTTAGACGAAGATAAATTATTAACTGAGTTACACCAATTATTATTGCCAAGTTTAAAACATGCTCTCAAGTTCTCTGAGTTAAATACAATGGTTTATCAGGATCATCTAACCAATATTGGTAACCGAGCCTATTATGATAGTTCTATTCAGTATGCCATTGAACAAAGTAACCGAACTCATCTAGGCCTGTCATTAATGATATTGGATATTAATGATTTCAAGCCTATTAATGACACTTACGGCCATCTCAAAGGTGACCAAGTATTAAAAGAGTTTGCACGAATATTAACGCAGAGTGTGCGTGCTTCGGATATGCCATTTCGTTTAGGTGGGGATGAGTTTGCGATCATATTACAACCCTCTGAAAACTGCTCTATTGCTAAAGTGCATAGGCGTATCAATCAAGCGATACTTAACAATACAATTTTAAAAGAGATAGGCTGTACATTTAGCTTAGGACATAGCCATTGGGAAATTGGCACCAGTTCAATGCAGTTATTTGAGTCAGCAGATCAAAACTTATACCAGCATAAAGCATCAACAAAAGCGCTGTGATATCTGCATTTGTGGTATGTCTTTCACTTGGCATCGCCACAAACCTAGCGCTTCCAGCAGTTGACCATCGACAACAATAAAGACCACTTGATCACGTAACCAAGGCGGCACATGGTATTCGTGTAATAATTTTTTAATACTTCTTTTTTTATCTCGCCCTTCAGGTAAGCAAGTTAACTGAGTATTCAAATGAGATCTTAAGCAGCACTGCACTTTGTAACGCTTTGACAGAGAGCTATCTACCTGCGAAAAATTGACCCCCAAATAACCCACTTGCAACCATAATATAGACTCACCGGACCACAGTATAGGTTGCACTGGCAAGCTTAGGGCTTGATTAGGTACAATATATAACTGGCCTTGATAACGGCAAATAGCCACCGTCGGCATCTGTAATTTTGGTTGTTTATCACTCTGAGCCAATGCAACTTGGTCCCATAAAACCATTAACTGCTTGCTACTTGGGTATTGTAAGCCATTACTTTTAAGCCAATAGCGTAATATATTATTTCGTCTTGCTTCACTAAATTTCGATAGAGCCGCAATAGTTAATGTTTGCTGTGAAAAACGTTCTTCTATACAAAGGCTTAGGTCTTGTTCTGCCATTTCATCTAATAAACTTTGCTGCTCTTGACATAACTGAGCAGTTCGCGATACTGACTGTGCAATAGCAGGCCAACGCGCTGTTAATAGAGGAGATATTTGTTGACGTATAAAATTACGATCAAAGTCGATATTTAGGTTACTTTCATCCTCAACCCATTGCAGGTGGTGATGGTGAGCATAATCTATCAATTGCTGTCGAGAAAAATTTAATAAAGGTCGTAATAAATAACCGTTAAAAAAAGTTTGAAAAAGGCGGATCCCTTGTAAACCTGTACTACCGGATCCTCTTTTTAAAGCTAATAATAATGTTTCAAGTTGATCATCTTGATGATGACCAGTAACAACCACATCATGCTCTTGCATTTTTTCTTGAAAACATTGATAACGAGCATCTCTAGCCAGTGCTTCTAAGCTAGTTCTACTTTTTCTTTCGATATCAACTTGAGAGCAAATTAATTTAACATCCAACTGCTGACAATAGGCAGTACAAAAAGCAGCCCAATGATCAGCATTGTCACTCAAACCATGATTAACATTGTGTGCAATCAGCGTTAAATAGTCACTGCTTTGTTGAACACAGCTCTGTCGAAAACGGAATAATAAATGCAATAACACAACGGAATCGACACCACCACTTAACGCCACTACGATACGCGGCTTAAGAGAACCTAAGCTAATGTGCTCAGTATCATTATTAATACTTTCAGCTGAAGTAACGGTTAGCGTAGCTAATAACTCACTAAAATGCTTTTCAAAACTTGTAAATAAATCTACCTGCATTGCTAACATCAACCTTGATCAAAATGCAAAGTCACATTGTCTTCACCTAACCATCGCCCCAACTCAAATAACAAATCATCACTTGGGGTAATAGACCATTCAATGCCAAGTTCAATTTCAACTTGTGCTTGGTGATTTTGGTAGTTAATAAAAACCGGACATAAACCACCTGAAGCGGGCGCTAATATTTCATTTAAACGAGATTGAAATTGCGGCAATGATTGCTGTTGCAGAACATTAGAAGTAATTGTTAAGCGTAATTTACTCGCAAAGCGTTCACGCGCATGGTCAATGCTCATTATTTCGCGAGCATTCATTTTCAAACCGCCATTGAAATAATCTTCACTTACCTGACCTTGTAAAACCACAATATTATCAGTGAATAATAACGCTTCATGCTGATCCAGTAAGTCAGCAAAAACCGTCACATCCATACGCGCACTTTTATCATCCAAGGTCAAAATACCCATGCGTTTACCCGCCTTGGTGACCATCACACGCATTGCTAATACTAAGCCACAAACTCGGCTATTTTGACCTCGCCCATTAACCGTTAATGCACCTAGCTTGACACAGTTAATGGCACGCAGATGTGGTTCATATTGGTTAATAGGGTGCCCAGTCAAATACAATCCTAGGGTATCTTTTTCACCTTTCAGCCATTGTTTTTCAGGCCATTTGTCAACCACGGAAAACTTATGTTCGATTTCATCGTGGTCAGTGGTTAATACACCAAATAAATCGGCTTGGCCTGATGACTCCGCTTTCTTATACTGCGAAGCTGCTGTTAATGCATCACTTAAATTAGCCATCAACGCCGCACGATGTGGCCCCAAATTATCCAATGCACCGGCTAAAATTAGCTTCTCAATAATACGTTTACCACAACGTTTTAAATCAACCCGTGTACAAAAATCAAATAAATCTTTGAATTTACCGCCTTCAGTTCTCGCTTCGATAATCGCATCAATGGGCCCCTCGCCAACACCTTTGATCGCACCGATTCCATAAATAATACGCAGGTCTTTGTCGACGTTAAACTTAAATAAACCTTCATTCACATCCGGAGGGCATAGAGTTAACCCCATGTTCTGACATTCATCCACTAGGATCACAACCTTATCGGTGTTATCCATATCCGCAGACATTACTGCCGCCATGAAGTAAGATGGATAAAATGTTTTCATCCATAAGGTTTGATATGACACCAACGCATAAGCCGCGGAATGGGATTTATTAAATCCATAACCAGCAAACTTTTCTACCAGATCAAAGATCTTCATGGCTAGCTCGCCATCAATCCCATTTTCAATCGCACCAGATTCAAAAGTTGCACGTTGTTTAGCCATTTCTTCTGGTTTTTTCTTACCCATTGCGCGACGTAACATATCGGCACCACCAAGCGTATAACCTGACAAAACCTGTGCAATCTGCATCACCTGCTCTTGATATAAAATAATACCGTAGGTCGGTGCAAGGATCTCTTTTAAGGATTCATGCTGCCACTTTTCATCTGGATAGGAAACCACCTCTCGGCCATGCTTACGTTCGATAAAGTTATCTACCATGCCCGATTGCAGTGGGCCCGGCCGGAATAATGCCACTAAGGCGATCATATCTTCAAAACAGTCTGGCTGTAATCGGCGGATCAAATCTTTCATACCGCGTGACTCTAATTGGAATACCGCGGTAGTTTCATAACGTTTTAACAATTCGAAACAAGCAGGCTCTGTTAGATCTATTTTTTCAATAAAAATAGGTTCTTCACCACGCTCATGTTTATGTGCATTGGCCATATCCAAAGCCCATTGCACAATCGTTAAAGTACGTAATCCTAAAAAGTCGAATTTAACTAAACCAGCTGTTTCTACGTCATTTTTATCGAATTGTGTTACTGGGTTATGGCCTTCATCATCACAGTACAAAGGTGCAAAATCGGTAATAGTAGTTGGTGAGATAACAACGCCACCGGCATGCTTGCCTGCATTACGAATGGTGCCTTCTAAGGTACGGCACATATCAATTAATGCGCGTACGTCTTCACTCGCATTATAGCGTTCTTGTAAACGAGGTTCCTCTTCAAAAGCTTTACTTAGCGTCATACCCGGTGTCGGTGGAACTAACTTTGAAATACCATCAACAAAGCCATAGGCATGGCCTAATACTCGGCCCACATCGCGAATAACCGCTTTTGCCGCCATGGTACCAAAAGTAATGATCTGCGATACCGCATCACGCCCATATAACTGCGCAACGTGGTCGATCACCTCATCACGTCTATCCATACAAAAGTCGATATCAAAATCGGGCATAGACACACGTTCAGGATTCAAAAATCGCTCAAACAGTAGCTCTAATTCTAATGGGTCGAGATCGGTTATTTTTAAGGCATAAGCCACTAACGATCCAGCACCAGAACCACGGCCAGGTCCAACTGGAATATTGTTATCTTTACTCCATTGAATAAATTCCATTACGATCAGGAAGTAACCCGGGAAACCCATTTTGTTAATAACTGACAGCTCTATTTCTAAGCGTTCATCATAGGGTTTTCTTATTTCAGCAAAATCTTTACTATTTTTATCAAACAAGAAATCTAAGCGAGCTTCTAACCCTTCACGAGATACTTTACAAAAAAACTCATCGATCTCTAAATCACCGGTTGGAAAGTCAGGCAGAAAGTATTCACCCAAACGTAACGTCACATTACATCGTTTTGCTATTTCAACACTGTTTTGTAACGCTTCGGGAATATCAGAAAAGAGTTCACACATCTCCTCTTCACTTCGTAAATACTGCTCAGGACTATAATCTTTGGGGCGTTTTTCATCACCAAGTGCATACCCTTGGTTAATACAGACACGAATGTCATGGGCATCAAATAATGAACGGTCTGCAAACACCACTTCATTAGTTGCAACAACCGGGAGTTGGTATTGAGCAGCCCAATCAATGGCGAGATGTAAATAATCTTCTTCAGCAACACGATTGGTACGAATTAGCTCGATATAATATCGGTTTGGAAAATACCTTTTATAGAATTCGGTGATCTCAACAGCCGCCGCAGTATTCCCCTTTAAAAGCATTTTACCTAGGTCACCGTCTTTGGCTCCCGATAATAAAATAACACCCTGTTGATGTTCTACTAACCAAGATTGTTCTAATACCGCACGACCTTTAACATGACCTCGTAAATATGCTTTTGAAATAAGCTCAGTAATATTTTTGTAACCAACCGCATCCATCGCTAATGCCGTTAAACGAAACTGTTGATCGCCTAATAACTCACTTTTAACCCAAAAATCAGCGCCCACAATAGGCTTAACACCCGCACCATGTGCCGCCGTATAAAATTTAACTAAACCACAAAAGTTAGTTTGATCAGTGATCGCTAGCGCTGGCATTTTTAATGCAGCAGTCTTAGCAACTAGTGGCTTTATTTTAGTTAAACCATCAACCATTGAAAAATCACTGTGCACACGTAAATGCACAAACTTAGGGGCTGTTAAAGGTGCTTCCATAGGTAATAACTCAGATGTTTCGGTACTCATTTCAGACATAACATTATACTTTCAAGAACCTATTTTGAAGTTAAAGCTAAAATAGCTTTAACAGGTTTAAAACTTTGTCGATATTCAGCAATCACACCGTGCGCTTCTAAGGCTGCAAAGTGTGCTTTAGTAGGATAACCTTTATGCTGAGCAAAACCATAATCTGGATAGCGTTTATCTAACTCGACCATTTCTCTATCACGGGTAACTTTAGCAATGATCGATGCTGCACTAATTTCAGCAACACGGGAATCACCTTTCACAACTGCTTCACTAGGCATTGCTAATGAAGGACAACGGTTACCATCAATAAAAACAAATTCAGGTGTTATTGATAAACCTTGTACCGCACGTTGCATCGCTAACATAGTTGCATGCAATATATTTAGCTCATCGATTTCAGCCGGTGAGGCTCTACCAATACTCACAGCCAAAGCATTGGCATTTATCTGTTCAAATAATAAAGCTAATTTTTTTTCACTTAATTTCTTAGAATCCGCTAACCCTGCTATTGGCTTTTTAGGGTCTAAAATAACAGCAGCAGTGACAACGTCCCCTACTAAAGGGCCACGCCCAACTTCATCGACCCCTGCAATAAAAGCAACATCTGGATAAATAACTTCTGGATATAGTATCTTTTTAGCGACCATTATTTATTATCTCTATTTAATAACTCAACCACCGCATTAGCAGCCTGAGTATCCGCATCACATCGAATCAGTTTATGTAACTCGGTAAAGGTCTCGACCATAGCTTGCCCGTCATGTGCGATTAAACGTTCTAACTCCGCCACTATTTTGTCTACGATACAATCATCTTGACTTAGTTCTTTAACCACTTCCCTATCTGCAATTAAATTGGGCAGTGAAGTATATTTAACTTTTATTAAAGCTTTAGCTATAAGGTAAGTGATCGGTGAAACTTTATAGGCAACAACCATCGGTGCTTTAGCTAACATAGCTTCTAAAGCTGCAGTACCAGATGCTAACAACACAGTATCTGCAGACTGCAAAACAGCACTGGATTGACCATCAATCAAAGTAATCGGAAGCGTCTCAGGCAGCGCCTCTATTTGCAGTTGGAATTGCTGTTTGCGACGGTCATTAACCATCGGCACAATAAATCGATAGTCGGGATATTTTTGATGGATAACTTGCGCTACTTGTAAAAAGATCGGTCCAAGCATCTCTACTTCAGCCTTACGGCTACCCGGTAATAAGGCCAATATTTTTTCATCAGGATTAATATTTAATTGGCCGCGCGCAGTTGATTTATCGCGCTGTAACGGTAATTGATCCGCTAAAGTATGTCCCACAAATTGGCATGGTACATTAAACTTATCATAAAAGGCTTTTTCAAAAGGTAGAAAGGCTAAAACAAGATCCGTTGCTTTGGCAATTTTATGGATACGCCATTGCTTCCAAGCCCAAACCGACGGACTCACATAATGAATCGTTTTAATGCCATGTTGCTTCAGTTTTAATTCAACCGTTAAATTAAAGTCGGGGGCATCAATGCCAATAAATATATCAGGGGGATTATTGATAAAATGTTCAATAATTGATTTTCGAATACGTAAAATACTGCGTAATTTACCTAATACCTCAACAAACCCCATTACTGACAAAGCCTCTAAAGGATGCAAAGCAGTGCACCCTTGAGCTATCATTCGAGGACCGGCAATACCTTCAAAAATAGCATTCGGGTATTGTTTTTTTAGGGCTTTAATTAACCCTTCACCTAAGATATCGCCAGATGTTTCACCGGCTATCAATCCAATACGCAATGGTTTAGTCATGCTCTACTCTTATATAATGAAGTTAAAAAAAAAGGCTCCAAAAGAGCCTTTTTTTTACGATATTTGAAGAAAATGGCTTATCTAACAATACCGCGATTTTCATCTGAAATGAAATCTAAAAGCGTTTTTAATTCTGGACAATCTGCAACATTTTCTGCTATTTCAGCTCTAGCTTGTGCCAATGTATTACCGTTACGACATAGTGATTTATAAGCACGTTTAATTTGCATAATTGTCGCACTACTAAAACCATGACGCTTTAAGCCAACGGAATTAATCCCTTGCGCTTGAACGTAATTACCCGACGCCATAAAGTAAGGCGGAATATCTTTATTAACTGCAGAACAACCGCCGATCATTGCGTATTCACCAACACGGGTGAATTGATGCAAGGCAGTTAAACCACCGATAATCACATTATTAGCCAGTTTACTGTGCCCTGCTAATGTTGCGTTATTTGACAGAATAATATTATTGCCCAGTATACAGTCATGTGCGACATGTACATACGCCATTAATAAACAATTATTACCAATCTTAGTGACGCTTTCATCTTGTGCTGTGCCACGATGAATAGTACAGCTTTCTCGGAAAACATTATTATCACCGATTTCAAGATAGGTAACTTCACCATTATATTTTAAATCTTGGCAATCTTCGCCGACCGAAGCAAATTGGAAAATTTTATTGTTTTTACCCATTTTAGTGTGGCCTTTGACCACTACATGCGGACCGACCCAGCAATCATCACCAATTTCAACATTGTCGCCGATGATGCTATAGGGACCGACCTCTACGTTTTTACCAATAATTGCATTTTCATGAATTATCGCTGTTGGATGAATTTTTGCTGTAGAATCAATCATTAAATTTCTCTTCTTGCACACATAATCATTGCCTGACAAGCGACTTCGCCGTCAACTTTAGCGATACACTCAAATTTCCCCATACCGCGACGCTCTTTAAGATAAATAACTTCTAAGTCTAATTTATCACCAGGTACAACCGGTTTACGAAAACGTACTTGGTCAATAGACGCTAAGAAATATAGTTCATTTTCTGCAGGTTTGCCGTAAGTTGCGAAAGCTAATACACCTGTTGCTTGCGCTAATGCTTCTAAAATCATCACTCCAGGGAAAACAGGCGTGCCAGGAAAGTGTCCTGTGAACTGTGGTTCATTAAAAGAGACATTTTTGTAACCTGTTAGCGTTTTTCCAGGTACATAATCAACTACACGATCGATTAATAAAAATGGGTAACGATGCGGTAGAAGATCCATGATCTCCTTTATATCAAGACTGTTTAATTCGTTAGACACGATGATTTTCCTTAGTTTTTATCTTCAATTTGTTTTTCAAGTTGCTTAACGCGCTTGAATAATTCTTCAATTTTGAATGTATAAGCAGTTGTTTTACGCCATGCTTTATTTTCTTGAGCGGGTACACCAGATGAATAAACACCTGCTTTTTTAATACTACGCATAACCATACTGTCACCAGTAATAATAACATTATCAGCAATGCTAATATGGCCATTCATCGCAACACTACCACCTACGATACAGTTCTTTCCTATTGTGGTACTACCCGCGATACTGGTACCACCAGCCACAGCAGAATGCTCGCCAATTTGCACGTTATGGGCAATTTGACACTGGTTATCAATCTTAACGCCATCACCAATAATGGTATCTGATAACGCCCCTCTATCAATTGATGTATTCGAGCCAATTTCAGCATTATCACCAATAATGACTTTACCAATTTGTGGGATCTTAACCCAAGTGCCTTGGTAAGGCGCATTACCAAACCCATCGGATCCAATAACGCTATTCGCATGAATAATGACATTTTTGCCAATTTCACAAGCATGGTAAATAGACACATTCGGATAAACTTTACAGCCAGCACCTAATTGACAGCCTTCTCCAATCACAGAATTCGCAAATAACTGCGTATTATCTCCAATCGTAACACCGGCCCCAATCACCACATTGTCTGCAATAGCTACATTATTGCCGATCACCGCAGTTTCATGAATTTTAGCTGACTCAGCAATAAGCACAGGTAAGTTGGGTGTGGTATCAAACAAACGCGCTAATAATGCATAACCTACATAAGGGTTATCCATAAATAACGCATTACCTTGATAAGTCGCCTGCATTGATGAAGGCAAGACAATCGCACTCGCCTTACATTCATCTAAGCGAGTCAGTAGTTTAATGTCTGACACAAAGGTAATATCACCTTGTTCAGCGGCTTCAAACGTCGCTAAACGTAATATTTGTAGATTTTCATCACCACTTAATTGCGCTGAAAGTTGAAGTGCTAAATCTGCTAATGAATAAGCCATAATAATCTAAACCTACTTAGTGCTAATTTTTTGAATAACTTTGTCTGAAATATCTAAAGCAGGTTTTGAGAAAACAATTTGTTCGCCGTTTAAGATCAAATCGTATCCACCTTCTTTTGCCACTTCATTAATCACTTTGCTAACGATGCTTAATACTTTTTGATTCTCTTCACCTTGGCGGCGACGGTTATCTTCTTCAAAGGCTTTACGTTTTAATTTGTACTCAGAAATTTTGCCTTCGATATCACGTTGTAACGAAGTGACTTCACTTTTATTTAATAACTCGCCATCTTTCTTAATTTTAGTTTCAATACTTTTAATGC
Source organism: Psychromonas sp. SR45-3 (assembly GCF_014163575.1). NCBI lineage: Bacteria > Pseudomonadati > Pseudomonadota > Gammaproteobacteria > Alteromonadales > Psychromonadaceae > Psychromonas > Psychromonas sp. SR45-3. The sequence goes on from NZ_JACJDP010000002.1 coordinate 152,327, forward strand.
TTTTTTCTAAACTCTGTAACTCTTCGTAACGACCTTTAAACTCACCTTCCAACTGTTTAATAATACGCGCACGTTGCGGAGACTCTTTCATCACTTTTGATGGGAATACAACACCAATTTTTGATGTGTCTGCTGCTTGAACTGCTGACACAGATACCATTGCAGCGGCTAAGGTAATTACTTTAAAAAAGGTCTTCATGGTTTTCATGCTATAACTCCGTATTAATAAATCTGTAATAAAATAAAAAAAGAAATCGTGCACTGCGTGCACATTTTAATGTCGATACAATGGTGTTATTCAAACATCCATTAACTATATTTAGAAAACATCACCGATGTTAAATGAGAACACTTCGGTTTTATCGCCCGCATAATCTTTTAATGGAACAGCCAGTGTAAAGATTAACGGTCCCATTGGTGAAACCCAAGTTAACTGAGTACCGATCGATGCACGTATACGTCCAGGTTTCGAGTAGTCGCCAGCGTAATCACAATTGAACGCACATTTGTCTTTGTACGCATCATAATCAAACTCAGTATCCCACGCTTCACCCGCATCAACGAACAAACTGCTACGCACTTGACGTGCATAGGCTTCATCTAAGAACGGCACAGGGAAAATAAGTTCCGCACTTAACGTATATTTTGCATTACCGCCCACTGCACTATTGGTATAAGTAGCATTGCCATTACCGTTCTGCTCGCCAGTATAAAGTGCGCGTGGCCCTACCGTATTACTAGAGAATCCACGAATAGTGCGGTAACCACCCACGTAATAGTTTTCAAAGAACGGTAAGATTTGGTCGTTCCCTTCAAATTTTCCGTAACCATTACCGTAACCTAAACTACCGCGTAACAGGGTAGTCCAATCACCATCTTCAGTAATACGTTGGTAATTACGAATATCAAAGTTAAGTTTAAAGTATTGTAGATCTGAGCCAGGGATGGTTATTTTACCACGTAAAGTATGCGACATCCCTTGTGTAGCGAGTTGACCTCGGTCTAAGCTATTACGTGACCAAGTAGTCGTAATATCAAAGTTTCTAAAGTCAGCACCACCATCATCATCTTGCAATGAACCATAGATATCCCAAAACGTACTTAATTGCTCGTAACTCTTGAGCTGAGAAATACCGTTATTTTCCCAGCCAACACTGAACCCTAAACGGTTTATTTCATTAACAGGAAAACCAGTACTGAAACGTAAACCATAAGTCGTATTGGTGTAATCGACAATATTCGCATCGCCCGCTTCAAATTTATCGTAATAAATTCGAGCTCCACCACTCACACCATCTTTGGTTAAGTAAGGGGTATCGTAGCTGATGTCAGCACTCACACTGTAGTCATTAAACTTAGTTTGGAAACCAATCTTATCACCACTACCTAGGAAGTTATTCTGCTGAATACCACCACTTAGGCTGATCCCAGATTCCGTACCAAAACCAATGCCGGCATTGAAGCTACCTGACGCTTGTTCCGCCACGTTAACACTCACGTCAACTAAATCATCGCTAACACGTTCAGTATTAATATCAACGGTTGAGAAAAACCCTAAACGGTTTAAACGCGCGCGAGATGTTTCGATCGCTTCACTAGATAGCCATCCACCTTCCATTTGACGCATTTCTCGACGTAATACAACATCTTTGGTAGTTGTATTACCTGAAATATTAATATGTCTCACATAACCACGTTGTCCTGGGGCAACAGAGAAATTAACAACAACAGTATTAGTTGCATCATCAATTTCAGGATAAGTATTAATTTCAGGGAATGCGTAGCCTAAACGGCCAAAGTATTTGCGAATACTTTGTTCCGAGGCAGCGACATCCGATGCCGCATAGATATCTCCATTGGCAAACGCGACTAAGCTTTTTACTTCTTCGTCATGTCCTAATAGGTCACCAATAAAGGTTACATCTGAAACTTTATAAATATTACCTTCATTAACATTAACCGTAACATAAACCCCTTTTTTATTAGGTCTAAGCGCGACTTGCGTTTCATCAATTTTAAAACGAATATAACCACGATCTAAGTAATAACTTTTGATAACTTCTAAATCACCGGCTAATTTTTGTTTTTGGTAGTTATCGTCGGCAAAAAGATCCCACCAACCTGCAGAGTCACTTAGCGTTAATCGCTTTAACAAGTCTTCATCAGAATAAACATTATTACCAACGATGTTGATCTGTTCAATTTTTGCAGTCAACCCTTCACGAAATACAAATTGAATAGAAACACGGTTTCTAGGTAAAGGTGTCACAATCGTTTCTACTTGTGCGCTGTACTTGCCCACGCTGTGATAGAAATCTTCTAAGCTCTTTTCAATACTGGTCAGAACGGTTCTATCTAGCGCATCACCAACTTGGATAGAAGAAGATTTTAATGAATCAAAGATTTGCTCTTCAGTGAGTTTATCATTACCTGTTAATTCAATAGCACTGATCGTTGGGCGCTCTTTCACTTTAAAAATAAGCACAGACTCATTTTTGAATAACTGAATCGATTCGAAGTAGCTACTGCTATACATTTTTTTAATTGCCTGCGATAGATCATATTCATCAACCACATCACCTTCACGAATTGGTAGACTCAATAGTGCCGCACCCAGTGTTACTCGTTGAAGTCCTTCGAACTGTAGGTCAGAGACGGTAAATTTTTCAGCTAAAGCAAGGTTAGAAAAACAGCTGGTGACAGTAAATGTCAATGCTAACAAATATTTCTTAAACATTATCTACAAAATCCTTTACTGCACCTCAGTGCAAAACAATTTAAATATCCAGGTCAATGGGAAGTGAATCTTACTTTCAAATCGTGTTAGAAAGTAGCACTATCTCATTGTTTATATTCTATAATAAATTTTAGTGTTTCTTTTACAATAAATTAAAGTCGTTAAGCACAGCAATTGACATAAATGTGAATAAAACTGCCGCCCCTATTTTAAAGCCAAATTCTTGGACTCTTTCAGGGACCGGTTTACCTGTAATCACTTCGACAAAGTAATACATCAAATGACCACCATCTAAGACAGGTAGAGGTATTAAATTCATAATACCTAAATTAACGCTAATTAAAGCAATAAATCCTAAAAAATACGCAAATCCATAATCAGCACTCATCCCAGCACCTTTAGCAATACCAACAGGTCCACTAAGATTTTTTACCGATAAGTCACCAGTCACTAATTTAACTAATGTTGAAAAAGTTAACTCACTGAGCTGCCAAGTTTTATCAACTCCTTTTAAGAAAGAGTCAATCGGACCATATTTCAAGCTTACTCTAAACTGTTCAGGGTAAGGGTCAACCTTTGGTGCAACACCAATATAACCTTGTAATGTACCATCTGCACTTTCACGAGCGTCGGGGATGAGTGTGAGCGAGTGCTTGATAGCCCCCCTTTCAATCGCTAGCCGTAACGGTTGATTAGCATTTGTTTGGATCAACTTCACAAATTGTTGCCAATTATCTAACTGGACGCCATTAATAGCTATTAATTTGTCATCAACTTCTATTCCACTGCGTTGTGCAGCACTATTTTCGGCAACCCTTGCAGCACTTAAATGTACTTTTGGAGAATAAGGAATAAGCCCTAAGCTACTAATAATCGACTCTTTTTTAGGGTCAAACTTCCAATTAGCTAATGAGACTGTATAAGTTTGACTTGGTTCCCTGCTCTCGGTCAGTGTTGATTGAGAGTTTGAACTCAGGTCAAACAAATTAACAGGCGTGACGCTGAGCTCTACACTAGGCTCACCAATCTGTGCAACTAGAGCAAGATTGAGTGCTTCCCAATCATTAACTACTCGGCCATTAACCGCACTCACCTGAAAAGGGACTTGAGTTGTGATCACACTAACCGGCGAATTCTCAAGTACACCATTAACAACCGGTTTAGCACTTCCTACTCCAATCATGTACATTAAAAAGAAGGCAATAATAGCCAATAGAAAATTGGCTATAGGCCCAGCTGCAACAATGGCAATACGTTGCCATACTGACTTTTTATCAAAAGAGAATTCAGATAATGCTTCAGGCACTTCTTCAACCCGACCATCAAGCATTTTTACATAGCCGCCCAATGGAATTGCAGCGATCACAAACTCAGTACCGTGCTTATCCAGTTTTTTAAAAAGAACTTTACCAAAACCAATAGAAAAACGATGTACCTTTACTTGGCAGCGACGAGCAACCCAAAAATGGCCATACTCATGAATGGCAACTAGAATACTTAACGCAATAATGAATGCGGCTGTATTCCATATAAAATCTAACAAACCCCACCTCGATTAATCAATTTGCTCGCATTGTCTCTAGCCTGCTTATCTATTTCTAATAGCTGTTCAATTGACGAGACATGTTGATGCTGTAATGTATTTAAAACACTATCCACAATACGTGGAATATCCGTAAACTTGATACGTTGATCTAAAAAGGCTTGCACCGCGATTTCATTCGCCGCATTTAGTGACGTCGTCGCATGCTGTCCTTCATAACAAGCCTGTATCGCTAATTTCAAACAAGGGTAACGGTCATAATCAGGTTCTACGAAGGTAAAGTTAGCCGAGTTAAAAAAATCAAACTCCTCAGCACCACTTTTAATGCGTTTATCCCCTCCCATCACATGTGCAATAGGTATACGCATATCTGGATTACCCATTTGCGAAATGACACTACCATCTTGATACTGCACCATAGAATGGATCACTGATTGCGGGTGAATAATCACCTGTAACTGATCTTTATTAGTATTGAATAACCACCTTGCTTCAATGTACTCAAGGCCTTTGTTCATCATGGTTGCCGAATCTATAGAGATTTTAGGGCCCATGCTCCAATTTGGATGTTTAATTGCCACATCAGGCGTAATGCTTGAAAATTCGTGCAACTGTTTGGTTAAAAAAGGTCCGCCAGAGCCCGTTAATAAAATCTTAGAAACACCAGCGGCAGCTAAATCACAATGGCCGATGGTTTGTTGTAAATTCGGCGACATTGATTGAAATATAGCGTTATGTTCACTATCAACAGGCCACAACGTCGCACCTGATTTTTTTACTGCATCAATAAACAAAGCACCGGACATGACTAACGATTCTTTGTTTGCTAAGAAAATTTCTTTCCCCGCATGTACAGCCGCTAGCGTTGTTTTTAAACCAGCCGCACCAACAATGGCAGCCATCACAGAGTCAATTTCAGCACTACCTAATAATGCCAGTACTTCAGATTCAGGTAACATATGACAGTTGAGATTATTTTGTTGCAATAATTCTTTTAGTTGCAATCCAGCCTGTGGGTTTGCTAATGCAACATAAGCAGGTTTAAATTCAATACAAAGTGCCAGCATTTTTTCAACATTACTTGCCGCATACAAAAACTGCACATTATACAATTCAGGGTTATGACGACAGACACTCAAAGTGCTGTCTCCGATAGACCCCGTTGCACCTAATACAGCTAAGTTTTTAGCCACTGATTGCTTTAGTGTAGTGTTTTTGGTTGCATTGTTGGTCATCATTAAACGAGCCAATAAATATAAATAAGGGCAAACACCGGAACAGCAGCGGTCAAACTATCAATACGATCTAAGATGCCACCATGCCCAGGTAATAAATTACTACTGTCTTTTAAGCCTGCTTCTCGTTTAAAAATACTTTCCGTTAAATCACCTAAAGCAGAAACTAAGGTAGTGATCACTGAAGCAGCAAAAAACAATCCTAATTTTTCAGCCGGAATAGCAAAGAAATGACTCGCGAAATAAGCAACGATAACAGCACTCATTAAGCCGCCTAGTAACCCTTCGATGGTTTTACCCGGACTTACGTTGGGAGCTAATTTATGTTTACCAAATTGTCTGCCCGCGAAATAAGCACCAGAATCTGCAGCCCACACCAATAAAAACACATACATTAATAATTCAGCACCAAAATAGAAGTCGTGATGCATATTCACTGAACGTAGTACCACTAATCCCCAGAAAAAAGGAATCAAAGTAAGCAATCCAAAAATACTTTTTAGGAATTTGCTGTTTCGCCAAAGTGTCGCCGAAGTCGGATATCGAATAACCATGACTAAAGCTACACACCACCAAGTCGCAGCGACAGTCAATCCAGTAATTATATAATGATGAGGTAGTTCAGGGCCCCAAATCAAGCCGATCGGCATCAACATCAACGTAATACCGAGTATCAAGCCAAATATATAAAGAGTCGCTGAAGACGGTTGTTTACTGACAAAACCGGCCCACTCTTTACTAGCGAGTAAAAAAATACCAGCAGCAAATAGCATAAAAAATTGAAGAGGTAAAAAGAAAATAGCCGCAATGGCTAGTGGCGCTAATATAAGCGCGGTAATAATTCGTTGCTTCACAGAGAAATCCCGTTATATCTGTTGGGTAAAAATTAGTTATTTACTTGTGCACTGGTTTGTCCAAAACGTCGCTCTTTACCTGAGAACACATCTAGAGCTAATTGAAAGGCTTTGGCATCAAAATCAGGCCATAATATATCGGTAAAATATAACTCCGCATAAGCAAGTTGCCACAGCAAGAAGTTACTAATTCTGTAATCTCCTCCCGTTCGGATCATCAAATCAACATCAGGTAATTCACCTAAAGACAGTGTGTTAGTCAATAATTGCTCATTGATATTATCAACTTCTAAGACACCTTCTTTTACTTGTTGCGCTATTTTTTGGGTTGCACTAACAATATCCCAACGACCGCCATAGTTCGCAGCTACATTTAATGCTAAACCGGTATTATTTGCAGTTAATAACTGTGCTGCATGTACTTTTTTTTGCAGGCGATCACTAAAACCAGAGATATCACCAACAATAGTTAGTTTAATATTATTTTTATGGAGTTTTTTTACTTCGCTACCAAGCACAGTAAAAAACAGCTCCATTAGCATATTCACTTCCTGTTCAGGACGTTTCCAATTCTCACTACTAAAAGCAAAAATGGTTAATGCTTCAATATTTTTTTCAGCGGCAAAAGCAATGCTCTTACGCAGCGCTTTTACGCCGTGTTTATGACCAAAAACTCGGTGTTTTCCTTTTTGTTCTGACCAGCGGCCATTTCCATCCATTATGATGGCAACATGTTTAGGGAAATTACTTTTAAGTGTTTCTGATCTCACAATAATCCTTTATTAACAATTAAATGCACCGACTAGTCACTAGAGGGTGCATTTTTTTGAACACTTGTTAGTTTTATACTTCTAACAATTCAGCTTCTTTAACCGCCAATACTTCATCTACTTTTTTGATGCTTTCATTAGTTACTTTTTGTACTAGCTCTTCACCTTGACGTTGTTGATCTTCGCTAATTTCTTTTTCTTTTTCTAGATCTTTAAAGTCACCATTTGCATCACGGCGAATATTACGAATAGCAACACGTGTATTTTCAGCTTCACCACGAACCACTTTAATTAAGTCTTTACGACGCTCTTCTGTTAATGGTGGTAAAGGAATGCGAATAACGGTACCTGCAGACATAGGATTTAACCCTAAGTTAGAGCCCATAATCGCTTTTTCTACTGCTGCAATTAAAGTCGCATCAAATACAGTTACTGTTAATGTACGTGAATCTTCAGTTGATACGTTACCCACTTGACGTAACGGTGTGTTAGAGCCGTAATAAGGCACCATAATGCCATCAAGTAAACTAGGGTGTGCACGACCTGTACGTACTTTAGCTAATTGGCTTTTAAACGATTCAATGCTTTTATTCATTCGAGTTTGAGCATCATCTTTGATTTCGTTAATCATATTTAGTTCCTAACTTATTAGTTCATTATCAAATTTTGTTATCTATATTGGCAACTATTTTTTAACTGATGTAATTTTTTACTAATATCGCTTTAGAAATAGTCACTTTTTTTAAAGATCACAACTGTTTTCAGCATTGTAATCGTTAAATAAACAATTAAATATTTTCCTGTGCGTGGGTGATAGTTGTACCTTCATCACCGCCTAAAACAACACGGCTTAATGCACCTGGTTTATTCATATTGAAAACACGAATTGGCAGGCTATGGTCTCGTGCTAAGGTAAATGCAGCTAAATCCATCACTTGTAGCTCTTTCTCTAATACCGTTTGGTAATCTAATACACTGTATAATTTTGCATCTGGATTTTTTACTGGGTCTGCATCATAAACACCATCGACTTTAGTACCTTTAAGTACGGCATCGGCTTCAATTTCGATACCACGTAAACAAGCAGCAGAATCAGTCGTAAAGAACGGATTACCTGTACCCGCAGCAAAAATAACTACAGTGCCTAATTTTAAATATTTAATCGCTTCGGCCCAGTTGTAATCATCACATACGCCATTTAGAGGAATAGCAGACATTAAACGAGAATTAACGTGTGAACGGTGTAATGCATCACGCATTGCTAAGCCATTCATTACTGTCGCTAACATTCCCATATGGTCGCCTACCACACGATTCATTCCCGCTTGAGCAAGGCCCGCACCACGGAAAATATTACCACCACCAATCACTAAACCAACTTGTACACCAGACTCAATCAAAGATTTAATCTCTAAGGCCATACGATCCAATACCTTAGGATCAATACCAAACCCTTCTTCACCAACGAGGGCTTCACCGCTCAGTTTTAATAAAATACGACGATATGCTGATTTAGGGTTAGTGCTCATAATTTCATTCCTTAAGTTGAAATAATACCGATTTTTTAAAAAATCATACAAGATATTTTAAAAAATAGGTCTCAAATTCGTTTATTAAGCAGGCATATTCACTTTCTTCTGAATATAAAAGAACCGCAGGCATGCCGCGGTTCTTTTTTACAACGGAACAATGCTAAAAAACATTACCTATTGTTTTTAAAGTAGATTACTTAGAAGCAGCCATAGTTGCAGCAACTTCAGCAGCGAAATCTTCTACTTTTTTCTCAATACCTTCACCAACTTCTAAACGAACAAAAGAGACTACGTCTGCACTTGCACCTTTAAGAAGTTTAGCAACACTCATTGATGGATCTTTAATGAATGCTTGACCAGTTAAGCTTACTTCACCAGTAAATTTAGCCATACGACCAGAAACCATTTTTTCTGCGATTTCAGCAGGTTTACCGCTTTCGATTGCAATTTGTAACTGGATTTCTTTCTCTTTAGCAACAACGTCAGCAGGTACATCTTCAGGTTTAACAAACTGAGGAGCGGCTGCAGCAACGTGCATCGCGATATCTTTAGCTAGGTCAGCATCACCGCCAGTTAGCACAGAGATAACACCGATTTTACGGCTGTGTACGTAAGCGCCAAGGTTTTCACCTTCTACGATTTGTAAACGACGTACAGAGATGTTTTCGCCGATTTTAGCAACTAACAATTCACGCGCTTCTTCAACGGTAGAATCGTCATATGCTAGTGCGTTTAATGCTTCAACGCTGTCTACTTTATTTTCAAGCGCGATATCAGCTACTTTCTCAGCAAATGCTAAGAAGCTTTTATCCATTGCAACGAAGTCTGTTTCACAGTTAACTTCGATGATTAATGCAGTAGTACCGTTAGTTTTTGCAAAGATAGCGCCTTCAGCAGCAATACGGCCTGCTTTTTTAGCGGCTTTGATTGCACCTGATTTACGCATGTTTTCAATTGCAAGCTCGATGTCGCCATCTGCTTCAACTAATGCTTTTTTACAATCCATCATACCCGCAGCAGTGCGGTCACGAAGTTCTTTAACTTGCTGAGCTGTAATAGCCATTGTTCGAATTCCTATTTTGATTCTATAAAAAAGGGGTCATATAGACCCCTGATAACCAACCAATGATTGGTTAATAAGAGCTTCTATTAGTAGAAGAACTTATTTCTCAGCTGATTCTTCTTCAACAAAACCTTCAGCTACTACTACTTCTGCAGTACGGCCTTCTTTAACAGCTGTAGCAGCTGCACTTAAGTAAAGCTTAACTGCACGGATAGCATCATCATTACCAGGAACGATGTAATCGATGTTATCTGGGCAAGAGTTAGTATCTACAACAGCGATAACTGGAATACCTAGGTTATTCGCTTCTTTAATTGCAATGTGCTCGTGATCAGCATCGATTACGAAGATTACATCTGGGATACCACCCATGTTTTTGATACCACCAAGTGTTTTTTCAAGCTTCTCTAATTCACGAGTACGCATAAGCGCTTCTTTCTTAGTTAACTTGTCAAAAGTACCGTCTTGGCTTTGAACTTCAAGATCTTTCAAACGTTTGATCGATTGACGAACTGTTTTCCAGTTAGTCAACATACCACCTAACCAACGGTGATCAACATAGAATTGGTCACAAGCAATCGCTGCTTCTTTAACCGCTTCTGATGCAGCACGTTTAGTACCAACAAAAAGGACTTTACCTTTTTTAGATGCTTTAGCTTCTAGGAAGTTAAGCGCTTGGTTAAACATTGGAACTGTTTTTTCAAGGTTGATGATATGAACTTTATTACGAGCACCAAAAATGAATGGTTTCATTTTTGGGTTCCAGTAACGAGTTTGGTGACCGAAGTGAACGCCTGCTTGTAGCATATCGCGCATTGATACTGTTGCCATTTGAATTTCCTTTTAGGGGGTTAGGCCTCCACACATCCCATACACTCGACCATTAATTTCTTATACAGAAAAAGGCACCCCGAGTGACGTGTCGATGCGTGTGTGTTGTTTAAGTAATAATCCTTATTATTCAATAAATTATATGTTTTGAATGGATTATATTGATTATTTAAGAAAGCGATTAAAAAATTAATCTATCAATCTCGGTGCGCTTTATACCACAGTTAGCTAATTAGCTCAATAAATAGCGTATTAATTAACGTATTTTTTGATTCCTTTTGTCACCCCTATTCCCTTGTCCATTGTAAGGCTTTCTGAAATGGATTTTATCTAGCACCAACGCCTAAAATTCTTTATAGTTGTCTTATAATAATTTATTCAAAGTATAGAGATATAACATGTCTGGACTCATTAAAACTGCTCAAGAAATAGAAAAAATGCGCATTGCAGGACAACAAGCTGCTGACGTATTAACCATGATTGAACCTCATGTTAAGAAAGGGGTTACTACCAACGAACTAAATCAGCTTTGTCATGATTTTATCGTTAATGAACAAGGGGGCATTCCAGCTCCGTTGAACTACCATGGTTTTCCTAAGTCTATCTGTACGTCATTAAACTATGTTGTATGCCACGGTATTCCTAACGATAAACCACTAAAAGACGGTGATGTATTAAATATAGATATCACAGTGATTAAAGATGGTTATCACGGTGACACATCTAAAATGTTCATGGTTGGAAAACCATCTATTTTGGCTGAGCGTTTAGCACGTGTAACACAAGAATGTTTATACATCGGAATTAATATGGTTAAACCCGGTGCGCGTTTAGGTGATATCGGCGCTGCAATTCAAAAACACGCAGAAAACCACAACTATTCAATCGTTCGTGAATATTGCGGCCACGGTATTGGTGCAGGTTTCCATGAAGAACCACAAGTACTGCATTACGGTAAAAAAGGCACTGGTGAAGTATTAAAAGCAGGGCAATGTTTTACCATTGAACCTATGCTTAATGCAGGTAAACGTGATTGTAAAGTATTACGTGATGAATGGACTGTTGTGACTAAAGATAAAAAACTATCGGCACAATGGGAACACACGCTCTTGGTAACTGAAACGGGTGTTGAAATTTTAACATTGCGCCCAGAAGAAACTATCGACCGAATCATTAACCCTGTGTAAGTAGTATTTAAAAAATGAACGTAAATAGCCAGTACGTTGTCAATAAGGTACTGGCTATTATCAAGGCGCTAATATTGGGCCGTTAATATCGAAGCATCATGTTGAGGCACAAAATCGAGGCATTAAATGGACTTTGAACAGTATTCCCCGCTACAAATTCAACCACAAGATCTAACTATTCCTTTCATCAAAAAACATCTGCAACAATTTTCTGACTGGCAACTTGAACAATTCAAAGCGAAAAAAAATATTAATAAAATTGTGTCGTTACGTGCACGTTATATTGATGAGCTTTTAAGTCGTTTATGGGATTTAGTCGGGTTAGATGAGAGCTATGATTTAAGTCTTTTAGCTGTAGGTGGGTATGGCCGTGGTGAACTACACCCCAAATCTGATATCGACTTGCTAATACTGTCAGACCATGGTTTTAGTAAACAATCTGAAGAAAAAATAGGCCAATTAATCACCCTACTCTGGGATTTAAAGCTGGATGTAGGTAATAGCGTTCGCACCTTAAAAGATTGTTTAGAACAGGGTAAAGCGGATATTACTGTTGCCACCAGCATGATTGAATCTCGCTTGATTAAAGGCAATGAAAGTACCTTTGAAAAACTACAAGAGCTGATTAGTAAAGATGACTTTTGGCCATCGGATGAATTTTTTACAGTTAAAAAAGAAGAACAGTTTGGACGCCATAAAAACTGCCGAGGTGATGGATATAACCTAGAGCCAGATATTAAAAATGGTTGTGGTGGTTTACGAGATATTCAGACTATTGCCTGGGTTTCGAAACGTCACTTTGATGCCCATAGTCTATTAGAATTAACCACTTACGGTTATATCACACAGGGTGAATACCACGAAGTTAGTGATTGTCAGTCGCAGCTTTGGACCATACGCTTTGCATTACATACTGTCACAAATCGCCCAGATAACCGCTTACTATTTGATTTCCAAAGTGAAGTAGCAAAGCTATTAGGCTACACAGGTCAGCGCAATGAAGCCGTAGAACAGATGATGAAGATGTTCTATCAAACCATTCGCCGTGTAAAAGAGCTTAATGAAATGTTATTGCAATATTTTGATGAAGCGATTTTAGGTAATGTAACGACCACCGAATTTCATGATATTGATGACAATTTTCGAATCCGTGGTAATAAAATCGAGCTAACCACCTCTGGTTACTTTCAGGATAACCCTGAAGCGATATTACAACTGTTTGTGCATATTGCCGATGACTCACGTATTAAAGGTATTTATTCAAGCACGCTACGCGAACTGCGTGAGGCAAGACGCTGCTTGACCCATTGGTTGCAAAATATTCCAGAATGTCGCGCTGTATTTATGCAAATTATTAGGCATCCTCGCGGCATGGGTATCCCTTTTACCTTAATGTATGAATATGGTGTGTTAGCCGCTTACATTCCTCAATGGAGCCGTATCGTCGGACAAATGCAGTTTGATCTGTTTCATGCTTACACGGTGGACGCACATACGCATAAGCTTGCTAAATTCATCTATAACTACCCAAAAAGCAAAGCCGAGCATCCACTTGCCCACGAAATATATAAAAAGTTAGAGAAACCAGAGCTGTTATTCTTAGCCACTATTTTCCATGATATTGCGAAGGGCCAACAAGGTGATCACTCTACATTAGGCGCAGTGGATGCCTTAGCGTTTTGTGAATTGCATGGGCTTACTCGCCATGAAGGAAAAGTAGTTGCTTGGTTAGTAGAACAACATTTAACCATGTCTGTCACCGCTCAACGTCGTGATATCAGCGATCCTAATGTTATTATTACCTTCGCCAAAACCGTACGCGATGAAAAGTACCTTAACTTATTGTATTGTTTAACCGTGGCTGATATTTGCGCAACCAATGAGGAAACATGGAATAGCTGGAAAGGTACTTTATTACGTGACCTCTATTACAAAACCTTGACCATGTTACGTCGTGGTTTAGAGAATCCACCGGATATTCGCGATCGTATTCGAGATCGTCAATTAAAAGCATTGGGTATTTTAGCTGAACTAGGGATTAGTGAAGAAAAAGTGAAGCCACTATGGAAACGTTTTAGGCTCAATTACTTTTTCCGTTATACCTCAGCACAGATTTGCTGGCACACGCAAAACTTATTGCATCACCAAGACCATACTAAACCTTTGGTCTTGATCAGTACCAATAATGCACGCGGAGGCAGTGAAATATTTGTTTATCATAAAGATATGCCACTGCTATTTTCTTCCGTTGTGACTGAAATAGATAATAAGAAACTAAGTGTACACGATGCAAAAATTCTCTCTAGCCGAGATAATTATTCACTTAGTACCTTCACCGTATTAGAGGAAGATGGTGAACATATTGATGACGATAAAATTCAACGTCTACGAGAAGCGATCACAGATACTTTATTAAAACCAGACGTAGTTAACTCCAACATCATTAGACTGGAGCGAGTTAAGCGTCCCTTTAAATTCGAGCCTAAAATAACGTTTCTACCAACACGTCGGAAACGTACTCAGATTGAAGTGGTAGCATTCGATGCGCCTGGTATTCTGGCTAATATAGGAACCGTATTTGTAGACCATGGTTTAATGCTTGATACCGCTAAAATCTCCACCATAGGCGAACGCGCAGAAGATTTGTTTATTGTCTCCACTGCTGATGGGGATTCACTGACAAAAGAGCAAGAGGAAAGCTTAAAAGCGAGTTTAATGTATGAACTAAGTCCAAGTACTTAGCACTCCTGCAGCTTTAGTTTTCACAACCTATGCCACACTAAAAAAAGTGCACTTAAAAAGTGTTCGCTTTAAAAACAAAAAGCCAGCGATGCATTACAGCGCTGGCTTTTTTATGATGCTAACTATTGATTAACTTAGTAATCTAAACTAATTCACTAATCTAAACCTGCAACCTAGTCATTCACTAACTTAGCACTTCAGAGTTTCAGAGTTTCAGAGTTTCAGAGTTTCACATCAGAGGAGACTAACAGTTCTCAAAGGTTACAAATTCATGATTCGATATAGTCAAAGAAACCCTATCTCCAACACTAAACGCTAAACATTCACTGCTACTATTACTGTATCTCACGGTGAACTCTTGCCCAGCAAACTGCACACTAATTTGTTGTAATGCACCTTGAAAATCGACCTGTTTGACCAACGCTTCACCTTTTAGGTCTGGGGTTATCTCAATATGTTCAGGGCGCAATAATAAGCGTAGCTGTTTACCAATCGTTTGTTCAATCACGCTATTACTGCCTAATAAACCAAAACAACTCTGGTAACTATATTTGTCTACCACTTGTACATCAATATAGTTAGCTTGCCCCATAAAATTAGCAACATAGGGCGAGTTAGGTTTACGATACAATTTTTGAGCTGTATCGATTTGTACAATTTTCCCCGCTTGCATCAATGCAATACGGTCAGCAAAAGCAAAACCTTCTTCTTTAGAGTGAGTCACAAACAAAGCACTCATTTGACGTTGTTTAAATAATTGACGGATCTCATGGATCAATTGAAAACGCACATGTTGGTCTAAATTAGAAAAAGGTTCATCTAGCAGCATTAAATCTGGCTGATAAGCTAAAGCACGTGCAATAGCAATACGCTGTTGTTGTCCGCCAGATAATTGATGCGGGAAACGCGCACTAAGGTCGCTTAATTGCACTAGTGCCAATACTTCCTGCACACGTTGTTGTTTTTCTTGCTTAGTCATTTTGGTTAGTGAAAAAGCGACATTATCAAAAACATTTAAATGTGGGAAAAGCGCATAATCTTGAAAAATAAGACCAATTTTTCTCAACTCGGGTGGAATATAGGTTTGTGGATCATTTAATACTTTTTGACGAATACTAATTTGTCCGGTTAATTCTGTTTGCAAACCGGCAACCGCTCTTAATAAGGTTGTTTTACCGCAGCCACTTTCACCTAATAAGCACACAATTTCATTATCATGTAAGTTCAGATCCAAGTTTTCTAATACCGCTGTTTTTTGATAAGAACAGCTTAAGTTTTGGATATTTAACGCACTCATTAAGTTTTTTTCTCCAACAAACGATTTACCACAATAAAAGGAACTAACCCTAATCCAATAATCATTAGCGCAGGCAATGCAGCTAGCTCTATCATCTCATCGGATACAAATTGATAAACGTAAGTGGCTAATGTTTCAAAATTAAAAGGTCGCAATAATAGCGCGGCAGGTAATTCTTTCATAGATTCAATAAAAACTAAAATAAATGCCGTGAGCATACCTTTTCTAATTAACGGAATATTAACTCGCCAAAGTGTTTTAACAGGGCCATTACCTAGCGTTCTAGACGCGAGATCTAACGAAGGTGAAACCTGCACTAAGTTACTATCGATACTGCCCACGGCAATAGCACTAAAACGTACTAAATAACCTAATACCAAAATAACTAATGAGCCAGATAACAGCAAGCCAACAGGCTTAAGGTCTAAGCCTAACAACACATCATTTAACCATAAATCGATACTAGTAAGCGGGATCAGCACACCAATCGCAACCACAGTACCCGGTACAGCATAACCAAGTGAAGATAAACGAATGCTAGATTTAGCACCTAATCCAGGGCTTAAACGTTGATAAAAATTAACTAATAGCGCAACCAAGATAGCTAATATAGCGACTAAAAAGGCTAACCACAGACTATTTAAGGTGTATTGCATTAAGTCATTGTTTAACGAAGCATTAAAATAGTTAACTGCATAATATAAAAGCGTCGCAATCGGTATAAATAAAGAGAAGGCTAATAACGACCAAGTGAACGCTAATACGCCCCACTTTTGCCACCCCGTTAATACAAAACGCAGCTCGGTATTACCACTGCCATTACGTTGATAAACTTGTTGTTTACGACGACTATAACTTTCTAACGATATTAAAATCACAATCGCTAACAACATTAAAGACGATATTTTGGCAGCGGTCGTCAAACTACCTAATTCTAACCAAGTATCATAGATAGCCGTAGTTAACGTATGCACAGCAAAATAGTTGACCGTTGCAAAATCACCTAATGTTTCCATGGCGATTAATGAAACACCTACAGCCATAGCAGAACGAGATAAAGGGATACTGACTCGCCAAAAAGCACGTAAAGGTGGTACACCTAAGGTTCTTGCCGCCTGAAATAACCCTGCAGACTGAGTTAAAAAAGCGCCACGTAATAACAGATATAAATAAGGGAAAAGCGATAAGGCTAAAATAATAGAAGCACCAAATAAGGTGCGCACTTCAGGGAAATAATAATCACTCGGTTGCCAATCAAACAAAGCCCGTATCGTTAACTGTACGGGGCCAGCAAAGTCTAATAAATCGGTATAAACAATCGCGATAATATAGGGCGGCATAGCGAGGGGTAACATCAGCATCCACTGTAACTTCTCACGAGTAGGAAACTCGCAACAGGCTACAAACCAAGCGCAGGGCAAAGCAAACAGAATACTTAATAAAACAACATACACAATAACTAAGAGAGAGTTACTAATATACGTGGATAAAACGGTATCAATAAGGTGTTGAAAACTACCACTTTCGTCGACAGAGAAAGCGCTTAAAAATATAGCAAGAACAGGGGATAACAAAATACAAGTTACTACCCAAGGCAGTAACTTGTACAGGTTGAACGACTTAGAGATCAAATTTCACTTCATCCAGTAACTTAATGGCGGCTTGATGTTGTGCAGCAATATCAGATAGTTTGATATCGTCTGCTTTAAACTTGCCCCATGATGCAACCAATTTAGAAGGTTGTACATCTTCTTTTACAGGATATTCGTAATTGATTTCAGCATACATCTGTTGTGCAACATCACCCGATAGGAATTCCATCAATTTAATTGCATTGTTTTTATTAGGCGCATATTTAGTAAGTGCAATACCACTCACGTTAACATGTGTACCCGTTGTTGCTTGATTAGGGAAATTAATATGAACCGATTCAGCCCAAGCAACTTGCTTTGGATCGTTTAACATTTTACCTAAGTAGTAACTGTTGGTTAAAGCGTAATCACATAAACCTTCTTTAACTGCTTTAACTTGTGCACGGTCATTACCCTGTGGTTTACGTGCTAAGTTTGCTTTTAAACCTTCTAACCAAGTTTTTGCCTTTGCTTCGCCTTCATGAGCAATAATAGACGCTAACAAAGAAACATTGTAAGGATGTTTACCAGAGCGCATACATACTTTGCCTTTAAAAGCAGGTGTCGCTAAATCTTGGTAAGTAATGGTAGGAGCAGGACCTACACGTTCTACTGAAGAATAAATATTACGCGCACGGCTAGTTAATGCATACCACTGTTTTTCAGCGCCATGAAATTGACTCGGAATATTTTTATTTAGAATATCGCTATCAACGGGTTGTGCTAGACCTTCTTCCGTAAACATAGTTAGGCGGCTAAAATCAGACGTTAACATAAGATCTGCTGTAGATAATTTACCTTCACGCTTAATACGCTCAATCAAGCCTTTTTTAGCAAATAGAATATTCACTTTAACGCCCGTTTCAGCGGTGAATTCTTTCATCATCGGCTCAATTAAAAACGGTTGGCGATACGAATATACGTTCACTTCTTCAGCAGCAAAAGACATTGAACTCGCAAGTGCCGATGTACCTGCTAACAAAACTGTTAAACTTTTTTTAATAGACATATTGTTTCCCATAAATAAGCGTGATGATCAATAGAACGGCATTCTAATGATAACAATTCTTATTTACAAGTGTAATTGCACAAATAATGCGTAAAAGGTGTCATATTCTGTCAAAAATCGTTTTTTTTTACGCAGGTAAAGCAATGCCTTGCTCTTTCATACGGGCAATTTTATAACGCAATGTACGAGGGCTAATACCAAGCAACTCTGCTACATCTTTACGTTTACCGCGACAGGTTTGTAACGCTTCTAATATAATTTTTTGCTCTTGTTGTTTGAGACCTTGCCCCAAAGCTTCAGGTTCTTCAGTTACAGATGCTCCATCGGATTCAGCTATCGTTGCTGGAGTGCTACTTATAGTTGCATTACCAAAGTCACTAACAAGATTTTTGTGTAGATCATTATCAAAGCCACTATTAATACGATTATTACTATACAACTGCCCCTCAGAGCGAGAATCAACATCGCCAGCCTCTATTGCTGGTGATTGATCTTGCACTGTGGCCTTAGAAATAAGCGGTTGTTGCATATGCTCAAACTGTTGATCTTCTAAAATTAGCGCATCACAGTCAATCACATCATCATTACCTAAAATCAAGGCGCGTTGCATTACATTGTCTAATTCACGCACATTGCCTGGCCATGAATAAGCAAATAAACATTGCTTAGCCGCTTCCGATAATGAAGGGATCGCAGAAGACTGATCTTTAGCATGACGCGCTAATAAATGCTCAGCAAGTGGGATGATATCGCCTTTACGCTGTTTTAACGGTAACCACTGTAATGGAAAAACATTCAAACGGTAATACAGATCTTCACGGAAAGTCCCTGCTTCTACAGCTTGTTTAATATCACGATTACTGGTGGCTAATACACGAATATTTAATTTAATAGTTTTACGAGAGCCTAAACGTTCCACTTCTCTTTCTTGTAAAACACGGAGCAGCTTAACTTGTAACTCCAAGGGCATTTCGCTAATTTCGTCTAATAAAATAGTGCCATTTTGTGCTTGTTCAAACTTACCAGGACAGGCTTGAACAGCGCCAGTAAAGGCCCCTTTCTCATAACCAAATAAGGTCGATTCAAGCATGGTATCTGGAATAGCCGCACAGTTAATCGCCACAAAAGCTTGATCTTTACGCGATGATTTATCATGTAAATAACGCGATAACACTTCTTTACCTGAACCACTTGGACCAGTGATCATCACCGACGCATCGGAAGCCGCCACTTTTTCAGCCATTTTAAACAAAGCCGCAGTATTAGGGTCGCCAAAAATAGGCGTACACGAAGGCACTTTATGAACAGGCGCATAGCGACTTACTTGATTCAATAACACCTCAGGTGAAAAGGGTTTTGCTAAATAATCAATGGCACCATCGCGAATAGCTTTAACCGCATCATCAATCGTTGCGTAGGCTGTCATCAATAAAACTGGTATTTCAGGGTGAAGGCTTTTAATATTTTGCAATAAGGTTAAACCACTCATTCCGCCCATTTGAATATCACTGATTACCAAGTCGTAACGTGATTTTCCAAGTGCCGCTTTATTAAGTTCAACCAACGCCGCTTCGCCACTGTCGACTTCTTGACAGTCATAACCTGCTAATAACAAAGTATCAATTAACGCTTCACGTAATCCAGCATCATCTTCTACGACTAATAACCTACCCTGTGATTGATTATGCGACATAATTAAGCTCCTATTACCTTGCTCAGTGCATTGCTCTGTACATTACTCAGTGTATTGTTGTCTTCTCTAAACTCAGCAATACGATGCAAGGGCAACACTAAAGTAAAACAGCTCCCCTTGCCGACTTCCGACTTAACTTCCACCGTGCCACTATGTGCCTGAGCAACACTTTGCACTACCGCAAGGCCAAGACCTGTACCTTGAGATTTAGTGGTATAAAAAGCTTCCATTACTTGTGCTAAACGTTGTTTTTCAATACCTGGCCCATTATCCATCACTGAGATTTCTAAATGCGAAGGGCCTCGTTGCACAGCACTAATATATAATTGCGCCCCTTCACCGGTAGCTTCAATGGCATTGGAAATAAGGTTGGTCATGGCACTGGTTAATGCACTTTTATTGGCCAGAATAAATAAATCAGGATTGGGTAAGCGACACTGCAAATGGCCATTAACACTTAATAACATGGCA
The DNA here is from genome assembly GCF_014163575.1 of Psychromonas sp. SR45-3. Classification (NCBI taxonomy): domain Bacteria; kingdom Pseudomonadati; phylum Pseudomonadota; class Gammaproteobacteria; order Alteromonadales; family Psychromonadaceae; genus Psychromonas; species Psychromonas sp. SR45-3. The sequence continues at coordinate 172,922 of NZ_JACJDP010000002.1, forward strand.
TCACTGGCTTCTTGCACTTCTTCTAATAATGTTGCAACGGAGACTTCCTCTACAATCTTCTGCTCACCACTACGGGCAAACAACAACATATCGTTCACTTGCGTTTCTAAATCTTGCAGCCGGTTCATTAACTTGCCTTGAAAGCGAGCACGAGAGCTTTCATTTAATGTTTTATTCGCAAGGTTGGCACCGTATAACATAGCCGCCGATAATGGAGTGCGGATTTGATGCGCTAATGACGCCACCATTTTACCCAATGAGGATAAACGCTTTAATGTGGCAACATGCTCTTGTAGTTGGCGAGTATGGGTAAGATCTGTGAGTAGAATTAACTGCCCAGGCTGGCCTTGTAAAGAAGAGATAGATAACTGAATACGGCGACCATTCTTTAATGATATTTCATGGCCATCATCATTTTTAGGACTAAAAGAGCGTTTGATCACATCACCCCAAAGCATATTCTCTAAAGGTTCACCTAACAACTGCACTGCGACACGGTTTGCTTGTTCCACAATCCCGTTACCATTAATAACAATCAACCCAGAAGGTAATTCTTTATACAACTGCTCCATGTAGTTCGCTTGAGCACGTAACTGCTGTAACTCACCGACATAACGTTCAGTTTGTAATGGCGTATTATTTGTTGATTGTGAAGTTGTCATAGCAACACCTAAAAATAAAGATAGATATCACTACTAAGCAGTTATTATGCCAACCAAATAAATCAATTACTTTACAGTAAGATAAAAGCAAATAGCCATAAAAATGACAGTCCTAAAAACAAAAAACCGCACTATTAAAAGCACGGTTTCTGATGCAAAAGTATCGCTAAATACTCGGCTTACCTTTTGATATTACTTTTTGATGTTACCTTTTAATGATTAGTTTAATGATTAGTTTAATGGCTAGCTTAGCCTTCTTTATTTAACCCGTATTTTTTCATTTTTTCTACTAAGGTGGTTCGGCGCATCGATAATAACTCAGCAGCATGTGACACCACACCATCCTGAGAGTCAATAGCTTGACGGATCATCTCAATTTCAAATTCCACCAGCTTATCCTTTAAATTCATGCCTTCTGCTGGTAAATGCCCCAAAAAGCCAAGTGATTCATCGTGCATTTCACTTTCATCGGACAAAATAGGCGCATCACCAAACATACCCGATAACGCTTCACGTTCCATCAGCGCTTCTTCTTCTGGGTTATAGTGAATGTGTTCAACTGCCTCACCTTGTTCATCTAAGTAACGATATTTAACCGGTAATTCAGTGACATCAATGATTTTATTGCTGTGTAATATTAATAAACGTTCTAACAAGTTAGATAACTCACGAACATTACCTGGCCAAGCATGTTTCATTAATGAATCTAAAGCACGTTGAGTAAAACGTAATGTGGCTTTATGTTCAGTTTCTAACCTTGACAGCAACTCTTGTAAAAGCAGCGGAATATCTTCTTGGCGATCTCGAAGCGCCGGCTTTTCAATTGGAAATACATTTAAACGATAAAACAGATCTTCTCGAAATGAGCCAGCAATAATCATCTCTTCTAAGTTACGGTGTGTTGCCGCAATAATACGCACATCCGCCTGCAAAGATTTATTACCTCCGACTCTTTCAAAGGTTCTCTCCTGTAACACACGTAATAATTTAACTTGCATCGGCATTGGCATATCGCCAATTTCATCTAAAAATAGCGTACCGCCTTCAGCCAACTCAAAACGTCCCTTACGCGCAGAAAAAGCACCAGTAAAGGCACCTTTCTCATGCCCAAATAATTCGCTTTCTAATAATTCAGCCGGGATTGCACCACAGTTCACCGGGACAAAAGGCCCCCTATTTCGGCCAGACACCTCATGGATAGCACGCGCAACCACCTCCTTTCCCGTCCCTGACTCGCCTAGAATCAGCACATTCGCATTACTTTCAGCCACTTGTTCTACTAAATAACGAATTTCTTGAATACGTAAGCCTTTACCCACTAAAGAAGTGATTAAATATTTATTGGCTTTACTCAATTTATGATTTGGATTCAAAAACGTTTGGCAATAATGTAATAACTGCGTTAATTCTGAATATATGATAGGTAAATTAAGCACACCGATATGATTACTATCCACACTCGCCACTTGCCCAGAGAGACTAATAAAAGGAGTCTTAGCAAAGCTGTTTAGTAGGGCATCTAATTGCTCATGTTGATTACCATAAATAACGCACAAAGGAGCTGTTTTCTCTACCTGTTGCGCTAAGTTTTCAAGAGCAACCGTTTGATAAGCTTCACCAACAAAATGTAAAACAGTTTGTAATACCTCTACTTGTTGAGCAGTTGTATCGACTAAATAAATGGGTGGGCGTTGTAGCATAATCAGTACTCATTCAAAGAAACCAAGATGTGAAGGTTATGATAGAACAATTTTTACTATTTGCATTGAAAAACAGTCAAAAAGATGACGATGACTGTAAAATGACACAATAAACCTTTAGAGGTAGTATAAATAACAACATTTATACGGCTGCAATAATCAAAATAAGTAAAACTGCTAAAAAAAACAAAATGGTATATATTTTGCTTATATTTATTGTACGTTGCTTTAGTACAACCTAGTTGTAGATTGACGTAGTGATAGGTTGACTATACGAGTGTACAAACTAGCTTAAATGACAAAATACGCTGATAATCAACACAGCATTTTAAATAAACAATATAAATAGCAGTGCAGTTATAGAAACTAAAAGTACACTGCTTACGAAAGATTAAATATTTTCAGCAAGGAATCAATATGCGTCGCTCAGTCCAACAATATCAAAACTCCAATATGAACAACATCGAACAAGCAGATCCTCATACCCTTATTTCGCTGATAATGCAGCATATATTGGGTAACCTAGCAGGAGCAAAAGGGGCAATTGGTCGTAAAGATTTTGAAAATAAAAATAAAATGCTTAGAAAGGTGATTGGTTTAATTGGTGAATTACAAAATAGTTTAGATATGGAAAAGGGTGGGGATCTATCCGCTAGCCTATATGACTTGTACGGTTATATGGTACGCCAAGTTAACCAGGCGAACTTAAAAAACACAACAGAACCGTTAACCGAAGTCGGTGCTTTAATCTCTGAAATAAAATCCGGTTGGGATGGCATTCCACAAGATATTCGTCAGCAATATAACCGTTAATACTATTCGTTAAATAAATAATCGCTAAAAAACGCTTAAATTGGATCTTTAATGACTAACATCAACGCTAAACTTGAAGTACTATTTGAATTTGAAAAAAAACTTAATCTATTGATAGTTCAGGAAGAGTACGAAACATTTCGACAACAGCAAGACCTCTTTGGGGACTTATTAAAAGACTTCCTTACCAAACACACTGAAAACGAATTATTAAGTGTGATTGAACCACTTAAAAGACTTAAAAAACAAATTAGTACATTGCAAGAAAAAGCCGACAACAGCTTCAAAACATTAAAAGATAAATCATTAGCATTGCAACGCAACAAAAAAAAAATAAAAGCATATAAATAACATATATTTATTTATTTACATTCGACAGCCAATTATTTAAAAAGGTCATCATGTTTAATAACCAATCTATTTTAATAACAGGTGGAACAGGCTCATTTGGCAGAAAGTATGTCAAAACATTACTTGAGCGTTACCAACCGAAAAAAATAATTATATTTTCTCGTGATGAACTTAAACAATTTGAAATGCAGCAAGATTTTAAGGCACCTTGCATGCGTTATTTTATAGGTGATGTACGAGACAAAGACCGTTTAACACAAGCAATGAATGGAGTCGATTACGTCATTCATGCAGCGGCGATGAAACATGTTCCCGCTTCTGAGTACAACCCTACAGAATGTATTAAAACTAATATTAATGGTGCTGAAAACGTTATTTATGCAGCTTTAAAAAATAATGTAAAAAAAGTTATTGCGCTATCAACAGATAAAGCGGCTAATCCAATCAACTTATACGGCGCAACTAAACTCGCTTCAGATAAACTATTTGTTGCAGCCAATAATATGTCAGGAGGCCATCAAACCCTTTTCTCTGTAGTACGTTACGGTAATGTAGCAGGCTCTCGTGGTAGTGTTGTCCCTTTCTTTGATAAATTAATTAATGACGGTGTAACAGAAATTCCAATCACCCATCCTGATATGACTCGTTTCTGGATAACATTACAGGACGGCGTAGACTTTGTACTAAAGAATTTTACTCGTATGTTAGGGGGGGAAATTTTTGTTCCGAAAATACCGTCAATGCGAATTACAGACCTAGCATTAGCAATGGCACCGAATTTATCGATTAAAATAGTCGGCATTAGACCTGGTGAAAAACTGCACGAAATAATGTGCCCTGCTGATGATTCATACCATACTTATGAATATAGCGATCATTTCCTTATCGCTCCTTCCATTAAATTTTTTAATCGTAGTAACGACTTCACGTTAAATAATATTCAAGAAAAAGGAAAGTTAGTTAAGCCAGGTTATGAATATAATTCGCTGAATAATGAACATTTCCTAACACAACATGAATTATTAAAATTGAATGAGCTAGCTGAAAAATGATCCCCTACGGTAAACAAGACATTAATCAGCAAGATATCGAGGCTGTGGTTAAAGTATTGCAGTCTGACTTTTTAACGCAAGGTCCTCAAGTGCCTCTTTTTGAAAAAGCGATTAATGAAGTCACACAAAGTCAGTATGCTGTTGCAGTCAACTCTGCAACATCAGCATTACATATCGCTTGTTTAGCGCTAGGTGTAGGCAAAGGCGATATCGTCTGGACCAGCCCTATCACTTTTGTCGCAAGTGCTAACTGTGCGTTATATTGCGGCGCTTCCGTTGATTTTGTGGATATTGACTCAGAGACTTATAACCTATCCCCAATAGAACTTGAAAAAAAGTTAATCGTAGCCAAACAACAGAATAAACTACCTAAAGTCGTCATCCCCGTACACCTCGCAGGCCAATCTTGCGAAATGCAAACGATCCACCAGCTAAGTCTAAAGTATGGATTTAAAATCATTGAAGATGCAGCGCATGCGATTGGCGGAAAATATCAGGATAAACCTATTGGTAATTGTCGTTATAGCGACATAACCGTCTTTAGCTTTCACCCAGTCAAAATAGTGACAACCGCAGAAGGTGGAGTAGCCACCACTAACAACAAAATGCTTTCAGATAAGATGCAACTATTACGTAGCCATGGCATTTCTCGTGATGAAAAAATCATGACAGAAGTTTCTCACGGTGAATGGTATTACGAACAGCTTGAGTTAGGATTTAATTATAGAATGAGCGAATTACATGCAGCATTAGGTGTAAGTCAATTAAATCGATTACAAGAATTTGTCGCTAAACGAACAGCTATTGCAACATATTATAATGAACAACTAGCAAACCTACCAATCACGCGCCCCAAACAATTACCATCAACAGATTCTTCATGGCACTTATATATCATTCAACTGAATTTAGATGAATTAACTAAAAGTCATCGACAAATATTCAATGAATTAAGAAATGTTGGCATTGGTGTAAATTTGCATTATATCCCACTACATCTTCAACCTTATTTCGAAAAATTTGGTTTTAAAAAAGGTGATTTTCCCAATGCTGAAAAATATTATGCTTACTCTATTAGTATTCCTATTTATGCACATTTATCAACTGAATCACAGACGCTTATTATTCAAGCATTAGATAAGGTGCTGTCATGAACATTGCAATTATTCCTGCGAGAGGTGGTAGTAAACGCATTCCTCGTAAAAATATAAAGCTATTTCATGGAAAGCCATTAATTGCATATTCCATTGAGTTGGCAATAGAAAGCGGCTTATTTGAAAGAGTAATCGTTTCTACCGATGATCAACAAATAGCACAAATAGCACAGCAGTATGGTGCTGAAGTTCCTTTTATTAGGCCCGATGAATTGGCGGACGATCACACCGGAACGGGCGATGTTGTAGAGCATGCGATAAAGCATATGCAAGCATTAGGTCAGCAATATGATTATCTATGTACTATTTATGCCACCGCCCCACTATTGCAAAAAGAATTTCTGATTGAAGGCTACAACAAACTAATAAATAGCAATGCTGAGCAAGCCTTTAGCGTGACTAGTATGCCATTCCCAATTCAGCGAACTTTCAAAATTAATGAAAGTGGGCGCTGTGAGATGTTTCAACCAGAGTGTTTTTTTACTCGCAGCCAAGATTTAGAAGAAGCGTATCAAGATGCAGGACAGTTTTATTGGAAATCTTTAAATAAACCAGCCACTGATATTACTTTTGGAAAAGGCAGTATCCCTATTATTCTTCCTCGCTATTTAGTGCAAGACATAGACGCATGGGAAGATTGGGAACAGGCGGAACTGATGTATCAACTAATACAGCAAAGAGGGAAAGGCAATGTCTGAGTTAGCCCCATTATTTATAGCCGAAGTGTCGAGTAATCATGGTCAGGACATCTCTAGAGCTAAAGAATTTATTCGAACATCGAAAGAGATTGGTTGTGATGCTGTAAAATTTCAGTTATTTAAAATAGACCAACTCTTTTCTCCTGAAATATTAGAAAAAAGTGCCGAGCACCGTAATCGAAGAGCGTGGGAACTCCCCACTGATTTTCTGCCTGAATTATCAGAATATTGCCATCAATTAGGAATGCAATTCACCTGCACTCCCTTCTACCTTGAAGCCGTCGCAGAATTATTGCCTTATGTCGATTTTTACAAAATTGCTTCCTATGAACTAGTTTGGGATGACCTCATTATCGCTTGCGCAAAAACAGGAAAAGATCTTGTTTTATCAACAGGCATGGCAACACTTGAAGAAATTAAACATGCAGTCCAAGTATTCACTCAACACAGCGAAGCTAAATTAACCTTATTGCATGCAATCTCAGGGTATCCAACCCCAATTAATGAAGCGAATGTAAAAGCAATCAATACGTTACAAGGTAATTTCAGCTGTGAAGTCGGGTTATCAGATCACAGCGTGTCACCAGCAGTGTTATTAAGGGCCGTGCATAAGTGGGGAGCAACAGCGATTGAGTTTCATCTTGATATTGATGGCAAAGGAGAAGAGTTTGCAGCAGGCCATTGCTGGTTGCCCGATGCAATCAAAGATACCATTTCATTAATTAAAGATGGTTTTATTGCAGATGGGACAGGAATAAAAATTGCAGCACCCAGTGAGCAAGCAGATCGCTTATGGCGTGCAGACCCGAGTGATGGTTTACGCCCTTTCAAAGAAATTAGAGATAGTTTTGAAAGCGCTTAATGTTTTAATTCGCTGTGATGCTTCTATTCAAATAGGCTTGGGCCATGTAACCCGTTGTTTAGTATTGGCTAACGAGTTAAAGGCTAAAGGGCATAATGTTTACTTTGCCCAGAAAGACTACGAGCTTGGTATTCAAAAAGTAACAGAACAAGGCTTTCATTACTTCTTGCCACCAATGCCCTTTAATTACCACCAATGGATAACCTCATTAGCAGCACAATTGTCTGTTAATATTTTCATTGGTGACGTAAGAGATGGTTTAGCAATCAAAACCATTGAGTCATTAAAACAAGAGAATATCCTTACCGTTGCCATTGATGAACCAAGTGATTACCGAAAAGCCTGTGATCTTTGTTTTTATCCTCCTCATGCACAGCTTAGCAAGCTTGATTGGAGTGGATTTACAGGAGAAATAAAGCAGGGATTAGAGTATGTTTTGCTAAGGCCTGAGTTTTATTCAAAAAATGTACTTAACCCAGCAAAAAAAACATATAGAGATATTCTAGTTATGATGGGTGGAACCGACCCCATGCGCCTGACTCTTCCTATTATCAATAAGTTACTAATGGTTCACAACATTAAAATACACACAATTATTTCACAGGATCATCCAGATAGACTAACCATCATAAATACAGATACTAAAGTCTATTATGGCGTCAGTAATATGTGTAATTTTCTAAAAACGATCAATTATGCAGTTATCAGCTTTGGAGTCACAGCATATGAGCTGATTGCCTTAGGCATTCCTGCTACGCATATTTTATTAAACAGTGATCACAAAACAGCAAGTCAATATTTTTACAAACAGAAACTGGCGATGCCTTTGCATATTAATAATATTAAAGAAAATCCAACTATTATTGAACCAACACTTAATATAAATAGATATGGTATAGAGCAATGCCTAATTGTAAAAAAAATATTAAAGGAAGCTAGAAATGCAGTTTAACTGGAAAAAAATCAATATAAAAAACAACAATAATGACGCTCAATTATTAACATACAGGAGTTGCCCTATATGCCAACATCAACAAGCAACAACTGTATTAACTTTCAATAATTTTCAATTTTTCTCTGATTCAGAATCATCTTGTAAACAAGCAACTATTCAAGAGCAACAGTGTCAGAAGTGTAATGCAATATTTTTAAACCCTTGTTATAGCACAACAGGTTTCAATACGCTGTTTAGTGAAGCTGGTCAATCTTATGGTTCAACATTGCAAAGGCCACTAGAGCAATTTAATTGGATCAAAGATAGGATCAATGTTGAAAATACAAGTTTCATGGACATAGGATGTGGCATAGGCTCCTTCATTGCTTCTCTGCCCAAAAATATTAATAAAATTGGTATTGATATTGATGAACAGTCTATTTCAACGGCACAAAAAAATAACCCCGATATTTTATTCCTGTGTTCGCCATTTGAAATGATCGAATATAATAATAAGATTGATATCATCACTATGTTTCATGTTTTAGAGCATCTTCAAGATCCTCTGCAAACTTTAAAACGCCTTCACACACTATCTAATACCAATACTAAGTTTATTATTGAAATCCCTATTCTTGAAAATGGTCTAACCAATGATATCAACGGATTTTTCAGCGCTCAGCACCTAACGCACTTCAGTCGCAATAGCTTTAAGAATATTTTAGCTGCGTCAGGTTGGGAGGTTATTGAATGGGAAGAGCAACAAGATTATAACGGTTGTCGCGTTATTGTAGAGAAAGGATTAGTAAATCATAACTTATCTGTAGAGCCCCAAGAAAAAAAATATTTATATAATTATATGCAAAATTGGTACATGTCGCTCGCAAAGGCGGAAGAAAAGCTGTTAGCAATAAACACTCCTCGTTGTGTTATCTGGGGCGGTGGAATGCATCTTGAATTCATTTATCAGATTAGCACTCTCTTCAGCAAAGAAATTGAATTTATTATCGTCGATAAAGATAAAAATAAACAAGGTAAAACATGGAGAGGTATTGATATATGCTCCCCCGACATCATTTCAAATTTAATGCATCCTGAAATCAGCTACATTGCATCCAGCTATAGAAATCAAAATATTATTAAAGATGAGCTATTACAATATGGTGTTGAAGAGAACAAAATTATTACTCTTTACGACCACATCAATGTTTATTAAAGGAAATACTATGTTGAAATCAAAAGAAGTCATAATATTCGGTACTGGAGGTATGCTAAATATAGCCATTAGTGAACTTACTAATATGGGTATTTCCGTGAAGTACTTATGCGATAACAATGAGAGTATTCAAGGAAGTTACATAAATAACTTAAAAGTATTGAAACCAGACGACCTAACAGCGAAAAGTCTGCCAGTATTAATCACAAGCATGTACTCTAAAGATATTGGCAAACAATTAGCTAAATTACATGTTCTAGAATTTTATGATTTCTCATATGCTTTTGATTATAAAAGATGGCATGGCCACTTTGATTTAAACCGCATTAATAATGCGGAAGAGGAAATTAATCAAGCATTGGAAATACTTGATGATGAACAATCTAAAGAAGTTTTTTTAAGCTTAATCCATTTTAGAAAAACTAAAAACCCTACCTCTATTCAACCAGCAGAATTTCCTGATTACTTTCATCCGAAAGTATCCCCACAAAAAAATGATACAATTATTGATGGTGGTGCATGGTATGGAGACAGCAGTTTAGATTTTAATAACCGTTTATCTACTCAATGCAAAATACTTGCATTTGAGCCTGACATTGAAAACTTCAAAAAACTTCAAAAAACCATTATAACAAAAAACATGTCAGCCTCAGTAACCCCTGTCAACGCAGGATTATATAATAAAAAAACGTCTCTTTATTTCAAAAAAGAGGCTGAAAATGATATGCAATTTCAAGTTCAGTCTGAAATAAGCGAACACAAAATTGAAGTTGTATCTATCGATACTTTTGCACAAGAAAAGCAATTGGAAAATATCGATTTTATTAAAATGGATATCGAAGGTTCAGAAATAATGGCGCTTAAAGGTGCAGTAAATACCATCATAAAAGATAAACCTCGCCTTGCCATTTGTATTTATCATGAATTTGACGACCTTTGGAAAATCCCTTTATTAGTTAAGCAACTAAACCCTAACTACCAATTATACCTAGGACATCACTCTCAAAATCTATTTGAGACCGTCTTGTACGCAATTTAGAGAGCAAATATGAAGCCACAAAATAAAATTAGAGCGTTAGCACTACAAGCTTTACACCATGCAGGAAGCGGACATCCAGGTGGTTCACTCTCATGTATTGATATTTTATATACACTTTACTTTCATATAGCCAATATCAATAAAGATAATTTAGGTTCACCAGAAAGAGACAGAATAATTCTATCTAAGGGTCATGCAGCCCCAGCATTATTTGCGACATTAGTAGCCAAAGATATTTTGCCTAAAAAAGAGCTGTTGAAATTAAGACAAACCAATAACTTATGTGAAGGGCACCCTACTGTAAAAGTTCCCGGAGTTGAAGCGACATCAGGCCCTTTAGGCATTGGTTTTTCTCAAGCATTGGGGATGGCGCTTGGTGCGAAACTGCAAAAGAAAGAATATAGAACCTATAGCATTATTGGTGATGGAGAATGTAACGAAGGGCAAATATGGGAAGGGGCAATGTTTGCCACTTTCCATAAACTCGACAATTTTGTTGCCATCATTGATTACAACAAATTACAAAGTGATGATTACTGTGAAAATATTACCGCTCTTGATCCCCTTGCAGATAAATGGAAAGCGTTTGGTTGGTTTGTTATTGAAGTTGATGGACATAATATTGACGCATTAAAAGAAGCTTTTGATCGTTGTTCAAAAATAAAAGGAAAGCCGAGCGTTATTATCGCACATACCGTAAAAGGAAAAGGCATTTCCTATATGGAAAATGATCCATTATGGCATGGTAGTTGTGCCCCAAATGTAGAACAACTGAACATCGCAATTAAAGAATTAGAAGAGGCATAAATATGATTTCATTAAGAGAAGCCTTCGGTCATGCACTTGTCGAATTAGCAGAAAAAGAAAATTTTGTAGTATTAGATGCAGATGTAGCAGGCGGCACCAACACAAATTTTTTTAAAGCAGCTTACCCTGAACGTTTTATTCAATGCGGAATCGCAGAACAAAATATGATGAGTGTAGCCAGCGGCCTCGCAAATAGTGGCTTAGTCCCTATCGTAACTGCTTATGGTGTTTTTGCCACACTGCGTCCTCTCGATCAAATACGCAACTCTATTGCATACCCTAATGCAAATGTAAAAATTGTAGCGAGTCATTTAGGCTTAGATACAGGGCCTGACGGTGCCACTCACCAGGCTATTGAAGACCTTGCGGTAATGCGTTCAATACCTAACATGGTAGTCATTTCTCCTGCTGATGAGTTAGAAACACAACAAGCAACTGAAGCAATTATTAAGTATCAAGGGCCTGTTTATATGCGCTCAGGTAGAAGCCCAGTACCTACAGTTCATGCAGATGATTATCAATTTGAAATTGGTAAAGCAAACGTGCTCAAACACGGTAAAGGAAAAACAACAATTATTGCAACGGGCATCATGGTATACAGAGCACTACAAGCAGCAGAAAATAGCGATATCACTGTTATCAATATGAGTACAATCAAACCACTAGATGAAGAAACTGTGTTACTCCACTGTAAGAATGCAGAACACGTTATTACCTGTGAAGATCACAATATTATTGGCGGATTAGGCAGTGCGATTGCTGAAGTGCTTGCAGAAAATAACATAAACGCAAAATTAAAACGGATTGGCATTGAAGATAAGTTTGGTATGTCTGGCGAACCAGAAGAATTAGCAGCCTTATACAATATATCTACGGAGAGTATAAAAAATGCAATCATTAACAAATAAACTTGTCTTAGTTACTGGTGCAGCAAAAGGCATTGGAAAAGCCATTGCTGATGCCTTTAGAAAGCAGGGGTATTACGTAGCTTATGGGTATAACAACAATATAATTACCGATGAAAATTGTTTCTCCGTACAAGTTGATATTGCGAGTAGAACATCCATAAAAAAAGCGATAAAAAAAGCTGAAACACACTTCAATACTCACATTAGCGTATTGGTAAATAATGCAGCAATTGCTCAAGAGAAAGATTTTTTAACCATCAGTGATGACGATTGGGAAAATATGCTAAATGTTAACCTCAAAGGTGCATTTTCTTTTTCTCAAGAAGTAATCCCTAATATGATTCAAAATAAATGGGGCCGCATCATTAATATCACCTCTATCGGTGGCCAATGGGGAGGATTTAATCAAGTTCATTATGCAGCTTCCAAGGCCGCTTTAATAAGCCTCACCAACTCGCTTGCAAAAATCTACTCTAGAGATGGGATTAACACTAACGCTATCTCTCCAGGGCTTGTAGCAACTGAAATGTCAAAAGCAGAATTAAGTAGCGAAGCAGGGAAAGAGAAGGCAAAGAATATCCCTATGGGACGATTAGGCACTTCACAAGAGATTGCAGACATCGCGCTATATTTAGCCTCAGAGCAATCGTCGTATGTGACAGGGCAAACAATCAATGCAAATGGCGGAATGTATTTTGGTTAAAACATTATTGGTTTTAGGCGCGGGACAAGATCAAATACCGGGCCTTATAAAAGCCCGGGAGATGGGTCTATACACAGTTGTTTTAGATGGAAACCCAGAGGCTAAAGGCAAATCACTTGCTGATGAATTTCATCAAGTCAGCATTAAACATTTCCAACAAATTGAAAGCTTCATTGATAATACGTTAGATAAATCCGTTGATGGTGTAATTGCGTTTGGAGTCGATATTCCCTATATCATTGCTCGTACGGCAACACGGTTAGGTGTGAATTACACTATCAAGAATGAAGCGGCCCAATTAAGCGAAGATAAATACCAAAGTAAATGCTTTATGGAAGAACAGGGCGTTAATATTCCTGCTTTCAAACTCGTTTCACAACAACAAGAAATTGAAACGTTTATTAAACAGCACCAATTACCAATTATAATAAAGCCCATAGATAACTCTGCGGCTCGTGGTGTTAGCTTCATCAACTCATTTGATCAAATTGAAGAGGCCTTTGCAGAAGCTTTTAATAACACCCAAAGTGATAAAATATTAATAGAGAAGTATTTAGCCGGCCCACAGGTCAGCACCGAGTCATTTATTATTAATGGAGAAATTCATAATATTGGTTTTGCAGATCGTAATTACAGTAATATGGAAAGATTTTTTCCACATATCATCGAAGATGGTGGCGACCTACCTTCTTTGTATATGACAGAAACCTTAAAATATTCTCTTACTAAACAACTGCAGTTAATCATTGACGGGTTAGGCATAAATAATGCTGTTATCAAAGGCGATATTGTTATCTATGAAGATAAACTATTTATTATTGAATTCGCATTACGCCTTTCTGGAGGGAACTTCTCCACTGTAGAAATACCAGAAAATACTGGCGTAGACTTCTTAAAAATCGCAATAAAACTACACCTAAATGAATCAATCAATGCTTCTCAACTATCGATTACTCAGAATAAGCATATCTCGATTAGATACAAATTTGTAGAAGATAATTTACAGGGAAAGATTAAATCGCTCACGATACCTGACGAAAATGAGAATATAATACTACAAGCCTTCCATGCAAATCCTGGTGATATTATTACGACTAAAACAAAAAACCATGCGAATCGACTCGGTTTTGTAATCAGCAAAGGTAGCTCTAGAGAAAGTGCAACCCGACATGCAGAGCAACAAATATTAAACATGGGCATTCAGGTTGACTAAATTTTATAAAATATTCCATGGTAATTTGGCTTTTTCTGCCATTGAAGAGGAATCCCTACCTGAAGTCATCGATAAGTGTTATTTCCCATTATTAGCATTTATAGAAAAGACTAAAACACCGATTGGAATTGAGCTGAGTGGATATAGCTTAGAGAAAATACAACACTATCGCCCACTGTGGATAACGCAATTTAAAGCGTTACATGAACAAGGTTTAGTTGAGTTAATTGGTAGCGGTTATATGCAAATTATTGGGCCGCTAGTCCCTTACCAAGTTAATTTGAAAAATCAGCTTATCGGACTGAGAACCTATCAGAATATTTTAGGCATAAAACCTACTATCGCCTATGTGAATGAGCAAGCATTGTCGCAATCGATGATAGATGTCTACGCTGAGTCAGGCTATCAAGGTCTAGCGATGGAGTGGAATAATGCCTTTAGCCTGCATTCAGACTGGTTAAAAAGTTATGCTCACCGCCCTGTTATTGCAAAAGGAACGAGTACGCAACTACCTTTATTGTGGACTGATAGTATTATTTTTCAACACTATCAACGCACTATCCATAATGAATTAGAAACAAATAAATATTTATCAAAAATTGCCACCTATATCTCTCACGGTTATCAAGCACTACCTATTTACAGTTCAGATCTCGAGATATTTAACTATCGCCCAGGGCGCTTTGAAACCGAAGCAACTATTCTTGCTGATGAATGGGAGAATATTGCTAATATCACAAAAAAACTAAAGGAATTGGGTGATTTTTTATTACCCAAAATCATTCTTGATAAACTACTAAACAATCAGTTACAACTCACATTGACAACAAGTAGCCACCCTATTTTAGTGAAAAAACAACAAAAATATGCACTTAGTCGTTGGGCAGCCTGTGGGCGTGGAGCAACTTATATTAATAATTTATGCTATCGTTTTTTCACGACAATAAAAAATGAAAATGATGAGCAGCAATGGAAGAAGCTATTACAGTATTGGGGGAGTGATTATCGCACTCATATCACCCCTAAAAAGTGGGCTCAAGCAATGCGATATTTACAACACTTTGAAAGCAGCGAAATAGTTTCCGACGCTAATACTGGTTCGCCAAAGTACTTTGAAATCATTGAATCAGCTAAAACTATCTGTATTAAAAAAGATAACTGTCAATTTATATTCTTACGCGATAAGGGGCTTTGTTTAGAGTCCCTGCTAATAGATGGAAAGGAACTTCCTTTTGGTACAGTGCGCCATGGAGAGCTAGATTTCATTGACCACGGAGCTGATTTTTATACGGGCACAACAGTAATAGACAGTGCAGAGCATGGAAGAGTGAGTGACTTAGCAAGAGTAGGTAATATCACTTATCAAGAGCAAGCTAATAACTTGCAAATACAAACAAACATAGCATTAAAGAAAATTGGTCATATTGACAAAGAGTGGGAGATTGATCTAAATACAAAAAAAATCACCTTCAAAGCAAAAATTTCCTTACATAAATGCATTAAAGGCTCAATCAGAAGTGGCGCAATTACCTTAAAAACACGCCCTAAAAATGAAACCTTTTGGTATCAAACTCATAATGGCGGGAAATTTCCTGAACGTCACATCATCGACGAGTATACCATTATTGAACATGCTCAAGTACGGTCTTTGATGCAAAGTTGTCAAGGCGGCTTGGGTGTAAGCGAGGGGACTTTAGAGCTCGGTAGAGAAAGTAAAAAACTACTCTCGATTCAAATTGATCAACAACAATCAACCCCTTTTGTCATGCTACAAAATAGTGTTGATAACGACCTTTTCTTAACGAGAGTTTTCTTCAGTTTACAAGAGCTAGACGATACGCTGAAAGAGGATAATCAAACCGAATTCAAGCTACAGTACAGCATCAGATTAGAGTAATTCAATTTCATTACACATTTGCTGTATAATCCCTTCCCAGCCTTCATCATTACTTCTATAAAAGCGACGCTCTTGTCTCAATGATATAGCTTCATTAAAATCCTCGCGTTGTAATAACTTTTGCGCAGCAGGCAAAAACATCCAAGACCTAACACCTAAACGAGAAGCAAACATCAATGCAGCGTTGCTCGCGGAGATAACTAAGTCTAAGCTGGAGATTAAAGCACCATAATGTTCAAAATCACCACTGGCGGCGCAATCTTCGAAGTGAGTTATCTCAGTACCGTATTTTCGTTGTAACGCATCAACTTCTGATTGCCAGTCTCCAAACTGTAAATTGATCCATTCAATATTTTCCATTTTTAATAATGGGAGTAGCTCTTCAAGGTACATAGAATTGGCATTGCCATCATTTACACGCCCATGGAACCATGAAATCCCAATTTTTAGTTTTTTATCTGACAAACGACTGGCTTTAGCTTGCTGTAACTCATCTGAAATTTGTAGTTTGGGTTCATTTAAAAATGCCTCTTCATCTAATCGATAAAAATAAGGTAAAGAGCCTGCTAAAATTTGACAATCAAAATCGCCTTTTACTGCCTGTTCTCGATTTACATCATCATAGGAGTGGATAATAGCGGTAGGGAAATTATGTTGATAAAGTCCTTTTAAACGATTATCACAAACAATATGAGTTTGTTTGGCATCTGCAATCGCTTCTGCGAAGCACCCTGTATATGAAAGGTTATCGCCAATACCTTGCTCAGGATAAATAAGTATATTTTTATCAGTAAGTGGTTCACCAGCCCATTTCGCTGCAAACCAATGTACTTGATCTTTTATTTCTTGACGCTCAATACGACTATGAAAACAAGTCCATGCACTTTTATAATCTTTAAAGTGTAATAGGATAGGATATAGATTAAATTTAGCTTGATGATTATCAGGCTCTAATTCAATTAATTTAAAATATACGTCACGGGCGGCCTCATAATCTCCTAACTTGAAATAAACTAATGCCACATCAAGTAATACCTTACTATCACCACTGCTATTAAATACCTCTTCTAAAACAGGCAACGCGGCATGATAATCTTGTTGGCTAATATAGTTACAGCCTAATAGATGTAATAATAGGTAACTATCTTGTTTGTTAACTAACGGAATTACTTTTTTTAATATGTTTTTTGCCTCAGAAAATCGGTTTAAAGCGATGAAACTAGTCGCTAATAACTTTAAAGCATTTATATTATCAATGTCTTTCGATAGCACTTGTTTACAGATATGAATTGCACCGACATGATCTTTTTTGCCTGCTGCCTTGCTTGCTTTTTTTAGTTTTAGCATCAATTTATGTTGTTTCATGACTTATCCTTGTTACCCGTTAAACGCGCGCACCTTTATCAAAGTGTTCACTTAAGTCATCAACTAAAAACAACAGATGCTGTTGCATCTTTTGAATACAAAAAGCAATAAAGTTCTGTTGCTCTAATTCATTGCTATAGCGGGCAACATTGCTCATAATACTGGCTTGAAGATAGTTTATAGTGCCAATGAAAAAACGATAAAATAATTTTTTATCGCGTTCATTATCTATATCATTAACAAACTTATATTGTATCGAGAATGCTTGCGTTAAGGCATTTTTTGTTTTCACATTATCTAAACATTGGCAAAGGAATGAGGCATACGTTTTAAATGTGGGTAGTAATGCTTTAAAATCAGTTGATAAGTCATGTGAGATAATATAACTATCATCAAAGTTAGAGTTCAAGCAGTTATCGACCATTTTTTGTTTATTCACAATTTTTGTAAACTGAGGTAAATTGTTCATTTTACAAGCTTCTGCGAATTTTATAGCTGCACCATCACTCACATTAATACATTTAACCTCCGGATGCTCAACTAATAACATTTCTAATACACCACGCGAAAAATCAAAAATACGTGTTGTATGCACTTCCCCACCAAAACTTGCAGGAACCTTAAAGTGACTTGCAAGTTGATAACCTTTTATATCTTGATAAATACTGCCCTTTGCATGATCTTCACCTTCTTTTTTAAATCCGTAATCTAAACCAAACAAAAATAGATTTTTAAAACCCATAGCAATCGCGATAGAAGTTGAAGCATTTGTTACTGTCGGGTTACAAAAGCACAATTCAGCATATTTTTCTGAAACATATTCACGTATAAAAGAAGCCCCAGCATCGCCTACTTTAAGCACGACATAGGGCTGTTTAAATAAATCTAATATACCAGGGTATACTGTGTTCAAACACAGGATAGGTATCTCTTTTAACGTATCCTCATGGCCGACTTTTTTAACCCAATGATAAATGCTTTTAGGTCGTTCCTGTTCAACATGTATATCGGGCTTAATGCCATTGTCGAGTAAAGGTTTCAAAGAAGTACCAGAGGAAATAACGATCACATTATTTTGATTCTGTTTAATGTACTCAATATTTTCATTTAATGATGGGCCATTACCAATTATAAACACGGGAAGCTGTGGAATACTCTTTTTAGCGCGATTTAATAGTACATGAGCCTTTTTGGCAGATACATTCGCGAGTGAATGAGAGATGCCGATAATCTCATCTTCACAAAATCCCCAACCACTTTTATATCGATATGCGAGTTCATTTATGGTTTTAAACGCATCTGTTGTTTTATCACTTATGTAATGACGGTATAGATACATCTGTGGTAAGTTAAATGCTCCCTCACGCTTAAAGTAGAGGTTAATATCATTAACGAACTCCTCTTCTACGCCACCAACCTTAAATGTTAGTTCTCCTCCCAAGCGTTGACAATGTTCAAACCAATGACTGAAATCGGCACAATGCAACGTCGCAAAAAACATATCTGGCTCAGGTTCAAAAATAAACATTGAACGGATAGAATATTGCGAACATAACTGGTCAATATGATACCCCATACCACTTCCCATGAAAGCAATGAAATTAATTTGCCCACCCTTTTTTAAATCGTATAGCGCGCTATCTTTTACGGTTTCTCGTCTCTTAGTATAAATATCATGGATTACTTTTTCATGTTCGTAATTAAAAGAAGCCTCATTCTTACTCTCAACTTCAAAATCAAAACACGGAGGCTTGTCAAGAAAAGCCTCTACTTGCTTAATAGAGCTATCTTTTGGATCACCTTGATAAACAAACTTATTATTCGCTATTACATTGACATACCCATTAGCATCAAAAGCAAGCTGAACTTTTTGAGGTTGATAATTTTGAAAATACTGAAATATAGCCGGCATCTTTAATTTCAAGAAAGTCATATTTTTTAAGAAAGTAGCTTGCAAAATTTGAGTTTGAATTTTGGCTTGTAATTGATCTATTTGAGGGTTCATTCTTCTACCTAGTAGCAAATAATATAATTAATACATCATTATTAAATAATTCTATAATCTATAATTTAATTAGTATATGTAGTGTAGGGAACTAAACAATAAGGTTACGGCAAGAAGTGCCCCACAAGTAATAGCACTAATATGTAAGGAATTAATATACTTACGAGTAATTACTCCCTAGTATATCCAGGCAATGCATCTAATGCACTGGTTAAGTAACTCATGGTATTATTTAACGTTGAAACAGCGATATCCATTGCATTAAATTCTTTATACAAACGCGCCTCAAGTTTATCAGTACGATATGTTAATGCCTCTTCTTGCTCTTCTAATGTGGTAATTTTCTTATAAAGAGAATCTATTTTACCATCAATAGTGCCCTGGCTTGAGCTAACATCGCCACTAGATTCCGAAACATTAGTATCAATGATGCTGTCTAACACATCATTCATCACAGTTGTTAAACCATCAGAGTAAGTAACATTACCCCGCTCTCCAAGAGCACCTCCTTCGATGAGTAATTTGATGCCTTCCGAATCGCCAGATTCAGATAATAAATACTGACCATTGCCGCTTGCAGAAATGCCATTAATCGTACCTTCAACATCTAAGCCAATGATACTAGTAGAAGATGAAAATCCTAAGTTGGTAATAAAATCAGCATCACTAGTAGTAAATCCAACCGTTGAAGATGAACCATATTCATTAGAAGTAATTGAAAGTTTTCCTGCATCATTAATAATTTTGACACTAATACCATTATCTTTGAGATTTGAATCAGAATTTATCTTAGCCTGCATTTCAATAATCATTTCATCAACACTGCTATAACTACCGATGGTCAAGTCAATTGAACTCGACTCATAACCATCTACACGTATTTGAAAGCTATTATTTGTATCATTCATTACAAGCCCAGCCACATTATTAGCGGCTAAGGAACCTTGCGTTGCAAGTTGGGAAACATCTATAGCGTAAGTGCCCGCTTTTGTAAAACTACTATTGCTTTCAAAGGAAATTTTCGAATCTGTAGTCGTCCCAGTCGCAGTGAAGAAGTCAGCAACGCCAGCGAGATCATTTTTTAATGCAGCAGCAAGTTTATCAGCATCTAATTCTAATGTGCCATCACGTTTGGTTAACATGCCTAAATCAGCAAAGCTGTGAATCGATCCTTCAATATGATCCATTTGTGTGTTTAATACGCCACGCATCATAGATTGAATATTACGAATTGTTGAATCTCCATTCAATACACCGTTGTCAGTTGCATCAACACCATTAAATACGGTTAACTCATTCATTTTAGTAATCGTGCTATTATAACTTTCAAAAAAAGCTTGGATTTGCTCCTCTACTTGACTAATGTCACTATCTATTTTTAAAGTGACTGTTTTTCCAACTTCAGCATCATTTAAGTTTAACGTCACACCTTCAATAACACTGGTAACATCATTACTGCCACTAGTAATAGTAATACCATTCATAACAAGTTCAGCATCTTGAGCAACAACCGTCTCTGTCATATTTTTGTTAGTAGCACTATAAGTAAAACGATCTAACCCTGTACCAGCGGTCGCAATGGGGTCACCCGCAAGATCAGTCGCAGTCAACTCCACGGCACTTTTTTCGCCCGTTTCTTTACTTGTTAATATTAAGCGGTAATTTGTACCATCATTAATAATGGATGCAGAAACACTGTAATTATTATCAGCATCATTAATTTCGTCGCGCAAACCTTCCAATGAGTTATTACTTTTACCAGTGAGAGGATCTATATCGTTAGAAATGGTGATTGTTTCAAATGTTTTATCAGGATCAGCAGTAAAAGTATCATTACCTACGCCACTATAAGTACCGTAAGTTAATGTGAGAATGCCTTCACCAACTTCGTTGGTTATATCAGTAAAAGTATTGGCCACTGCTGAAACAAGAGTATGCGCTTGCGCACGTTGCTTAACTTCGAATTCCCATTGCCCCGTTTCTGCGCCGTAACCTAAAGTTGCTTCAAGAATATCGCTATCGCTACTTGTTGCATTAGCGGCAGCAAAACTAGAATCGTAACCAAGTTGTTTATAAGATGATTTAAAAGAAGAAAGTTCACTATTTAGCAAACCGTAAGAGGATATCATTGCCGTAGCTTCAACGGCTTCTTCAGTCATTTTTTTTAACGCAGGATCTTTTTCTGCATCAACAATTGCAGTAACAATGCTATTAATATCTAGGCCAGAGCCTAAACCTGTTGAAGTGATTGAAGACATAGTGATTCCTTATTTTCCGTATCATCTACGATTAACGATTTTTGATGCATTAATTAAAGCAAAATTTATACCACTTCATAGAAGTGATGAATAGCTTTTAGTTTCATGGTACTTTAAACTAATAACTTATACTTTTGTATCAAATAGTATACCGACTACGTCATCCATTTTTTTACGTAAAACAACCAATTCTTCTGAAGGTATTTGGCGAATTACCTCTTCGGTTTCAGAGTCTTTAACGGAAATAACTTTTTCACCTGAATCTTCATCTATCGTAAAGGATAAATTGCGTTGCATGCTTTGTAAAAAAGCATTCATCTCATCAACGGTCTCTTTTACTGTACTGGATGTTTCCTCGTTATCTTTTGTTTCGTTTATTACTTTCTCATTTTTTACTATTTCAGATTTAGTTGCTTCAGACTTCGTGATTGGAGCAATCTCTTCTTCAGCAGGAGTGCTTCTAATGTTGTCTTTTTCAATTCCTACTAAATTGGAAGGTGATAATGCAATATTAAAATCAGACATATTAACCTCTTCTCTTATAGCCTTATGGCAAAAAAGCCCCCTATTGCTAGGGAGCTATTAATCAACAAGTTAGCTACCCTAAGGTTTAGCCAAGAAGTGAAAGTACACTTTGTGCTGACGCATTAGCTTGCGACAACATTGATGTACCTGCTTGTTGCAAGATTTGTGCTTTACTCATTTTTGACGTTTCTGCTGCAAAGTCAGCATCTTGAATTCGAGAATTCGATGCAGATAAGTTTTGTGAAACGTTTTCTAAGTTAGAAATAGTAGAGCCTAAACGGTTTTGAATCGCACCTAATCCCGCACGTGATTCACTAATTTGCGATAATGCGCTATCAATCAGATCAATCGTGTTAGTTGCACCGGCTGCGGTTTTTACGTTGGTGCCAAGAGAGTCAACAACTTTACCTCCCATTCCACCACCCATACCTAATTTAGTCAATGCAGCTTTTTGAGCAACTTCTCCACCAGCTCCAGAGGTAATTTCGACTGCGCTACCGTCTGCTGAACTAAATGTAAGACCAGTCCCATTAGCCGTTGCGGTGACACCTGTTTGCTCAGTCAATTTGTTAATTTCAGTAGCCATAGCTCCTGATGTTGTTGCTAAACTAGCAACTAAATCAACACCATTAATTTGTATTTTATCCGTTGCGACCACTGCACCTGGAGTTGCAGTAGTAGAACCAGTACTAATTGAACCCGCTCCATTAGATGCCAAGAAACCAGCAACTCCAGTGTTTGCACCTTGTCCTGGTTTCTCGAAATCATTGACGCTAATTGCAGATCCATCCGCACTAGTTAAAGAAACATTTCCTTTATACGTAGCAGCGGTAAGACCGGTGGTAGCTGCATCTCCTCCTGTAACGATAATATCTTCGCCAGTATCGTTAGTTAACAATAAGCCACCTTCATCATCCAATGACGCAGTTACACCTGCAACATCACGATTAATAGTATCAACAAGATTACCCATTGAAGAGGTTGCACCTAAAGTAACAGCATCTCCAGCACCAACTTGAATTGACATTCCTGTTGTTATACCCGTTACTTCTTTACCTGTAGTACTATCTGTTCCAGATCCCTGTACAACATTATATGCATTTGCGGTTACACCCGTTTCAGCTGTTTTTTCATTAATTGCATTCGCATTCGAAAGTGCATCATTATTAGTAATAGCTGTCGCGGCACCGATCGTAACACCATTAACATCAATTTTATCTTTAGTAATTAAACCAGTTACACGCCCACCATTTAAGTCGCCTTTATTAAGGTTACCATTTAAGCCTAAATCATTTGTCGTTACAGAATCAATCGAGAAACTTAATGTTTGTCCTGAGTTTGCACCAATTTGTAGTGTGGTTTCGCCAGCGGTACCATTAAGCAGTTTAGTACCATTAAACTCTGTAGTTTCAGCAATACGGTCAAGCTCTGAGCTAAGTTGGTCAACTTCTTTCTGGATTGACGCTCTGTTATCTGCTGAGTTTGTATCATTGGCAGACTGAACAGACAATTCACGCATACGTTGTAGGATGTTAGTCATTTCATCCATTGAACCCTCTGCAGTTTGTGCCATTGATACACCGTCGTTCGCGTTACGAACCGCTTGGTTAATACCTTTGATTTGTGACTGCATGCCAGTAGAAATTGCAAGACCGGCTGCATCATCTTTTGCACTGTTAATACGTAAGCCAGAAGATAAACGTTCCATTGCTTCATTTTGTGTTGATTGTGATTTGCCTAACTGACGTTGTGCATTCAGTGACATTACATTTGTATTTACTACTGAGGCCATGATGTGCTCCTTGGTTATTTATTTCTGACTTAAGTTGTTTATAAAACTTTTAATCAGTTTGATTAAGTATGTAATTCTTATCGACCGCTTAAAAAATAACTTTAATGTTTTTGTGTCATTAAAAATTTTTATTGCTAAACGGTTCATTTTCAAAACAGTCGATGTTCGGACTTAATAACTTTATCGACTGACAAAACGATTACTTTAGAGGTAGATTAAAAAAAGATCGTTTTATTTATTAAAAGATCTAAAGGCCTTAACCAATGAGGTGTAGCGGGGTAAAGGTCAAAGTCAAAAGCGAATTACCACGAAGGGTAAAGAAGCAAGGTCAAAATATTAAAACACTTTATTTATTTTTAATAATTTAATGTTTTTTAATTTTTTAAAGGTTTTCTTATAGTTAATGTTTAACAGATTTGGTGGTAACTAGAATAGAAAAAGGCAGCCTAGGCTGCCTTTAAATGGGTGGGAACTGAGGAGAAAATGAGAGTAAAAACCTGTAAGATATTCACCCATTTTACTTGTAATGATAAATCGGATTAAAGTGGCGAGTGATTGCCTACATTAATAGCAATTATCAACTCACTTTATCCTTGTAGCAATGATAGTACGTTTTGCGTACTTGCATTAGCTTGCGAAAGCATTGCCGTGCCAGCTTGTTGCAATATTTGTGCTTTACTCATTTTTGATGTTTCTGCAGCAAAGTCAGCATCTTGAATTCGAGAGTTTGATGCAGACAAGTTTTGAGATACATTTTCTAAGTTCGAAATAGTAGAACCGAGTCGATTCTGAATCGCACCTAGACTCGCACGCGATTCTGATATTTGCTGTAGAGCACTATCTATCTTATCTAAACTTCGCACTGCTTTATCTGAAGTTGTTACGCTAAGACTTAAATCAGTAACTGCTGTGCCCCCCACTTCATTAACTCCGAGCTTAGTTAATGCAGCAGTTCTATCAGTTGTTGTATCCTTACCACTAGCAATAACGATATCTCCTCCATCTTCTGAAGTAAAAATAATTGTGTTTGCTGGCGCAGTACCAGGTGTCGCAGTTACACCTGTTTCATCTGTTAACTTATTAATCGCAGTGATTTGATCTGCAATTGTACCAGCTGCACTTGCAACTAGATCTACACCATTAATCGTTAGTTTATCAGTTTCTAGTATTGGTCCTGGAGTAATACCTTTACTGAGTACAGCATCTCCATTAGAGATAAGAAAACCAAATTTCTCTGTATTAGTAGGAACACCTGCTGCTGCAGTACTTAAACTACCTTGCCCAACTTCAATAGGTTCTCCACTTTGACTCGTTAACCCTAAATAACCTTCAAAGGTAGTGGCTTCCAAGCCTGCGCCTGTGAGTGATGCTGTAGCGCCAGCAATCTTAATTGATTCACCACTATCATTATTTAAAATAATGTTACCAGCATCCCCTACTGTTGCCGTTATGCCTTCAACATCGCGGTTAATGGTCTCCGCAAGATTTGCGATAGATGATGTAGCGCCTAATGTCACTGTATCACCCGTTCCAACCGTGAACTGTAACCCATTAGTTATACCTGTAGTGTCACTAGCAGAGGCTCCCTCAACCACATTATAAGCATCAGCAACAACTCCCGTGGAAGCTGTTTCTAAATTGATAACTCTTTCCATCTCTGCAGCACCACCAGTTGCTGTAATAGCGCCAATATCCACACCATTAATAGCAACAAGATCTTTTGATACCGCGCCTAATACAACTCGACCACCATTTAAATCACCTTTATTAACACCACCATCAAGACCAAGTGCCGCGGTTGTTACTGCTGCAATAGAAAAGGTTAAATTTTCACCTGAGTTAGCACCAATTTGCAATGTCGTCGATGGATTAGAACCATCTAACAAGTTAGTACCGTTAAATTGGGTAGTTTGTGAAATACGATCTAATTCAGTATAAAGTTGGTCAACTTCTTTTTGAATAGATAATTTATTATCTGCTGAATTTGTATCATTCGCTGCTTGTACTGATAGTTCACGCATACGTTGTAGGATATTAGTCATTTCATCCATCGAACCTTCAGCGGTTTGCGACATCGAAATACCGTCATTTGCATTACGAACTGCTTGATTAATACCACGAATTTGCGATTGCATACCTGTTGAAATAGCAAGCCCTGCCGCATCATCTTTTGCACTGTTGATACGTAAACCAGAAGATAAACGCTCCATTGCTTCATTTTGCGTTAGTTGACTTTTATTTAATTGACGTTGCGCATTTAGCGACATGATATTTGTATTAATTACCTGGGCCATAAATTACTCCTTTGTTCCTATCAATCCCTGAATCGGGAAAATCGGCAAGATTTGTTTATTTTGCCGTCAATTTTTACTCTCAAGGGTTATAAAGCGATTTTTATGCCAACTTTTATTTTTAATGTTTTACCGAGAAAAAGTGAAATAAATATATTTAATATTAACAACTTACAATTATAGTATTAAATTATTGATTATAAAGAGATGCTCGATTAAGCAAAGATATTCACAAAGTCAAAAAAAAGAGGCGGTGTATTGTTACCGCCACTAAAAAATGACGCGACTGCTGATACCAGCGAATAAGAGATTTTATTTTAAGATGTCCTTAGCACAAGGCACAGCGAGTAATCACTTTACGACAGGCCTATTGCAGCTAAAGTAGTGGATATTTAAGTCATTGGTACAGAGAAAGGTTTGCGTTAGTGAAATATTATCAAGCGAATTGAGCCGCTATAAAGTCCGCAATATTGACAATAAGTATTCAGGAGCAATAGCGGCCAACAATGATGGAGGGGTGAACTGAAGCAAAAAGATCTTAAATGGATCTTATATAGTGAGAATTGTAGCGGTTTTCGTACATAGTGAGTGAGTAGAGGCTAAATATAATTATAAGTTATTGATTAATAATAATCAGTTTGTATAAGGTGGCAATAATGTCCTTTTTATTCACTTATTATTTGAATCTAAGTATTTTATAATGGAACTAGGTTCAGGTAATGAGTAGTGACAATAACAAGTGTCAATTTATTGTAACCACTCAAGTTTACTAGATCTTAGAACACCAATTAGAAATAGACCCTGACCACGGAAACGGCCACACAACCTGGGCGACGCGTGCCTTGTATTTCCACAGAGATCTCTTTTTCGATCTCTAAACCACGTTTTATCGGTGATACTTTAATTAAGCGACTGTGCGCTCGGATCACACTGCCGGTTTTAACAGGGTAAGGAAAACGTACTTGATTAAGTCCGTAATTCACTGTCATTTTTGCATTAGGGTAAGCAGGACGACTGGCATCTACGCTATCGGTTAAATGAGGCAGTAACGATAACGTCAAAAAACCGTGAGCAATGGTGGTTTTAAAGGGGGATTCTTTTTCGGCACGTTCAACATCATTATGTAACCATTGATGATCTTCAGTCACATGTGCAAACTGATCCACACGATCTTGTGTGATCGTCAACCACTCACCTACATGAACTTCTTCACCGATTCTAGTTTGTAAACATAAAAACAATTCACGGGCTTCCGAAGAAACTTGAATCGGTTTTTGTGCAACTTTAACCGAGCGACCATTTTCTAATACTGAATATTCCTTTACCCATGACAGAAGTTGTTCACGATTTTGATGTGCATTCTTCAAGAATAATGAATAATAATCACGTATTGCTGGTGACATCCACTGTTTGAAATCAAATGCAATTTTTTGCATAAAATCTGCTTTGTATTTAGTAATATCAATTTTTTTCATAAAAAATGACGATCCCTTAACGGAGCTTAATTAACCTAGCGATGCATTAATTTCATTTAACACGGCAACAGGGTCTTCTGCTTGAGTAATCGGGCGTCCGATTACCAAATAATCCGATCCACTTTCAAGCGCTTGTTTTGGTGTTTTAATACGGCGTTGATCACCAGCATCGGAGCCTGCTGGTCGAATACCTGGCGTGATCAGCTTAAATGACTCCCCTAGCAAAGCTTTTAACTCCTGCGCTTCATGTGATGAACAAACCACGCCATCTAACCCAGATGATTTAGTTAATGTCGCTAAACGCTTTACTTGTTCTGCAGGTGTCAGGTCAATGCCTAACTCGGTGAGGTCATTTTGATCCATGCTAGTTAATACCGTCACGGCTATCAGTAATGGCGCTTTATCACCGTAAGGTTCTAAAATAGCTTTGGCCGCTTCCATCATACGACGACCGCCACTGGCATGTACGTTAACCATCCAAACCCCTAATTCAGCGGCAGCTTTCACTGCTTTTGCTACGGTGTTAGGAATATCATGAAACTTCAAATCTAGGAAAACATCAAAACCTTTAGCGACCACTAATTTTACAAATTCAGGACCAAAGTGAGTAAACATTTCTTTACCAATTTTTAAACGGCAAGTACTAGGATCTAGCTGCTCAATAAAAGCCAATGCTTGTTGCTTGTTGTCATAATCGAGTGCAATAACAACTTTAGGGTCGGTAAGCTGAGTCATTTTTATTCCTATATCAAACGTGTAATTAGTTACTTATAATGCGAGATTGTTAATTTACAGTGTGATCGTGTATCAAAGTGACCTGATTGTAAATGCACAATCGACTATTCGCCATCTAAACCACGGATCGGTTTAATGCGTCCCCAACT
Organism: Psychromonas sp. SR45-3; assembly: GCF_014163575.1. Lineage (NCBI taxonomy): Bacteria > Pseudomonadati > Pseudomonadota > Gammaproteobacteria > Alteromonadales > Psychromonadaceae > Psychromonas > Psychromonas sp. SR45-3. The sequence continues at coordinate 201,526 of NZ_JACJDP010000002.1, forward strand.
TTTACAAGATGGGCACTGCCAGAATAGTTTTTTAGTGGAATAGCCACATTTTTGACAGCGATATTGAGATCGAGTTTTAATTTGCTCACTCACCAAGGTATGTAGAAAGACTAAACTTTCTTTCTCATTATCTGATTGTGCTAAGCGTAAATGATAGGTCATTAAATGATTAAAACCTTTCATGGTCGGATTACGTCTTAGCTCTTGCAACATAAATGCTTGGGCTTCTTCAACGCTTTTAAATTCAGCAATCAAACTAGCTAGTAGGATAACCGCACTTGCGCCTCCCCCTAAACCCACAATATGGTACAAATAATCCATTAACGCTTGTTCTGTATGTAGCTCTTTGTGTAGGGCATATAACTTTTCTAATATTACTTCGGTAAAGTCGATATCTAACTCTGGTACACGTTGTAATACTTCTAAGGCTTTTTTCTGCTGTCGCTCTTGATCGTAATAATCGGCGATAGCGATACAAGCGCGTATACACTTAGGGTAAGTCACTAATGCTTTTTGATATAACTTGATGGCTTGCTTTTGTTGATCAGGTTTTTTCAATTGGTCCGCTAAGCTGCAATACAGGTAAGATAAGGTTCTTGGTTTGGCTTTATCTTGACCCATTTTATTTAACTGTTCGGTACAGTTAATCGCCTCTTGCCAATCTTTTAGTTGTTGGTAGATAAGTAATAGGTTTTCTAGCGCAACTTGTCTGTACTCAGGTGATTCCTTAAGTTGAATAAAGGTTTCTTCACTGCGGTCAAACAACCCCGATTGATAGAAGTCTTTACCCAATTGCAACATAGCAAGGTCGCGTTGCTCAAGTGTTAAGTTAGGACGTGCAATTAAGTTTTGATGAATACGGATCGCACGGTCGACTTCGCCATTTTGACGAAATAGATTGCCTAAAGCGAGGTGTGTTTCAATGGTTTCATCATCAACATCTAACAATGCAATAAAATGATCAACGGCTTTATCGGGTTGTTCATTTAATAAAAAATTTAACCCTTGAACATAATCACGGCTTAATTTATTACCTTTCTGCTGTTTTTTCTGATAAACGCTGCGCACGCCCATGTACCAACCATAAAAGGCAGCCACGGGCAGTAAGAGAAAGAAGACTTCTTGCACTAAGAATTAATCTTTTTCAATGTTGGCGCGTAAATCATTCAGCTCTCTACGTTGTTTAACGGTTAATTTACGTAGCTGACGAGCCTTCATTTTTAATGCTAAATAAAAGTAGCTAGCAATAAATATCGCCGTTGAAAAACCCACTGAAAAAACAATCGCTAATAATGTTGATAAGCGTAATTCATTTTGCGCAATGAGATAATTTAAGGTGACGAGCTGTTGGTTTTTTAAACCTATTACAATCACAATAATAAAAAACACCACTGTGATTAATATAGTTAGAAAGCGTTTCATACTGATACCCACACAAGAATAAGAAGTGATGAGTGTATTATAAATCAAGCAGGGAATAAATCATTGATATGATTCCTTTGCCATTATCCTCTAGGATATTGATCAGATTAATACTATTAGCGATGAAATGGCTGCAGAAGTGGACTTTAAAAAATATTGAAAGAAATGACGAAGGAATAATAGATAAAAAAATGGTGCTTTTCAGCACCATTTTTATTTAGGCATTTATTGCATTAACACGTTCTCTCAATGCTTTACCCGGTTTGAAGTGAGGAACATACTTCCCACCTAGTTCAACCTTGTCCCCTGTTTTAGGGTTACGGCCAATGCGTGGAGCACGATAATGTAAAGAAAAACTACCAAAGCCTCTGACTTCAATACGCTCGCCTGATGCAAGTGAATTGGTCATTAACATTAATGTTTCTTTAACACTATCTTCAACTTCTTTAACCGACAATTGAAAGTGTTTGCTGGTTAGCCTTTCGATCAAATCAGACTTAGTCATAACTTACCTCGTATTATGTGAATACAAATTAAAAAAGACACCAGTTAATGCTATTAAAGGTGGCTGTTACCAGCCACTTTTAATTATTTGCCTTTAGCAGCGTTAAACGCGTCAAGCATTGCATTACCCATGCTTGCTTCATCTTGTTGCTTCAAGCTATCGATAGCATCTTTCTCATCTGCTTCATCTTTAGCTTTGATAGACAAGCTAATTACGCGGTTTTTACGATCAACACCTACGTATTTAGCTTCAACAGGCTCACCAGCTTTTAATACTGTAGATGCATCTTCGATACGATCACGTGAGATATCTGCAACACGGATGTAACCTTCAACGCCTTCAGTAAGAGTAACTGTTGCACCCTTAGCATCAACTTCAGAAATAGTACCAGTAACAATAGTTCCTTTCTTGAATTCTGCTAAGTAATTGTTGAATGGGTCAGCAGCAATTTGTTTGATACCAAGAGAGATACGTTCGCGCTCTGGGTCAACTTGTAATACAACAGCTTCGATTTCGTCGCCTTTTTTGTAGTCAAGTACTGCTTTTTCGCCTTCAACTTCCCAGCTAATGTCAGAAAGGTGAACTAGACCGTCGATGTTGCCGTCAAGACCGATGAAGATACCGAAGTCAGTGATAGATTTAATCTTACCAGAAACTTTTTGTCCTTTATCGTGTGTTGAAGAGAACTCTTCCCACGGGTTAGCTTTACATTGTTTAAGGCCTAGAGAAATACGACGACGTTCTTCGTCGATGTCTAGAACCATAACTTCAGCCATATCGCCTAAGTTAACAACTTTAGATGGGTGGATGTTTTTATTAGTCCAATCCATTTCAGAAACGTGAACAAGACCTTCTACGCCTTCTTCAATTTCTACGAAACAACCGTAATCAGTTAAGTTTGTTACTTTACCAGTTAGACGAGTTGATTCAGGGTAACGCTTAGCGATTGCAACCCATGGATCTTCACCTAATTGCTTAAGACCTAGTGATACACGAGTACGCTCACGGTCAAACTTAAGGATTTTAACGTTGATTTCTTCACCAACAGTTACGATTTCGCTTGGGTGTTTAACACGTTTCCAAGCCATATCAGTGATATGTAGTAGGCCGTCTACGCCGCCTAAGTCTACGAATGCACCGTAGTCAGTAAGGTTCTTAACGATACCTTTAACTTCTTGACCTTCTTGAAGGTTCTCAAGAAGTTCATCACGTTCAACACTGTTTTCAGTTTCGATAACAGCACGACGAGATACAACAACATTGTTGCGTTTTTGGTCTAGCTTGATCACTTTGAATTCAATATCTTTGTTTTCAAGGTGAGCAGTGTCACGTACCGGACGTACGTCAACTAATGAACCAGGAAGGAAAGCACGGATACCGTTTAATTCAACAGTGAAACCACCTTTAACTTTACCGTTGATAACACCGATAACAGTTTCTTGGTCTTCGTACGCTTTCTCTAATTGGATCCAAGCTTCGTGACGTTTCGCTTTTTCGCGAGAAAGTTTAGTTTCACCGAAACCATCTTCTACAGCGTCTAGAGCTACATCACAAACATCGCCAACTTCAACTTCAATTTCGCCAGCAGCGTTCTTGAATTCTTCAACTGGGATAGCAGCTTCAGATTTAAGTCCAGCGTCAACGAATACTAAGTTGTTGCTAATACGTACGATTGTACCTTTAACAATTGTACCTGGGCGAGTTTCTACTTGTTGAAGAGATTCTTCAAATAGTTCAGCAAAAGATTCCATCATCTATTTATTCACACTTATTTTATACAACCACATACAATCCATTCGTACGGGAGGCAAGAGAGTTACCACTTCATCCATAAAGTAGTATTAGTAAACAACTGATTATTCAGTTGAAATTTTTAATTTAAGTTCAGTTAAGGTTAATATTTTGTCTACAACTTGATCAATCGTTAATGTCGTTGAGTCAATAACTAATGCATCATCAGCAGGTCGTAATGGAGCAACAGCTCGGTTACGATCACGATAATCACGCTCTTTAATCTCGCTTAAAATTTGCGCGATGCTAACATTAAAGCCCTTATCTTGCAACTGATTAAAACGGCGTTGGGCTCGCTCCTCGGCGCTTGCATCTAAGAATATCTTGACCTCAGCCTCCGGAAATACCACTGTGCCCATGTCTCGGCCATCGGCGATTAAACCAGGTTGCTGTAAGAATGCTTTTTGACGTGCCAGCAGGGCTGATCGTACCAGCTCAATAGAAGCGACCTCGGATGCAGCTTGTGCAACCACTTCAGTGCGTAACTTATCACCGACATTTTCAGCGCTTAATAAGGTATCTACACCGCTACCATTAGAGACAAATGAAACATCTAATGTTAATGCTAAATCCGCTAATCCTTGCGCGTCGTTTAATGCGACTTTTTGTTGTAATGCGGCGTAAGCTAAAATACGATAAAGCGCGCCACTGTCTAATAAATGCCATCCTAACTTTTTCGCTAGAATGTGACATACGGTACCTTTACCTGAACCACTTGGCCCATCAATGGTAATTAAATTTGCAACTGACATATCAACCCCGAGTCTTTGATTAAATTAGTTTTTCGTTTTATTTTTATATTTATATTGCTAGCATTTATGTGGTGCTTTTTTGGCTGTTTTGTAGCAGCAACTCATTTTAGTGTTTGAGCAAATGTTGACAGGAATAATGAAGCAATTCATTTTAACCAACAAACATCTGCTACAATTTAACGGCATGGCTATTAATCAATTTCATCTAAGAAATCATTCAGCTCTTGTTCTGTTTGTTTTTGTGAACGTTGTGATTTTTGCTGTTGCAGTTTAATAAACTCATCCGAGCTCGCTCCCTGCGAATAAAATTTAAAGGCTTCGTATTGTATATAAGCTTCTTTTACAAAAGTATAAGGATCTAGGGATTGATCGATTAACGCTTCTTGACCTAATAAACCTTCACGTACGTCTAAGCCATTTAATCCCCATACCACGCCTGATTGCCACAAGTTCAAATAACTCATAGGAAAGTACAAACCATCCACCACATTACCCACTAATATTCTGGTACTACGTGGCCCAATCACAGGCACCATAAGGTAAGGTCCGTGCGGCACAGACCAATGTCCTAATACATTGCCGAAACTTTCTCTACGACGTTCGATGCCACCGTATTTAGCAATATCAAATAAACCCAACAGGCCAAACGTTGAATTAAAAGTAAAACGAAAAAAAGCATTGGTGGCTTGTTTAAACTCTAACTGCAATAAGTTATTCACAATATTTGAAGGCTCGTCTAGATTAAGCACCATGTTATTAAGTGCAGTTCTGCCTCCGTCGGGCACCCAATCAACATAGGTTTCAGTAACCGGTCTGTAGATATAACCATCTAATACATAATAGTTAAAATCCCACACCAAGCGATTAACCGGTTCGATCGGGTCACTCATATAAGTTTCTTTGTCGCCCTGCACACTTTGCGCATACACAGTGCTGTTAGCCAAAAACAACAAAGAAAGTAGAAATGAACGTTTAAGCATATGCTGTACCTTGCGACAAATTAAGTAAGAGATAAATTATTGTAAGAAAAAATACCAATCACACTTATTTAATATAATTGGTATGACTTAAGTGCCCACTTTATTGAGGCTAAAAGTTAAGTCGTTTGAATAGCGAACAGATAACAGTATGCTTCGATACTGTTATCTGTTGATGTTAATTGTACCCATTCCGCTAAGTAGCTGATCATGTACTTAATGGAATGGAGTTTATTTTACACAATTATTAAAGTGCCAGTTATTAAAATGTCAGGTATTAAAGTTGGATTAATGTAAGCAATCAAGATTGTTGATTGATCTCGATGTTAACCGTCGCCTTCTGACCTGCTTTTATGACCTGACTTACTCCTGACCATTGTCCGTTGGTTTTATTCACGGTGCCATCAGCTGAAATACGTGCTTTTATAATAAACTGTTTATGGTCACTTAATTTAATACCTTGCATCATGGCATTAGCATCGGATAAAACAACCTTCACAGGAAATTCATTAACCGGTAACTTAACTGCGGCAATCGGCATAGCCGGACCATTCACAGCTTGTGCATAAACAAATAACGTACTGTTTTTAGTATAGCTAACTTGTTGTGCAACAGTAATATTAACTTGGTAAGCAGCACCTACTACAGCAGGCGAAGCTTGTGCCTCTGCCGTCGCTTGATTTGTGCTCAGTTGCTGCTCACTCTCAACACCCTCTGTTTGTGTTCCAGTAGTCGCTGCTTGCTGTGATAATTGTTGTTGCGCTAATTGCTGTTGCACTAATTGCTTTTTAGCATAATCAATACTGTTACTCAGCATGATCGCTTTTTCACTTTTAGGGTCAACTAAACCCAACATTTTTTGCCAACGCTCAACAGCTCCTGCAAAGTTTTCCTGTTGCAGTGCCATAAAGCCGTACATTGACCATGCATCATAATTATCAGGGTATCTTTGTAAGAAGTTTTTAAGCATTAAAGGTGCCGTTGCTTGAGAATACTCATCACCAATTTTCATTTTTAATTCGATGTATTCTAATTCTATCTCTGGCTTTTCTGGTGCAACGTCAACTGCCTTTTTAATGGCATCCAACGCTAATTCTTTATCCTTAAAAACACGGCCTAAACGGCTGTATAGCACCCAACCTTCAGCATCATTAGGTTGATTAGCTAAATGTGTGCGCAGCCCTAACATTAAGTCTTGTAATTCTTGCTCATTAGGTCGTGCATCATTTTCTTCGAATAATTTTTTATGTATTTCAGGATAGCGCTGTAACGTTTGTTGCCAGTTATTCACTTCTTGAAATGCACCTACTGACCAATACAAAGCAACCGTGGCTAAAACCAGAAATACAACCCCAGGTACCCAGATATGTTGTGCGTTATTTTGCTTACTTTGCTTACCTTCATCAATATCATCAAGCAGGTTGTATTGCAGTTCAGCAACCATTGCCTCTTTATCAACCACCACACCTTGGCTAAGGTCGTCTTCAACTTCTTTCAATCGAATATCGTAAAGCTCATGGTTAAGCTGATTACGGCGATCCTCATCTCGCCCCTGCTGTGCTTTATCACGTATAAAATGGGTTACCATCACCACACTAAATACCAGCAATAATAACAATGCGGCAATAACAAACTGTAAAATCATGATTTTGTATCCTTAGCATGCTGTTTTAATAGCTGCTGTAACTTTTGCTGTTCTTGGTCATCTAAGTTATTTGCTTTGGCTGGTTGTTTTTTAATTTGTCTAATTAACACCAATAAGCCAAATATAATAAACAACAGTGGGCCTAACCAAAGAAATATTGTCGCTGGCGTAACTGGCGGATCATAACGCACAAAATTACCAAATCGCGCTACCATATAGTCCACAACTTGATCTTTGCTTTTCCCTTGTTTCACTAACTCATAGGTTTTATTGCGTAAATCTTTTGCTAACTCAGCATTGGAATCAGCAATGTTTTGATTTTGACACTTAGGACAACGTAACAATTTAGTTAATTCATGAAAGGTTTTTTCTTGCTGCGCATTTTCAAACTCAAAGGTATCAATAGCTGCTTGACTGGCTTGCGCGAATAAGATCATGCAGGCAGCGAGCAACAAAGGCAGTAATTTGTTTACTTTATTTAATTGAATCATTGCATATCCTCATAAATAGCCAGCAGTTTATCATTCCAAACTTTATCGTTTAAATCGCCCACATGACGATATTGAATGATGCCATTGCTATCGATAAAAAAGGTTTCAGGTGCGCCATAAACGCCCAAGTCCATGCCTAACATGCCACTTTTATCAAACAGGCTTATTTTGTAAGGGTCATTTAAGTCTTTTAACCAACGAATCGCTTTTTTACGGTCATCTTTATAATTCATCCCGACAATATACAATCCTTGTTTGGCTAATTTATTAAGATAGGTGTGCTCCGCATAACAAGTAGGGCACCATGTAGCCCAGACATTAAGCAACATTTTCTGACCTTTGAAGATACTCGCATCATATTGCTTATCTGCATCATAGATATCTTGCAACGTAAACTCAGGTACAGCTTGCCCGATTAAAGCAGAGTCCAATTTACTGGGGTCACTACCTTTTAATAACGGTGTTGCTAAAAAAATAGCGCCAATGATAAATATAATAAAGGGCACTAATAAGGTTAATACACGACGTTTATTAAGCATCGGAGCCTCCTAAAGGTGCTGGTTTATTTTCACTATTTTCAATGTTGTCTTTTTTACTACGGTAACGACGGTCACAGAGCATTAACAAACCACCGAATGCCATCAACAATGGGCCTAACCAGATCCAACGGATAAAAGGTTTATAATAGATACGTACAGCCCATGCGCCATCGGGTAACTGTTCTCCCATGGCGATATATAAATCACGCGTGAAACCTGCATTAATTGCGGCTTCTGTCATAGGCATACGCTGCACCGTATAAATGCGTTTTTCCGCTTCCATCACTGCAATCGCTTGTTGATCTTTTTTCACCGTAAATACACCCATAGTGGCAGTATAGTTTTGCCCATTATGTGGTTTAACTTGATCAAAATGAAAATCATAATGCTCAAAGGCAATATGCTCACCCACGGCTAATTTGACATCTTTTTCGATTGAATAATTTTGTGTCATGGTAATACCGATAATCATCACCGCTAAACCAAAATGCCCAAAACTCATCGCCCAATGACTATTACCTAACTTCATCACCCCTTTACTAAAGCGATGACGATGTGTTGAACGCAGGTAAATTTCATAGATCACACCAACGATGATCCAGAATCCTAAAAACGTCCCCATTACTGCTAACCAAGTTAATGAAGGCGCAAATGTAAATAGGAATATAACGGTCGATAACGCACTTAGAATAAGGATCATCGTTAACGGCTTTTTCAGATCATTAAGTTGCTGACGTTTCCAACGGAATAATGAACCGACACCCACAAATAAAGCAAAAGGCACAATAAGAATAGTGAACATACGATTAAAGAAAGGTTCGCCGATAGAGATACTACCAAGGCCAATTTCTTTATGTACTAAAGGTAACAAGGTACCTAATAACACTACAATTAAAGCTGCGATTAATAGGATGTTGTTAATCAACAGCACACTTTCACGTGAGACTAACTGGTAACGACCACGACTTTTCACTTTTGATGCTTGAATTGCATACAATAATAACGAGCCGCCAATCACTAACACTAAGAAACCTAAGATAAATAGTCCACGTGTTGGATCACTAGCAAAAGCATGCACCGACACCAAAACACCAGAGCGTACTAAAAATGTGCCTAATAAACTTAAAGAGAACGCACTTAAAGCTAATAACACTGTCCATGATTTGAACACACCACGTTTCTCACTGACCGCGAGAGAATGGATCAAGGCTGTACCGGCTAACCATGGCATAAATGATGCGTTTTCTACTGGATCCCAAAACCACCAGCCGCCCCAACCTAGTTCGTAATAAGCCCACCAGCTGCCTAATGCGATACCAACGGTTAAAAACATCCACGCAGCCATCGTCCAAGGACGAGACCATTTAGCCCAAGCACTATCTAAGCGCCCTTCTAACAAAGCGGCAATAGCAAAAGCAAAAGCAACAGAAAACCCCACGTACCCCATATAAAGCATAGGTGGATGTATGACTAAGCCAAAGTCCTGTAATAAGGGATTTAAATCACGGCCATCGATAGGGAAATAAGGCAAGGTTCGGTCAAAAGGATTCGAGGTTAAAATAACAAACAAATAAAAACCAAAGGCTAATAAACCTAATACCGCTAACACTCGCGCCACCGACTCAATCGGCAAGCGTTTACTCATTAAAGCAACCGCAATGCTCCAAGTCGATAGTAAAAAGACCCACAGTAATAAAGAGCCTTCATGTGCGCCCCACACAGCAGATAAACGGTAATACCAAGGTAATGCGGAATTAGAGTTAGTCGCAATATAACCAATGGTAAAATCATTGATTAAAAAAGAGTAACTTAAAATAACAAAGGAAGTAGCGACGGCCACAAATTGTAAAATAGTAAATATTTTAGCACTACGAATAGCGCCTTGATGCCCCGTATGAACACCGTAAAGTGGATACACAGTTTGTAGCAATGACAGTATACATGCCAAGATTAAAGAAAATTGGCCAATTTCAGGAAGCATTAATCTAACCCTTTAGTTTGATTGTTGTGTTTTTAAATGATCCATACCCTTCAGCGCATCAGCAACTTCTGGTGGCATGTATTCCTCATCGTGCTTAGCTAAGACTTCAAAAGCATCAATAGCATTACGTGATTTTAACACTCCCTGTGCCACGATCCCCTGACCTTCACGGAAAAGATCCGGTAAAATACCATCAAAATAAACAGTGACTTGACCTGCTTTATTATCAATCAGATCAAAACTCACTTTCAAGCTTTCTGGATCACGTTGTACAGAACCATTTAAAACCATACCACCAACGCGTAAGCGCTGGCCGACTTCTGGTTTTATACCTGTTTCGTTTTTACCATTAATGATTTCATCGGGTGTATAAAACAGATCAATATTTTGCTGTAGTGCAAATAACGTCAAACCAATTGCGACAGACAACCCGACAATTAATGAAGAGGTGATTAATAAGCGCTTTTTACGTCTTGGATTCATAGGGTGCCTTCTCTATTTTCAGCTGCTTTAATACGTTGTTCACGCAGTAGGCGTTGTTCAACATGCTTGAATATTTTTTTACGCTTGGCCACTGTGCTGATAACTAACAACAAAACACTGAATAGTGACACGCCATAAGCTAACCAAACATAAAAACTATAACCGCCCATGGCGATAAAGTCGGACCAGGATGCAAATGCCATATTAACCTCGTTTATTAACTGAAGAACTGGATTGTTGTACTAATGCGATCACCCATGGGCGATGACTTTCTCTTTGCAAGATTTCGTTACGAAAACGGTATAACACCATAAACCCTAAAAAAGCGGCAAAGCTGACAATCATGATCAATAGTGGAATTAACATGTCGGTTGCCATCGAAGGCTGATCAAACTTAGTGATAGTTGCCCCTTGATGCAAGGTATTCCACCAGACCACCGAGAAATGAATAATAGGTAAATTAATCACGCCAACCAAGGTTAAAATAGAGGCTGCACGCCCAGCTAATACTTTGTCTGAAAAAGCGTTGTATAAAGCAATAATGCCTAGATATACAAATAATAAAATCAACTCTGAAGTTAATCGTGCATCCCAAACCCACCAAGCACCCCACATCGGTTTACCCCATGCAGCACCAGTAAATAAAGCGATAAAAGTATAAACAGCGCCAATCGGAGCGGTCGCTGCAACAGTCATTTCGGCTAAACGAATTTGCCATACTAAGCCAATAAAAGCGGCAATCGCCATCGTCGAGTATGCGCCCATCGCCATCATCGCAGCGGGTACATGTATGTAGATAATTCTAAAGCTATCACCCTGTTGATAATCTGCTGGTGCAAATGCCAAGCCCCAAATCATACCCACTATAAAAGTAGGCAATGCAACGGCCAAAAACCACGGCATTAACTTACCTGATAATGCATAACTTTTTTCCGCTTTTGCATAGGGGTGTAACCATTTCCACATAATCGAATCTCTATATTGATCTTTACATTAATAAAAAAGTTTAAATAATACCTGATATTGAGTTATCAGTATTGATCATTAACAAACACAACAGTCTATACGCTGACACTTAGCAAATAGATTAACTAACGCTAACCCTTAATGAAGCAGCAATAGCAAAAGGAGCTAATGTCATTGCTGCAACTAACATGGCACCTAATAACGCTAATAAACCAATATACGATTGCCCAAATGTTGCAGCATCAATCGCCATCGTTGAAAAAATTAAAATAGGAATACTCAAAGGCAGCATAATCAAACTTAACAACACACCGCCTTTGCGTAAGCCAATAGTTAACGCAACGCCAATTGAACCCAGTAAACTCAAAATTGGCGTGCCGATCAGCAAGGTTAAAAACAACGCCCAGAAAGTATTTTCCTGTAGTGATAAAAACACTGCCAATAAAGGAGAAACTAATAAGATCGGCAACCCGGTTAGTAGCCAGTGTGCAAACACTTTGGCACTGACTAACCAGGTTAAAGGTTGTGGTGCTAACATCATTTGCTCTAGAGAACCGTCAATGAAATCATCTTTAAATAAACGCTCAAAGGATAGTAACGCAGCTAGCAAGGCTGCAACCCAGATAATCCCAGGTGCAATACGAGCTAATAAAGCCGGGTCGGTGCCAATCCCTAGTGGAAATAACGTAACCACAATAACAAAAAACCAAATCGGATTTAAAATATCACTTTGTTGGCGGAAAGCCCCTAATAATTCTTTACGTACAATCTGCAAAAAAGCATTAAACATATTGCTCTCCTGCCGCTGGCTTTTGTAAGGTTAATTTCTTATATAATTGTGGTGGTAACAATAAATCTTGGTGAGTCGTTAATATCACCATGCCACCCTTTTCAGCATGTTTAATTAATAATTTTTCAATCACTTGTACGCCATTTTTATCGATTGCCGTAAACGGTTCATCTAAAATCCATAACGGGCAATCACTAAACCACATTCTGGCTAATGCCACACGACGCTGCTGACCGGCTGATAGTTGTGCCGTTGGTACATTCTCATATCCCGCTAAACCTACTAAGGTCAAAATTTCCCATGCATCGAATTTAACCTTGGGATTAAATAAGTGATGGAAATAATGTAGATTTTCAAGTGCGGTTAATTCAGGTTTCACGCCCGACTTATGACCGAGATAAAGTATATTTTGATAATAATAATCACGATCTAACATTATATTTTGCTGTTGCCAGTGCACTTCTCCTGCATAGGGAGTCGATAACCCCACCAGTAAACGGAATAAGCTGGTTTTTCCCACGCCATTAGGTCCCTCGACCTGTAATATTTCGCCGGGAGCTAGGGTAAAATTTAGATTATTGAACAAAACTCGCTCTTCACGCACACAAGTTAAGTTTTTACACTGAAACATTCTAACTTACCCTTATAGCAATCTTAATAATTAAGTGATCTGCCTTATTTAGCTGCATTTCTTGTTTTTCTGTATCGCCTTATCAAACTAACCTTGCTTACATAGCTGTCTTACATATTTGCTATAACATTCATCGCGATAACATAATGAATTTCATTATTTTTACTTTAACAATAATGCGCTCAAGAGTATGACCAAAAAGTGATACTTTAAAAAGTACAATCGTCATAATATGCCATTTAATGTCATATTAAAATGTTAGCGGATCCTAACATAGAAAAAGCAGCCGAGTAACTATCGGAGATCAGGTAAAATAAGAAAAAATGGGGAAGTTAAGATGAATAATCTATTATTATAAGAATGGAGGGTATTCACCTCTTTTTTAGTCCCTATATAGCTTAATGATATATAAGTTAATGATATGTAGATTAATGAATTGATGGGTGACAGTATTGAAATGTGTCAGTATTGATTGAAAAACAAAAAGTAATGACGTTATGTTGCGACTCAACCCCACTCTCAGCGTCAATAAATAATCATCAAGACTTTTAACTTCAACTCAGAACAGGCGGCACTGGCATTTTGAGTTTCATTAAGGTAGTGCGCCTGTGCTTTTATTATGACTAGCAATGTTTCCCTTATGACTAACAATGCTTATGTCGTTAAAATTATGTTGCTCAACTTAATTGGCCCAAGTTATTTGCGGTGTAGATTAACTAACAACTCAGCTTCAGCTCGAGGCAATTCACAATCTGTCATTAACTCTTCAACACTTGCTCCAAGCTCAACCATTTTCATGGCTCGTGTATAAAGCCTATTTTCAGGTGCAGAAGCCACTAAGTTAACTTGGTTTTCTTGGGTTTTTCTCACCACTACATCTAACTGCTGCAGCTTCCTCCCCATTCCTACCGCACCAGAATGAATCTCTATAAATTGTTTTTTATGGGCTTCTTGCTGTGCAAGTAAAGACTTCACTAATACTTCTAAAGAGTGCGTTTTTTTACTCATTTTTTTAAATAAAAAAAGCATAGTAATAAAAAAAATAATGGCTAACAAAAGTGCTAGCCAAGGAATATATTGTAAAAACATGTGTTACTCGATACAGGTCATTAAAGTAGGTTTAACTCGTCCCACTCATCATCACTGAGTAATTTGTTTAAATCAACTAAAATTAACAAACCATTGTCGCGGTTACAAACTCCTTGAATAAATTGAGAGCTTTCTTCAGTACCAACATGAGGAGCTGGTTCCATCTCTGATTTTTTCAAATAAACGACTTCAGCAACACTGTCTACTAAAATACCAATCACTTGCTTTTCTGCTTCAATAATAACAATACGGCTATTATCAGTGATCTCTGCAGGCATTAACCCAAAGCGAGAGCGAGTATCAATAACAGTAACCACATTACCGCGCAAGTTGATAATCCCTACTACATAATCGGGGGCCCCCGGCACTGCTGCAATTTCGCTGTAACGCAAAATTTCTTGCACCTGCATTACATTGATACCATATGTTTCGTTGTCTAAAAGAAACGTTACACGTTGAAAAATTTCATCTTCTGATGATTTATCAGACATTTTAGATTCTATATTCATTTTGCCTCTGCTTAAATGTTATTAATTTTAATTTAGTTTAGTAGCAAATATTTAAATTTCCATGCTAACCTAGCCTCGAATGTCCATTCCTTGATTCAATAGCTTAATTAATTCTTGTACATGGATCAAAGCGCACATTTTATTCTTCACCATACCCGCTAACCAAGGACGAGATCCTTTTTTATCGCGCCACCTCACTTGATCTTTGTTAAGATTTTCAGTGCCTAATAACTTCTCACAGGATAATCCCCAAGCGGTACTACCCAATAGAATATAATGACTATACTTAAGATCCTTAGCGCTGCAACCAAGCTGCAACCATAATGATGTATCGACGATATTATAGAGTTTATTATTATGTTTTGTGACACCAGAAAACCAAGCAGGTTTACCCATCAAAAAATTAAGTTCTTTATCAAGGTGATAGATACCACCTAAATCAGTTAAAGGCACTGCAAACGTAACATGATTAAGCTCAAAAAATAATGCTTGAAACTCATTATCTACGTCAATATTTTTCCATTCATCCGCAGCTGCGGGTTGTTTTTGTATCACAGCTTCTTCTGATACTTGTAAATCCAGTTGCTCTTTAGTACTTGCATGTGAAAACACTAATTCTTCAGGTAATCCTGGTAACTCTGCAAATTCAGTCGAGGCCTTTTTTTCTAATTTATCTGATTTTTCTGGGGCTGGCGTCGTTTTTTCATTATGAAGCATAGAATCAAAATAGTTTTTCATGGCTTCGTCATTGTTGTTTTTCATTTAGTTATGCTCAGTTTGTAGCAAGTAATTTAATAAAGTTTCATAAGCAAAAGAACCGCGGCTACTTTTTATAAAATGTGAAATAGGCAAGTGAGCTAAACTTGCATCCCTAAATTTAGTATCAATAGGAATAACACCATTCCATACTTTATCTTGATAGGTCTTTTTTAGTTCATCTAAAGTTTTGATTGAAGCACTGGTACGCCTGTCAAACATAGTAGGGATAATGCAATAGTTAAAATCTTTGCCTCTCGACTGCTGCATGATGCCTAAGGTTTGTACCATACGTTGTAGTCCTTTCGATGCTAAGAACTCAGTTTGTACAGGGATCAAGATCCGTTCACACGCCGCTAATGCATTGACCATCATCACACCTAATACCGGCGGGCAGTCAATAAGCACAAAATCGTAATCATCTTCGACTAATTTAAGCTGTTTATAGAGAAATAGTCCCATACCTTGTTGGTTTCCCAATACACGATCTAAGGTGGCTAACGACATTGATGCTGGAATTAAGGATAAATTATCAATTGCTGTAGGCAATATTAATTTTTCTAATTCCGCCTTGGTAGTCGCGGGATCTTGAAACAAATCATATAAACTTACCGGTAATTGGTCTGAATCATATTGTAAGTAACTGGTTAATGATGCATGTGGATCCGTATCAATCAATAAAACACGAAATCCACGATCCACCAAGATCCCTGCAAGGGATGTGACGGTTGTGGTTTTTCCGACCCCACCTTTTTGATTTGCAATCGTCCAAACTTTCACCGTTATTCCTGCCTTGTGGTAATAATTAGTCGTCCATTAGGAAGGTAAACCTCGCGCATTTCTTCACTATCTGGTTTAGGTGTGCGTAATATTTTTTGTTGTTCTTTATCCGTTGATTTCATATTGTCTTTGCCAAAGGAATTATCTGTATATAATGCAAATTTTGAGATTGCAATAACCACTCGACGACTGTTTAATGGATCTACTTTTCCGTTACTATCAGTGATCGGCTGAAATTTTCCATAACCTTCAATCACCATTCTTTCTCCAACGATACCACGCTCATTAAAAGCATGTAACACACTGATCGCACGTAATGCCGATAACTCCCAGTTTGACTGGTATAATTCGTTGGAAACGTTAGTTAAATCAGTATAACCACGTAATCGAATCATATTAGTCGCCGGCGCTAAAACAGCAGCAATGCGTCCAATTTTCTGCTCAGCTGCATTTAAAATGGTATGGCTTTCGGCTGCAAATAATAACGGACCTTTCATTTCAATGGTTAGCCAATCACCATTTAAATCAACACTTAGATCGCCTGCTTCTAACTCTGTCTCTAATTCAGCTTGTAATGATAACTGTAACTCGCTTAAGGCATTGCCAGTATAATAACCATGTGGCGTTGATAGCTGCTCAGCCGGTATTTGTTGTATAGAAAGTTGCTCAAAAGGCAAATCGCTAACATAACCCTGAGCATAATTATCACCATCACTAATTAATGCAGGGCCGGTATTATCTTTAATATCGTTACTATTTTTAGTTAATATGCCTGTCGCATTAGATCCACTATTGGTAGGTTGAACAAACTTACTGGCACTTTGAATTACACTAATAATTTCTTGGTATTTTTCTTCTTTATTCAACGAAACCGCATACAACACTACAAATAAAGCAAACATCAAGGTCATATAATCTGCGTAAGAGACGGTCCAACGGTGGATATGATTATTTTGCTTTTGATGTAAACGAGGTCTGCGTCTAGACATTAGTAAGCAGCTCTAGCGATATACCCATGTAATCGACGTTCTAATAATAAGCTATTTTCACCATCAGCAATCGCAATTAATCCCACCATCGACATCTCTTGAAATAATGCTCGATGTTGATAGTTTAAACGGATTTTATTGGCAATAGGCAGGAACATAAAATTAGCAAAAGCAACCCCATAAATAGTTGCGACAAAAGCAACTGCGATGCCTTGTCCCAATAATTCAGGCTGATCTAGAAATGCCATTGCTTGAATCAAGCCTAGTACTGCACCAATAATACCGATGGTAGGACTGTATCCACCCATCGCATCAAAAACCTGTGCACTCCGCTCGTGCTGATCCATCTCTAATTCAATTTCTTGTTGCAAAACCTCTTGTAATGCAGCCTTATCACAGCCATCCACTAACATAGCAATACCAATCTGAGTAAAACTATCGTTTTGTTCTAGGTTTTCCTTTTCGAGGCTTAAAAACCCTTCCTGCCGAGATAACACAGACCAATGCTTGAGTTTTTGTATTTGCTCATCTAGAGAATAACGAGGAGGTGTAAATAAGGTGAATAACTGTGTACTAGCATCTTTTAATTGCTTTGAAGATGATTGAATTAAAATAGTGCCAACGGTACCACCAAACACAATTAAAAAAGCAGCGAGATCAAATAATCCACTCAACGGTGCATTATGATAAAGCTGTGCAAATAACACACTAGATACGATGACAATGAAGCCAACAATACCTATTCTATTCATGCTTTAATTCCACTAAAATTCGTTTGGCCACTTGCTCCAATGCAATTGACTCCGTGGCTATTCCCGCCTTGGTAACCGCTTGTGGCATGCCATAGACAACACAACTTGCTTCATCTTGAGCCCAAATTTCAGCACCTTTATCTTTTAATAAACGTGCCCCATCTCGCCCATCTGCGCCCATACCGGTCAACACAATTGCCAGTACTTTATCTGCGTATGATTTTGATAAAGAAGCAAAAGTAATATCAACACTCGGTTTATAGTTAAGCGCAGGACTACCATCTAATATTTTTATTTGCCCATTTGGCCCAACCATCATTTGTTTACCACCGGGTGCTAAATAAGCACAGCCTGCTCTTAATATGTCACCATTTTCAGCTTCCTTCACCGCAATCCGACAGTTACTATTTAAACGTTCTGCAAATGCTTTTGTGAATGTACCTGGCATATGCTGTATTAACACAATCGGTAATTTAAAATCACTAGGTAATGCAGTTAGTATTTTTTGTAATGCAACAGGCCCCCCCGTTGAAGTACCAATAGCCAACACCTTGTATGACTTACCCGATGCTTTAGTACGCATAGGTTTTGCTGCCGCCACTGTCGCGCTTGACAGATTTGAATTTGACGCACTTTTGGCGGAGATCTGCTGACGCTCATTTGCTCTTTGTAATGCCGTTAACGAAGGTGAAGCAGCCCCTGCAGTAATAGGTTTACTAACAATACTAGGTTTATTGACACTATGGGAGACAGAACTATGCGTAGCTTCAGCCGTTTTCTCTGCCACTCGATAAACCCTTCTTCTGGCTATCGTTTGAATACGTTGTTGTAATAATGTGGTTGCTTCTTCTTTATCTCTGGCAATATCTTCAAATTTTTTCGGCAGAAAATCACAAGCACCCGCTTCTAATGCGTCTAGCGTTGCACTTGCACCTTGGTGTGTTAATGATGAAAACATCAAAATAGGCACCGGTGTCGATGCCATAATTTTTTGCACTGCCGTGATGCCATTCATTACTGGCATTTCAATATCCATGGTAACAACATCAGGTTTATATTTAATCACCATCTCGATGGCTTCTTGGCCATTATTCGCTGTCGCAATCACTTCTAATGCAGGCGATGCATTAATAATTTCACTAACTCGTCGACGAAAAAAACTTGAATCATCAACTACTAATACTTTAATCGTCATTAACTTTCCTTTACGTGTAGTGCTTTAGTAAACTTGGCAAGTCTAAGATTAAAGCTATTCCACCATCACTTGTAATGGTTGCACCCGCCATACCTGGCGTACCTGACAACAATTTATCTAAGGCTTTGATAACCACCTCTTCTTGCCCTAACAATCCGTCCACTACAAAAGCCACCAATTGAGTACCAAGCTGCACAATCACAACATGACCTAAACCTTTACCTTTTTCAGCACGTGGTGCTTTAGGCGCTAACCAATCTCGCAAGTAAAATAAAGGAATAGCACGGTCTCGAATCACGATAGTCAGTTGGCCATTCACGACATTGGTTTTAGCTAAATCGAGATGGAATATTTCATTAACATTAGTTAATGGTAAAGCAAATGTTTGTTCCGCAATGACTATCATCAAAGTAGGTAAAATAGCTAACGTGAGCGGTACTTTAATTTCTAAACGAGTCCCCTTACCAATCGCAGAATCTATAGAAATTGTTCCATTCAAGCGACTGATACTGGTTTTAACTACATCCATCCCTACACCACGTCCAGAAATGTCTGAAATTTCAGCTTTTGTTGAAAAGCCAGGTGCAAAAATCAAAGAATACGCTTCTTTATCGGTCATGCGATCCGCACCATCTTGATCTAAGATGCCTTTATTGATCGCTATCTGTTTTAATCTTTCAGCATCCATTCCTGCGCCATCATCTTCGATAACTAATAAGATATGATCGCCTTCTTGGGCGGCTGATAATAAAATTCTTCCCTGTGTTTCTTTGCCTGACTGCATACGTACATCTGGCATTTCAATACCGTGGTCTACGGAATTACGCACCAAATGCACCAAAGGATCGGCCAAAGCTTCTACTAAATTTTTATCAAGGTCTGTTTCTTCACCCACTAATTCTAAGTGGATATTTTTACCTAATTGACGAGCAAGATCTCGTACCACGCGAGGAAATTTACCAAATACTTTCTTGATAGGCTGCATACGCGTCTTCATCACTGAACCTTGTAAATCGCCGGTGACTATCGCTAAATTAGCAATCGCACGTGACATCTCTTCATTGTCGGATGTTGACTCTAAACTCACCAAGCGGTTACGTACTAACACCAGCTCACCGACCATATTCATGATTTCATCTAGTGTACTAGTATCAACCCGCACTGTAGGCTCAGCTTGCGCTACTTTATTGGCAGGCGCTTTTGCAGCCACTGCTTTTTCTTTAGCTATAGTCGGTTTTACAGCTTCACTTTTTAATGGCTCAGATTTAGCAATAGGCGTTTGGGGTGTGGCTTTGACTGTGGACTGTATTGTTTCAGGCGGTATTGACTCAGTCGCAGTACTTTTTACTGAGCCGTGTAGCTCATCAAGTAATGATTCAAACTCATCATCACTGATCTCGTCTGAAGCATCCTTATCAATTGCAGCTATACCACCATGCGCGCCTTTGCCATGCAATTCATCGAGTAAATTTTCGAATTCATCATCACTAATTTCATCGCTATCACTCTCAACAGTAGCTGCAGGTGCCGCTGCAGATAATGAATGCTTGCCTACCCCATGCAACTCATCTAACAATGATTCGAATTCGTCATCACTAATATCTGAATCGTCGCCAGCATCTTGTTTAGGTGCTTCATTATTTGTGTTCGGTTTTGAATGCAATTCATCTAATAAATTTTCAAACTCATCTTCAGTAATATCCGCATTTTCTTTTTTGACGGGTTGAGCTTCTACATTGGAACCTGATTGGGTGTGTAATTCATCTAGTAGTGCATCAAACTCAAATTCATCAATATCACTAATATTATCTGACGTTGTAAGAATTGGCTCTATGATCGCTTCTGGCGAAGCAACGGCAACTTGCTCAACTTCAGTCGTAGCAGCAGCTTTGCTTAATCGATGTAATGCATCTAAAAGTGATGCTGAGGCTTTTTCCATTTGTTCGCCATTTTGCACGGCAGAAAATTGGTCATTAATAATATCTAACGCGCCTAAGATTGTATCCATCAATTCAGAATCAACTTGACGGTTTCCTTGACGTAAGCCATCAAAAACATTTTCTGCGCCGTGACAAGTCTCCACTAGCTCCGTCAGTGAAAGAAAGCCAGCACCACCTTTTACGGTGTGGAAACCTCGGAAAATAGCATTTAACAGCTCGGTATCATTGGGGTTATTTTCTAACTCAACGAGTTGTTCGGATAACAATTCTAAAATTTCCCCAGCTTCAACTAAAAAGTCTTGCAAGATCTCTTCATCTACTTCAAATGTCATTTCCCGGTTCCTTTAAAATCCTAAACTTGAAAGTAAATCATCAACGTCATCTTGTCCATTAACAACGTCTTCACGCGTTTCAGCGTTCATAATAGGACCTTCAGGCTCAATGTTATTATGTTGTGTTTTTGTGCAGTTAGCTAATTCGTTTTCTTTACTACAAACAGTCAATATGACAACCAGCTTAGATTCAACTTCTTGTACTAAATCAATCACTCGATTAATCATTTGCCCAGTTAAATCCTGGAACTCTTGTGCCATTAAAATTTCTGTTAATTTATTACGTAAATCAACGGCACTGACTTTAGAATGATCAAAAATTTCATCGAGAGAATGACATAGCCTCTTAAAATCACCTAATTCTAAGTTACGTGTCATTAACCCTTGCCAGCTTGGTGTGATAGCCTCTAAATCGTTAATTAATTTATCTGCAATAGGCAAACAGTAGTCTACGGCATCCATGGTAGTATTTGCCGCTTTATCAGTCATCTCAATAACATAATTTAGACGGTTTTTTGCATCCGGCAAATCTTGCCCTGCTAAATCAACTAAACGCGTGTCGTTATTAAAACTGAGTAAAGCTTCATGCAAATCACGCGTAAGTTCGCCAATTTGTTCAAATATAATCTGATCGGATGTAACTGAAAAATCAATACTCTCTACAATCTTATTAGCTTCAGTGATTTGTTCAGCTTCTAAGTGTGCTACAAGCGCCTTAGCTTGAGAGAGCGATATGTGTGGCATAATTGGATTTGCCATACTGCAACCCCCCAAAGTTAACCTAAACGCTCAAATACTTTATCTAATTTCTCTTTCAGCGTACCCGCTGTAAATGGTTTAACAATATATCCATTCACACCAGCTTGAGCAGCTTCAATAATTTGTTCTCGTTTTGCTTCAGCGGTTACCATTAAAACAGGAAGGTGTTTTAATTGAGGGTCTTTACGGATCTCTTTTAAAAGATCAATACCTTGCATGATTGGCATATTCCAGTCAGTGACCACAAAATCAAAGTTACCACTTTTTAACATAGGTAGGGCTGTATGACCGTCATCGGCTTCATAGGTATTGGTAAAACCCAAGTCTCTTAACAAATTTTTAATTATTCTTCTCATTGTTGAAAAATCATCAACAATCAAGACTTTCATATCTTTTTTCAAAACATTCCCCTAAGTCAAAAATCTACTTATTGTTATTTAAATCTGCCTGTTGGTATTTCAATCTACCTATTATTATTAGCTACAATAAAAGTAGATAAAAATTGGAAAAAAACATTATATTTCTACATTATTTTTTAGCTTGGTACTTACAGTGTGAGCAACTCCATGGAATTACCCCTTATTAGTTACATTATATCAGGATTAACTTTAGATTTCAGTCGATGTACGGCTTGGCTAAGAATTTGGCTAACACGTGATTCACTGACTTCAAGAATTAAGCCTATTTCTTTTAAATTCAATTCTTCATCATAATAAAGCGATAACACTAATGCTTCTCGTTGTGGAAGCTGTTCAATCATTTGCGCTAATTGAGCAGTGAATTGATTATCTGCAACAGCATCAAAAGTACTATCAAAGGAAGAACTTGGCTGGGTAAACATATCATCTGGATTGGCTAAATCTTCATAGGCGACCAACCTTGCACAATTAACATCCTGCAACATTTGTTGATAGTCAAGTAATGGTATTTGCAGATACTTAGCGACATCGATCTCTTTAGCGTCTTCCCCAGTTTGTTTTTCAACAGCATCAATAGCACTGGCGATAGTTCTACTGTTTTTATGCACTGACCGAGGAACCCAATCACCTTTCCGCATTTCATCTAACATCGCACCACGAATACGAATACCCGCAAACGTTTCAAAGCTTGCGCCTTTAGTGGCATCAAAATTACGCGCAGCTTCTAATAGCCCGATCATGCCGGATTGTACTAAATCATCGACTAGTACACTCGCAGGTAACCTAGCCATCAAATGATAAGCAATTTTTTGCACCAGATCTGAATGTCGTCCAATCAGCTCTGATGTGTCGGTTTGGTATCCCTGCGCTTTAATCACTTATAACAGCTCTTTCAAAGTATCGTCTTTATCATTAAGCAAAAGCTTTTCAATGAAAAACTCTAGATGTCCACCGGGTTGATGAGGGACAGGCCAATCACAAGCTCTATTTGCTAACGCTTTAAAAGCAAGAGAAGCGGGTGTTTTTGGAAAGGCATCGACCACGGTTTTTTGTTTTCTTACCGCTTGACGTACATTGCCGTCAAATGGGATACAAGCCACTAACTCTAATGAAGCATCCAAGAATCGATCCGTTACACGTGTTAATTTTGTAAATAAGTCTTGCCCTTCACGTAAGCTTCTCACCATGTTTGCGACGATTTTAAAGCGATAAACACCATTTTGCTTACTTAATATTTTAATTAACGCATAGGCATCGGTAATCGAAGTCGGCTCATCACATACCACCATCAATACATCTTGAGCAGCTTGAGCAAAACTCACCACCATGTTGGAAATACCTGCAGCGGTATCAATTAACAAAACATCGATCGGGGTTTGCAATGAACTAAAAGCCTGAATCAATCCCGCATGCTCAACATCCGTTAATTCAACCATCGATTGCGTACCAGAGGTTGCAGGAATGATCATCACGCCTTCCGGCCCTTTTACAATCACTTCATCTAAAGTACATTCACCGGACAACACATGTGATAAATTTTTAAGAACACGGATCCCTAATAATACATCGACATTAGCGAGCCCTAAATCGGCATCGAGTACCATCACTCGCTTACCCATTTTAGCAAGTGACACGGCCATATTAAGTGTCACGTTAGTTTTACCCACACCGCCTTTACCGCCAGTGACAGCAATCACTTTAACCTGCTGATTTCTCATTCTTCTTAAACCGCTTGCTTGATCTGCCATCATCATTGTTACTCATCATTTTTAAATTAGTTAAACCAATATAGTACACAAAACCATGTTTGAATTAATCTTCAGTGCTGCTATACCATTGATGTTTGTCTTGTTGTTGTTGTGTTTCCATCATCGATAAAGTGCCGCTAATTAAATTTTCTACTTTAGCAATTTCAATATCTTCAGGAACACGCTGTCCAGTAGTGATATAACTAATCGGCAATGCATGCTTCATGGTTACACTTAACACTTCTCCTAGACCAATACTTTCATCTATTTTAGTTAGAATACAGCCCGATAACGGGATACGCTTAAAGTGTTGTAACGCTTCTTCTACCACTCTACGTTGCGCAGTGGAAGGCACCACTAAATAACTTTTAATATTAACACGGCTACTACTCATTAAGGTTTCTAACTGTTCAGAAAGACGCACATCTCGCTGTCCCATGCCGGCAGTATCGATCAACACTAATCGTTTTTCTCTAAACTGGTATAAAATTTGTGACAACTCATCGGCATCTTTGGCCACACGTACTGCACAGCCCATTATTTTACCGTAGGTTGCCAGTTGTTCATGAGCGCCAATTCGATAGGTATCTGTTGTTATTAATGCAACTTGTTCAGGGCCATACTTAATCGCAAATTGTGCAGCCAATTTTGCAATGGTCGTGGTTTTACCTACTCCTGTTGGCCCTAACAGCGCAATGGCACCGCCTTGCACTAATATTTCATTTTGACCTATGGATATTTTATCTTGCAATAATGCTTGAATGTAGTGCTGTACTTCACTTGAAGAGGCATCTTCAGGAACATAACTTGCTAAGTGATCTGCGATTTCATCGGAAAAACCAGCGCTGTTTAACCACTTAATGATCATCGCTCGAACAGGTTCTTTACGTTCAATTTCTTGCCACATTAATCCTGAAACCTGATGCTCTAGCAACTTACGTAGTGAAGCAACCTCTTCACTGATTTTGGCAATCTCTTTATTATCACTCGCACGATTTGTGGGTGCTGAATTTCTTGTTAAAGGTGCACTCGCTTCTTGTCGATTATTCCAATTTTGCTGCTCTGCTAAAGTAGCCGGTTGAGACGATGAATAAGAGCTAGAAGTTCTTTCATCTTTTTCCTGAAATGAAAAAGCAGGCAAATCATCACGTTTTTTAGGCTGTGGTTTCTTGTTTTGCTGTGCATTTACTTTACCAAAAAACGAGTTTAACGATTTAGCAAAGTCATCTCCGTTTTCTTTACGATTACTACGAATACTATTAGGTAATTTAATTTTTGGTACTTTTTCAGCGCTTTTCGACGATAGTTGCACGCTATCTTCTTTTAACTGTGAGAGTGCATCGCCTTGATCTGCTTTTACATCAACCGAGGTTTGTGATTGATAATCAACTGCGGCCACAATCTCAATGCCGCCTACTACTTTTTTATTAGACATGATCACAGCATCTGGGCCTAAGACTTCTTTGACCTCAACCATAGCCGTGCGCATATCTTTTGCAAAAAATCGTTTAATTTTCATTGATTACAACCATTATTGCCCAATTGAGCTTATTATTTTAATCTGTTTATCATCGGGAATTTCTTGATAAGACAGTATGTGTAGACTCGGTATTGTATTTTTAACAAATCGGGCCAAGGTACCGCGTAATACACCTGATGTTAATAATACCGCAGGTTGACCTATCAATTCTTGTTGCTGCGACGCTTCAATTAATGAATTTTGAATACGCTCTGCCAACCCAGGCTCAATACCCGCACCATCTGATCCACCAGCCTGTATAGACTTATGCAATATTTGCTCCAACTCTGAAGACAACGTTATCACTGGGATTTCAGGCTCATTACCGATAATTTCTTGTACAATCATACGTTTTAATGAAATTCGACACGCCGCCGTCAAAACTTCGGCATCTTGGCTACGCGGCCCATAATCCACTAACGTTTGTACAATAGAGCGAATATCTCTAATCGCAACGTTCTCGTTTAATAAACTTTGTAACACTTTAACAACTGTACTTAACGACAATACCTCAGGTACTAATCCTTCCACTAATTTCGGCTGCTTCTTAGCCAGCATATCTAATAAATTTTGGGCTTCTTCATGCCCTAATAACTGCGCGGCATGATTACTTAATATTTGACTAAGATGCGTTGCAACAACGGTTGCGGTATCGACTACTGTGTAACCTAATGCTTGTGCTTGTTCACGCTGCACTTCATCAATCCAAACCGCTTCTAATCCAAACGCGGGGTCAACTCCGGTAATCCCGTCAATCGGCCCAAACACTTGTCCTGGATTAATGGCCATATCTTTATCATGGTATATATCTGCTTGACCACAGCTTACACCCATCAAGGAGATATTATAATTGTTTGGCGATAAATCTAAATTATCTCGAATATGCACAGGAGGAATTAAAAAACCCATTTGTTGTGATAGTTTTTTACGTACCCCTTTAATACGATCTAATAACTGCCCTCCCTGTGATTTATCAACCAGCGGAATAAGGCGATAACCGACTTCTAAACCAATGGTATCGACACTGCGCACGTCATCCCAACCTAACTCTTTAACTTCCGCAGGTTTATCACTAATTGGTCCACCATTTTCTTGGATCGCTAAGGCTGTTTCCTGCTTAACTTTCAAACGCTTTAATTGCCAATATGCACCACCTGCTGCAATTCCACCTAGGGTTAAAAAAGCAAGGTGTGGCATGCCAGGCACAATGCCCATCACTAATAATATACCAGCAGTAATCGTTAATGCCTTAGGGTCATCAAACATCTGCCCCAACATTCGATTACCCATATCTGCTTCAGTATTTTCACGAGTAACTGTGATCGCAGCAGCAATCGATAGTAACAATGACGGTATTTGTGCAACAAGCCCATCACCAATCGTTAATAACGTATAAATTTCAGCAGCTTGAGCTAAAGGTAGATCATATTGCACCATACCAATAATAAAGCCACCAATGATATTGATAAACAAGATCATGATACCTGCGATGGCATCACCTTTTACAAACTTACTAGCACCATCCATAGAACCATAAAAGTCAGCTTCCATGGTGACCTCTTCGCGGCGGGTTCGAGCTTGTTCTTGATTAATTAATCCAGCATTCAAATCCGCATCAATGGCCATTTGTTTACCCGGCATTGCATCCAGGGTAAAACGAGCGCTTACTTCTGAGATACGCCCAGCACCTTTGGTAATTACCACAAAGTTAATTATCATTAAGATGATAAAAACAATTAAACCAACGGCTAAGTTACCGCCAATCACCACCGAACCAAAGGCTTCGATCACGTTACCAGCAGCATTGCCACCTTCATGACCTTCTAACAATACCACTCGGGTAGAAGCAACGTTTAACGCCAAGCGCAGTAAGGTAGCAATTAATAGAACAGTTGGGAAAGCAGCAAAATCTAGTGGCCGCTTGGTGTAAATTGAAACTAATAAAACCACTAACGCGAGGGCAATATTAAAAGTGAATAGGATATCCAGCAGTAAAGTAGGCATAGGTAAAATAACCATGCCTAGTGCAGCTAACACTAAAATTGGAGTACCTAAACCGCCGAAGAAAATTGCGCGTTTAGCCCATAGAGATGAAAAAACAGTGTTGATAGCGTCACCTAAAAAATGAATGTATTAGCGAGTGTTAATATGTCTTATATTCAGCCTACTTTAACAAACTCAAGTAGCAGATATTAGCTTTACGAATTTAACTCGTGAGCATAGACATAAATAATAGCTAAAAAATAGAAACTTGCCTGAACAAATTTGATCATAACCAGTAATTAATGCTTATTAATCAAACATATTAACTAATTTTATGCTTATATTTTAGTGATAACACTGCAACAATACCAGTTTAGATAAATAACAGGCAAAGATATTCTTTTATTGTTAACCCTAGATCCAATTTTTAATTGGGATAAATAAAATCATCGGGCACAGGAATATCCGTCGGTAAGGCTTTAGGTCGCCCGGATCTGCCCTTTCTAAACTGCTCTAGTTGATAGATATAAGCCAATATTTTGGCAATCGCAATGAATAACTCTTCTGGCACATCTTTACCAATATCAGTGGTATGGTAAACGGCGCGGCATAATTGTGGAGATTGCATAACCGGCACTTCATTTTCTCGTGCTACTTCACGTATTTTAAGCGCCATGAAATCGACACCTTTAGCAACAACGTAAGGAGGCCTATCTCCATCTTTATCGTACTTCAAAGCCACTGAATAATGCGTTGGATTGGTGACTATAACATCCGCATCAGGCACATCCCCCATCATGGTACGTTGTGACATCTCATATTGTAATTGACGAATTCGCTGCTTAACCTCTGGTTTACCTTCCGAATTACGATATTCGTCTTTTACTTCCTGTTTGGTCATTTTTAGCTCATCACTGTGCTTGTGAATTTGATAAGGAACATCCACTGCAACAATAATTAATAACGATAAACACAATATAAGAAACATCCACCTCAGCATATCCAGGGCTTCAAAAGCACTACCGGGAAGCTGGCTCACCGATAAATGTAAAATATTTTCAAAGGTGGCACCTAAAATAGCCCAAGCGACACCAATCACCACGGCTACTTTTAGAATAGACTTCAACAATTCAACCCAAGCTTGTAAACCTAACATGCGCTTTAAGCCAGCTTTCGGGCTCATACGACTAAATTTAGGCATCATTGCTTTAGTACTAAAAATCATGCCTCCTAATAACGCACTGCCTAAAATTGAAATAATAAACAGCATTAACAAAATAACAAACATCGGCACGCCTAAACCGCTAAAACCATCGACAAGCGCATGCCACATCTGTTCTGGATCAAATATATCTGCGCGTTCAAAAGTAAATGAACGTTTCATCATTATCGACAATTCGTAGGCTAATCGATCTCCAAAAATAAATACCGATAATGCTGCAGCAATTAACACCGACGCAGTCGCTAATTCTTTGGAGCGGGCGACTTGCCCCTTTTCTTTGGACTTTCGTATTTTGTCGGGGGTGGCTTCCTCGGACTTATCGGTACCGTTTTCATTTTCAGCCATCAATTACTCCTTTAATAAACCGTGGGGTGAGGTAACCTCTAACAATATAAACAATAATATAGATAAGAGTGTAGCTCATTACGGTTTAGTACAAGGATTATCAAGTATTTCACACATAGTGATGACACCTTTTGTCCATTGGTTTTCAAAATGTAATGGCACATTTAATAATGTGATCCACAATACAAATAAACCAAATACCATGCTGATTGAGAAACCTAAACTGAAAATATTTAACTGCGGTGCTGCTTTAGTCATAATACCAAAGGATAAGTTAACCAATAACATCGCAACCATCGATGCAATTGAGAAAGCTAGTGCAGCATGGAACATAGTCGAGAACCATTCAGCTATTTTATAATAGTCTGCCGCTAACAAGCCATTTTCAGAAATAGGTAAGGTTTCAAAACTCCTAATAATCATCTCTATCATTAGGAGGTGCCCATCTATTCCCAAAAACAGTAAAGTCACCAACAATACATAAAATTGACCAACAACCGGTGAAGTTTGCCCACTCATTGGGTCTGCCATAGAAGCAAAACCTAAGCTGGTTTGCATTGCAATAATTTGCCCTGCAACCACAAAAGTTTGCACCACAAAAACAGAAATAGTGCCCATTGCGATGCCAATTAAGAGTTGTTGTAACACCACAATAAAGCTAGTCATGGAGAAGAGTTCAATGTAGTCGGGCGCAGGAGGGAGAGAAGGTAAGGCTAATAAAGTAATGCTTAGCGCATAAAAAAGACGGATCCGTGTTGGTGTTGTGTTAGAGCCGACAGCGACCATCACCATTAACATGGCAGCGATGCGGCAAAATGCCCATAAATAACTGGCGATAAAATCAATAATAATATCAGCCGAAAAAACCATTACCCCACCACTTCCGGAATTTGATTAATCATGGCGATAAAAAACTCCATCAACTTACCAAATCCCCAATGCGCACCATAGGCTAACGCAACTAAGGTCATAATTAAACGCGGTAAAAAACTTAAGGTTTGCTCGTTAATTGATGTTGCCGCTTGAAACACAGCAACCACCAATCCCACCAATAAACTGGGCACGATAACCGCAGATACGAGGATCAAAACCAACCACAAAGCTTGTCTAAATATGTTTACAAAAACTTCCGGTTCCATAAGTCTCCTTACAACCCGAAACTATTAGCTAAACTACCCATCACTAAATTCCAGCCATCCACTAATACAAACAACATGAGTTTAAAGGGTAATGAAATAATCATCGGTGATAACATCATCATCCCCATGGCCATTAAGATACTAGCGACCACCAAGTCAATAATTAAAAAAGGAATAAATAGCATAAAGCCGATTTGGAAAGCAGTTTTCAATTCACTGGTCACAAAAGCTGGGATCAGCACAGTAATCGGCACTTCCTCAGGGCTATCAACTTCTACATTGGCAATTTCTAAAAATGTTTTCAAATCTTTCAAGCGTGTTTGTGACAACATAAATTGCATCATAGGCTTTTTCCCCTGTTCAAGGGCTTGCACTATGGTCATCTCTTCATTTAAATAAGGTTGTATTGCACTTTCATTCACTCGGTCAAAAACAGGGGCCATAATGAAAAACGTCATAAACAAAGCAATACCATTAACCACTTGATTCGAAGGAGTCTGTTGTAAGCCAAGCGCTTGACGAAGGATCGACATTACAATCACAATACGAGTGAATGAGGTCATTAAAATCAACATTGCAGGCAAGAAGCTGAGCGCGGTCATAAACGCAAGTACTTGCAACGTTACACTGTATTCTTGATCGCCAGCGGCACTTGTTGTCACCGTGACTGCCGATAATGCACCTGGCTCGGCGATGGCATGTGGAACAAACAAAAACAGGCCTGAGCATAATAATATCAGCAGTTTATTCATTATTCTTTTTTCCTGCTTTAGATAATACACTGGCAAAAGCTGTCGCAAATGATGGTAGGCTTTGTGTTTCAGCCTGGAGTTCGACACTCGGTATATCTAGTTGATCTAATAAGTTGATTGATTGCTCACTAACCCCTAATAAATATTGTTTACCGTAGACTTCAACAATTTGCACACGGCTTTTATTGGTTAGCGGTTGAGTTGCAATGATTTTAATTGGATTTTTACTGCCACCTTGACGAATAAAATTACTTTTCTTCATTAAATAAGCAAATAGAAAAATGCAAGCAAGTACCAGTATTAACGATCCAAGCATAGTACCGATCGCTAACTCTGGGCGCTTACTCGTCTCTTCTAAAGCGACAACAGGCAAGCTAACCACAGTTAACAAAACTGTTTGAATTAACTGCCTCATTTTAGTTTTTTGATACGTTCAGTTTGGCTAATGACATCGGTTAAACGGATACCAAACTTATCATTAACAACAACAACTTCACCATGTGCGATCAAGGTGCCATTAACTAATACATCCAGTGGTTCACCGGCAACACGTTCCAATTCAACTACTGAACCTTGATTAAGCTGTAACAGGTTACGAATATTAATTTTACTACGACCTACTTCCATTGAAATAGTCACAGGAATATCTAAGATGCTATCTAAACGAGCTAATTCATCTTTACTCATTGGTGCTGCAGTATCTTTTAATTCATCAAGATCAATATTTGTAGCACCTGAATCAGCATCTCCAGATTCTTCTAATGCTGCAGCCCATTCATCTGCCATATCTTGTTCTGTGCTCATGCTTTATATCCTATCGATTAATTACTTCGCTTTACTTATTATTGCTTAACTGTATTTAAGTTAACTGGACTTAGCTTTTTTCTCTTTTAAGTCTTGCAATTGAATTTGTGTTTTTTGTACTTCAGGACGTGCAATTTTTTGAATTATTTTTAATGCATAATTATCATTGCTTTGCCCTAATGTTGCCCTATAAGTCGGTAAACCTTCCACTGATACTAATAAACTTTCAGGTAGGTCCACGGGAATAATATCACCTGCTTTCCAGTGCATCATATCTCGCAGTGAAACTTGCTTTTCTAGTAAGCGCGCACCTAAGTCAACTTCAACATCCATAATTTCATCTTGAAGTGCTTGAGACCAACGTAGGTCAGTATCTTCTTTATCACTTTGCACACCCGCATCTAATAATTCACGGATGGGCTCTAACATCGAATAAGGCATCGCAATATGGAAATCACCACCGCCGCCGTCCAACTCGATATGAAAAGAATTAACCACAATCACTTCAGTCGGACTAACAATGTTTGCCATTGCAGGATTGACTTCTGAATCTAAATATTCAAATTCAGCATCCATCACCGGCAACCACGCGTCATGGTAATCTTCAAAAATTATCTTTAATAACATTTGAATAATACGACGCTCTGTTGGAGTAAACTCACGCCCTTCAATTTTGGCGTGATAACGCCCATCGCCACCAAAAAAGTTTTCAACTAAAATAAAAACCAGTCGCGCCTCCATGGTGATCAGCCCTGTTCCCTTTAAAGGTCTAAAACGAACCATGTTAAGGCTGGTAGGAACAAATAAGCTGTGAACATACTCCCCAAATTTCAGCATTTGTACACCATTGATTGAAACCTCAGCGGTATGGCGTAACATATTAAATAAACTGATCCTTAGATGACGAGCGAAACGCTCATTAACCAATTCCAAGGTTGGCATTCGACCACGAACAATACGGTCTTGTGAAGAAAAGTCGAAATGAGCATGAGAGTTACTCTCATCCATACTATCACTTTCAATCACTTCCTCATCAACGTCATCCACACCATGTAATAGTGCATCAATTTCGTCTTGAGATAATAAATCCATGCTTAGCCCTTATCTATTACTGTAAAACAAAACCGGTAAATAGTACCGTATGGATAAGTGCACTTTCGCCAACCATAGTAGTTGCGGCATTTAATTCTTCTAGCGCTTTTTGTCGTAATTCACTTTTGCCTTCAGGGCTACGTAACTGCTCAATCGTTGCCGCCCCAAAAACGCTCACTAGCGTACTTTCTAATAATGGAATGTGCTTACGAACAATAGCTTCACTACTTTTAGTGTTGACCATTAATTGTACTTTAATTTGTACCGTGCGATCACGCTTACCTTCTAATACATTGAACACAAAAGGCCTTGGCATTGGTACATAATTAGCCCCTTTTTCTGTGGTTTCAGTCGTAGCTTCAACCGCTGTTTCATCGCTTGCTGCATCATCTCCAGAGAGCATAAAAAAAGCACCACCGCCACCAGCAGCAAGTAAAACTACAACAGCAACAATGATGATAATTAATTTTTTCTTACTTTTAGGTGCTGCATTTTCACCATCTATTGATGCATCATTTTCTTCAGCCATTGCTGGTTATTCCTCTCGATTTATTCTCAATTTCTCAAGAATATGTGTTTTACACAAAAATAATAAGTTGATTTTAATCGTTCTTTCTCAGTAAGCCAGTAACTATTGCTTTGTTTAAGCATAAAAATCAATTCCTTGATCTGTAGACGCTACTTTTGATGGCATCCATACCGCTATTTGCTCTTCTTCGACCATTCCATTGTTATGAGTCTGCCCCCCTGACATGGCATTCATACCGTTATTTTGTTGCTGCTGACCTTGCTGTTGAGATTGTTGCTGAACGTTTGCTTCACCCAGTTGAATCCCTTGTTGTGCAAGTTGCTCTCTTAATCGAGGCATATTTTGTTCAATAATATCTTTACTCAACCCTGCTTGAGTCTGAATATTTAATTGTAGCTGATCCTGTTGTACATGAACTTTAATAAACATTGATCCTAACTCTGCAGGATCTAAACGAATTTGAACCTCTTGCTTACCTTGAGAGATCATCATCATCACTCGCTCACCCATCATTGCCGCAGCTTGTTTTGATTGAATATCCAAAGGTTGTTGTAATAGATTATTCGTTGCTTGCTGCTGTTGGTTGCCCGCCATTAGTTTATCTAACTGTGCTAAACTAGTTTGATTTGGTCTGGCGCCGTTAACATCAGTAACAGTTTGTGCTGTAGCTGTACTTTCATGCTTAATGGGAGAGCCTACACTGTCATCTTGTTCTAATTTTTTAAGTGTTTGCAATTCTGCTTCTATGCTGACAGGTTCAGACTCGCTTGATGGAGTTGTGCCTGATACACTTGCCCCGACCGGCTGAGGCTGACTGTCCGTAGCTGCAGTAATTTTATTGTTTTTCTGTACATTATCCTTCGCTAAAGCAGAAATGGCAGGCTCAATTTTTTCAGTCGCAGATATATTTCCTTCAACATTTTTTGTAGCCATACTAGAATCTATTGTATTAGCTGCTTGAATATCAGCATTGTTATTTATCACTTGGTGACTTTGCAAGTCAGTAGTAATTTGCTCATCAACTAGGGAGTTGAAAGAGTCTGTAATTACAGTATCAACCGTGTTTTCTTGAGAAGTATTTTTCAATGCAATCAGATCGGCAGATTCTGTTTTTGAATTTTTTTCAGCTGAATTTAAAGTCGCCAAATTTTCATCTAAATACATTAATTGATTATTAATGTCGAATTCAGTGGCACTCTCACCTGTTGCTTCGTTGCTGTTAGAATTAACCTTTGTATCTACTTTCTGAGCTGATTGAATACCTAATAATAGCTGCTCATTCTGTATATTATTAATATCCTCATTCTCTCCCATTTTGACATCAAGAACATCAGAAGCATTCAGTTCTTCGACATTATTTTGTTGTCTAGCAAGTACTGAATAATTATTATTACTAGTACTGGGTTGTTGTAGAGGAATTTGGTCACTAATAGCGCTACTTTTATCATTCACAACTTCAGAGGGCTCTGCTTCAATATTATCTTTATTATCTATTGCGACACTATCTTGTTCAATATTGTCTTTTAATACTTTAGAAAAACTATTTTGCTCTTCCGTAAGCTTAGATTTTGAAGAATGATTTGCAGCCGAATCTATTTTATCGCTCTCTTTATGCGCCTTCAGATCATTGCTTTTTGCGCTTACTGTGCCATTTAATAAGGATTGCATCATAAAAGTATTCTCTATTTCACTTACGGTGGATTTTTAGCGGTATCTCTCACAAGGTTAATGTCATTCGTTGCCGCTTTTATCGAAATTTGACTATTACCTTAATAAAGCAATTAATAGACCAAAAAAGTATATTACTAAGTAAAAAATTAATTTTTATCTTGTTCCGCTTGTTGCTTTTGAAAAAACTGAAAAGTGGCAAACTCATCCAATAGTTGTTGTTCTTTTTTATCAGCAAGTTTTATTTTTTCACGTGCTTTTTTCTCTAGCAATAAGCCCATTGCTTTATGTGCAACCTGACTATCTGTCCACTGTCGTTTTTTTTCGCGTACTGCATATTCAAACTTAACTAATGAAGATTGTTGATTAGTTAAGCCTTGATCTATTTGTACAATAAATTGTTGGTATTTAGCCAATGTTGAAATGGTGAGACCTTGCGAGCCTTTTTCACTTAATTGAGCGGTATATTGACGTCGATATTGATGTAGGTTTTGCAATTGGTTACGTTGTTCGAATAATGCTTTTTGAGCCTGTTGATATGCTTGTAAAGCTTTCTCAACTTGCTTTTCTCTTTGTTCATAAACAAGCTGTAATGCATCAGCGGCCATGGTTTTTCCCTATTAACTTTTAACAAACTCCTGCGTCAATACTGCAAGCTGTGTCAAACAATCGTTATAACTAATACTTTCTTTCATACCTTGTTGCAAGAAGTGATCCAATCTTGGCCTGATCAGGATCGCTTTATCGATTCGAGGATCACTACCGCGCGCATAAGCACCAATAGTAATTAACTCTCTATTTTCTTCGTATAAAGAATAAGCCTGTTTGAGCACCCTCGCTAAGGTTTGATGCTCATCTGAAGTCACCATTGGCATAACTCGACTAATTGATTTTCCCACATCAATAGCAGGAAAATGCCCAGAGTCAGCTAACGAACGCGATAATACAATATGGCCATCTAAGATAGCGCGAGAAGCATCAGCAATAGGATCTTGGAGATCATCACCCTCTGTTAGTACGGTAAAGAACGCACTAATAGATCCTTGGTTTTCATTGCCATTCCCAGCACGTTCCACTAAAGCCGGTAGTTTTGCAAAAACAGAAGGCGGATAACCTTTAGTAGCGGGCGGCTCACCAATTGCTAATGCAATTTCACGCTGGGCCTGTGCAAAACGAGTTAATGAATCCATTAACAATAAAACATTCAAACCTTGATCGCGAAAATATTCAGCAATAGTTAGCGAAGTTTCGCACCCTTTTAAACGCATCAATGGCGATGCATCGGCAGGTGCAGCAATCACAACTGCGCGAGCGCGCCCTTCTTCCCCTAAAATTTCTTCAATAAACTCTTTTACTTCTCGACCACGCTCACCAATTAACCCTACCACTACCACATCGGCATTAGTACCTCGGGTCATCATGCCCAGTAAAACACTTTTACCCACACCGGAGCCTGCAAACAACCCCATTCGTTGCCCTTGGCCGACGGTTAATAATGCATTAATTGCTTTAATGCCAGTATCAAGAGGTTGTTTGATCGCTTTACGAGAAAGAGGATTAATACGCGTATTATTATAACCACTCATGGTATTGGTTTTTACTTCACCTTTACCATCAATAGGATTTCCCATGCCATCTAAAACACGCCCTAATAGCTCCATTCCTACTGGAATACCAACTTCTTTTGTTTGAGGAATGACTTTAGCACCAGGTAATACGCCGGTTAAACGTTCGCTGGGCATTAAAAATAATCGCTCACTTGAGAAGCCAACAACCTCGGCATCAATATAACCGTCATTGGTTTCTACTTTACACATACTTCCCACGGCAGCACTACAGCCAACCGCTTCTAGAGTCAGACCAACAACACGCACCAGCTTTCCTGCCACCACCGGATGAGTGACTGATTCACCCACTTGATATTGAGTAATGCGTTGCGATAATGTTTTCATGGTTAATTAAGCGTCTTATTATTAGTATTGGCGTCTTCAGTATTTACATCAGAGCTATCATCAGTTTCACTGGAGGTTTTATCTGCACCAGTGATAGCTGCGGGATCGTTAATGGAGTTGGTGCCATTAATCTCTGTTGATTCAGTCGAGGATTTGGCCTCTGCTAATAAATCTTGTTCTGTTTTCATTTCATAATCTAAAGGCTGATCATGACTAATATCACCGTCATTACTTACTTCAGGGGTATTTTCATAATTCTCTTTTAAGAAGTGCTTTAATACTTGTTCGATACGCGTCGAGAAAGCATAATCAATACTGGAAGTTTGAGTGTGTATTTGGCAATCACCTCTTAACAAGGTGGGTTCTGAACGTAAATCCCAGCCACGCTTTTGACACTCAGATTCAGAGAATGCAGTTTCTACGAATACAAGATCTTCAGGATTTAGCGAAATTACAATCATTTGTTCATTAACTGGGAGTGCTTCAACACCTTGCTTTAACGCTTGTAGAATAACTTGAGGATTAACACTAACTTCACAGCGCACCATTTGTTCAGCTAAACTAGTTGCCAATTTAATCAATTGAAATTCGACATTGTCATCTAATTTTTCAAGTGGTTGGTGTAAGCGAGAAACTAACTGCTCCCAATGTAACACTTGCACATCAACTTTTACCTTGCCTTCGCTTAAGCCTTGTTCAATGCCTTGCGCTAAACCTTGTTCGTGCCCTTCCGCTAAGCCTTGTAATTTCCCTTCCTCTAGACCTTTTACCATTCCAGCTTCCTTACCTTCATTGAAGCCATCTTCATAGGCCGAAGCTCGAATTGATTCTATATCTTCTAAAGTAAGTGGTTTAGGTTCGTCTTTGAGTGGAGTAGGTATTTCTTCTTGCTGGCTACGATACCAATTTGCAGGTCGACCAAATAGGTCAATTTCATTTTCTTGCAGGCTTTCCTCGACTTCAAAATCTGGCAAGATCCACTCTTGAAAATCTTTATCACTTTCAATGCTCATGCATTTACCTTACTTAGTAATTAACGAGTTGCCTGACGATATGACTAAACAATACAACCAGCCTATATTTGTAAACCATAGTACTGTTCTAGATTAACGAGCGATATAACAGGGCTATTTGACTAAAGTTGGATGATTGTATTTACTTACCTAAAAGGGTGACCGATTAGGTAAGTAATAAACACTGACAACAAGGGGTATTAATGAGCACTCAATTATAAGAACTCTTCGCCACCACCACCACCTAGCATTAACTCGCCAGCATCGGATAAACGGCGTGCTATTGTTAATATTTCTTTCTGCGCACCTTCAACTTCACTAATACGGATAGGTCCCATTGCTTCAAGATCATCAACTAACATTTCAGCAGCACGTTTAGACATATTAGCCAATATTTTATCTTTAAGTTGCTCTTCAGCACCTTTGAGCGCTAATTGCAATTGATCCGGTGGCACTTCTCGCAATAGTGTTTGAATGCCTCGGTCATCTACATCAATAAGATTATCAAAGACAAACATAAGGTCTTGAATTTGTTGACTCATCTCTTCATCAGATTCACGTAGTGAGTCCATTAATGGACCTTCAATAGCAGTTTCTAAGTAGTTCATGATATCAGCAGCAGCTTTAGTCCCCCCCATTTTCGCAGCTTGAGCTCCCGCTTGGCCAGCAAATTGTTTCTCCATAATCTCGTTCAATTCTTGCAATGCCGCTGGTTGTACTTCTTCTAAATCAGCTATACGCATCATTAAGTCTAAACGAATTTTCTCTGGAAATTGGGTTAAGATCTCAGCAGATTGATCTGGGTCTAAATAAGATAAAACAATGGTTTGGATCTGTGGATGCTCATTTTGAATAATACTAGCTACTTGTCGAGCATCCATCCATTTAAGGGAATCCAAACCTTTAGAGCCGCTGCCTAAAATAATTTGGTCAACTAGATTACCCGCTTTATCGGCACCCAAGGCCTCGATTAATGAGTTACGCACAAAGTCTTCACTATCTAAGCCGATATTACTGTATTGTTGAATATCTTCAATAAAGGCACGATGAACACCACTTACTTTCGCCTGTGAAGAGTCTTCCAAGGAGGCCATTCGCATCCCCAACTTCTGTACTTGTTTAGGCTCTAGATTTCGAAATATTTGCGCAGCATCAGCAGGTGTTAAACTAAGCATTAAGATTGCTGATTTTTCTGCACCCGTTAAAGTAGATATATCATACTCTGCTACTTTTGTTGATTTTTCGTTTGTATCATTATCACTCATCTTCTAATAACCACTCTCTAATTACTTGCGCTGACAACCCAGGCTCATTCGCCACTAAAGCTCTCACTGCTTTTAATAAATCTTCATGTTTATGTAAATCAGGTAATTTTATTTGCCCGCTGTTATTTAATCCAAATTCAGCACTATCATTATTGTCATCAGATAATAATTGTAGATTGTCGTTATCGATTGAACCAATTGCGCCACCTAATTCGTAATCTTCTTCCGTCTCAATAGCCTCTGGGTACAATAATTTTTTCATAATTGGACGTACAATCAACAATAGGGTCAAAATTATGACAAGTAAACTTCCACCAAAGCGAACATAACCTTGGAAGGTTTCAGTTTCCCAAAAGTCTTCTTCGGCTATAGGCTCAACATCAGGACGATTAAAACTAACAGAAGCCAGCGCCAAAATATCGCCACGTGCATCATTGATCCCTAAACCACCTAGCAACAACTGACGAATATTTTCTACTTCTTCAGGAGTTCTTGCCGTATAAACCGCTTCACCAGCATCATTTACTGATTTAGTGTAATCCAAGGCGACAGATACCGCTAGGCGATCGACTTTACCTACTTTGTGTTTGGTATGAGTGATGGTTGT
Source organism: Psychromonas sp. SR45-3 (assembly GCF_014163575.1). NCBI lineage: Bacteria > Pseudomonadati > Pseudomonadota > Gammaproteobacteria > Alteromonadales > Psychromonadaceae > Psychromonas > Psychromonas sp. SR45-3. The sequence continues at coordinate 241,657 of NZ_JACJDP010000002.1, forward strand.
ATCAACTTCATAATTTCGGGTCGATTCAGTTCGTGATGAGCCATCGTTAGTATTAGCTTCTTCATTAGCTTCGGTGAGCTCTTCAGGTATTGCTCCATTAGCCGGTGGTTGGTTTGATAGCGCACCCGGTACAGAACCTAATAAAGAAGATGAAGATGATCTATCTTCAATTAACATTTCACTACGTACAGCTTGATTAGAAGGATTAAAGGTTTTTTTAGTTTCTTCAACGACAGTAAAATCCATTACTAAATCAACTTCTGATGCATAGTTAGCAATCCCTAATACCGGAATTAAAATCGCATCAATTTTAGATTTATATTCTTCCTCTCGTTCTCGCTGCATACCAAATTCTTTACTGGTTTGCGCAGAAGCCCCTGAAGTACTACCAGAATGTAATAAGCGACCTCGTTGGTCAGTCACGGTGACGTTATTTGGAGATAAACCTTGTACTGCAGAAGCCACTAAATCAACAATAGAATCAACTTCTTGGCCTGATAATGCATAAGAGCGAGAAGTGGTAATAACGACGGTAGCACTGGCTTGGCGTTCTTTACGTGCAAACACACTTTCTTTGGGAATTGCTAATAGAACTTGCGCGTTAGTAATATTTTTCATTTCTTTAATCGCAAGCGCTAGTTGACGCTCACGACTTAATTTTAATCTTTCTTTTTCAACACGTTGACTTACACCAAACCCCATGTCTTGCAATAAAATATCATCGCCATTTTCTGTATTGTCACTGACTAAACCCGCTCGTGTCATTAGCAGTTTTATTTTCTGATATTGATCAGACATAACAGAAACATTATTACCTTCTAATTTATAAGGAAGTTTCTGCTGATCTAAAAAGTCTAACGTGCTGATTAACTCGTCAGTTTGATAAGTGCCTAAAGGACGATAATCAGCTTCTTTGCCCCATGACCAAATGATCACTACAATTGCGAGGACAATCAACAAACCGATGATCATACTAATTTGACGCAATACATCCACATTAGAGAAAAACGAAGAAATCGCCCCTTTTTGCGGTACTGCTGGTATATCATTGTTACCATTACCTTCTAGCAACAAATTAGCATTACTTGCTGAATTAGACACAGTGCTTCCTTTTAACGATTATATTTATGCAGTGAAACGATTAAACAGGCATGCTCATGACTTCTTTATAAGCCTCAACCATTTTGTTACGCACTTGCACGGTCGCATCAAATGCTAAACCAGATTTATTAGATGCGATCATAACATCAGCTAAGCTGACATCTTTATCACCCATTTCAAAGCTATTACGTAAATCTGATGTATTTTGTTGCAAGCCATTTACGTTTTCAATTGCTTGCTTAAGCATTGCAGAAAAATCAGCAGACGCTGGATTAGTTGCTTTTGTACTTAATTCGTTACTTAACCCTTTTGCTTCTAAGCCTTGAGTTTGTAACTCTTTAAACATTGATGCAGCATTAATATTCATTGTAAATAGCCTTTTTTTGACACAGATAATAGTAAATAGCAATAACTATGCCAGTTGACTTTATAATGGAAATTTACCTATTGAATATTTTGTCGATAGCTTAAATTTGGCATAGAAAAACTTAATGTTGCAATGCTTATGTTGTAATTATAGTTAAGCTGTGTGATGAAGGCACAATTGTTAGGATAGTGTAATTTTGACAATCTAGGCGCTATAAAAAAGGCATTAACGATTATTAATGCCTTTTTAAAATATAACGAAAAAAATAAAAGCTTAAGGAAGCCTCGGTATCAACAATTAATCAGTTTTATTATCTTTTAACTTCTGTATTTCTTGGTCCAATTGCTGCTCCGCCTCTTGAGCTTTAAACTCCTGATAAAGAGCATCTTTTTGCTCTGCGTTTAGCGGTAGCTTAGAAGCACTCACCAACTCTTCAAAAATAGCTTTAGTGGACGCTTGTCCAATTGCGACTAGTACACATAAATTATCTTTCTCGGCGATCTTAACAATATCTGTTTTTAATGCACTGGTGCCGGATAAATTTTGTTCTGTCACTTGCTTAGAAACACTTGAAAAAGAGACCCCTGATTCAAGCCCAGTGGCTACATCTACTTTGTCACTATAAGCTTTATCCATTGCACTAACACGAGTGTCAATACGTTGTGCTAATGAAGCACGTGCATTCGCCATCGCCTGTTGCTTATCAATCGACATGTTACCCGACCATAGAACACATTCAGAAACAGCAATGCCATCTTCTGTTTGAGGGTTTAATATCCAACTGGGTATTTCACCTATTGCTGTTTCTTGTGTTGGGTTGCTATTTGAACAAGCAGTTAACAGAAGTATTGCAGGTAAGCTTAATAAATGGATTTTTTTAAACATAATCATTCCTTAATCAACGGTAAAAATACGTTATTACATTCCATAGTTTAGATTGAATAATCCAAAGTTAATATAAAAAAAATCCCTACTTTAAATAATAAAGTAGGGATTTCAGTTTTAATTAACGCATTATCTTAAATATTAAAAATACTCAGCGTTAATAATCAGCTGTAATTAATCTTTAAACTCAGGGTAAGCTTCTACACCACAATCGTGTAAATCCATACCTGCATCTTCTTGCTCAGCTGTAACGCGAATTCCCATTGTTACTTTGATGATAGACCAAACGATCCATGAAGAAACAAATACAAATCCAAAGATAACCGCTGCGCCGTATAATTGAGACATAAATGATGCACCGTCATTTGACATTGGCACAACTAATAGACCGAATAAACCACATACACCGTGTACTGATAATGCACCTACTGGATCATCAATTTTCAATTTATCAAAAGTAATAATACTGTACACAACAATAATACCTGCAATAGCACCAATCACGACTGCAAACAATGGTGATGGAGATAGTGGGTCAGCAGTAATCGCAACTAAGCCAGCTAATGCACCGTTTAAAATCATTGTTAAATCTGCTTTACCCCATTTAAACTTACTTACTAATAGTGCTGCAATAGCACCTGTAGCAGCTGCTGCATTAGTATTTAAAAAGATAAGGCCTACTGCAGATGCGTTTTCTGCATCAGAAATTAATAGTTGTGAACCACCGTTAAAACCAAACCAACCCATCCACAGAATAAATGTACCTAAAGTAGCAAGTGGCATGTTAGAACCTGGGATTGGGTGAATACTACCATTTTTACCGTATTTACCACGACGAGCACCTAGTAATAATACTGCGGCTAATGCAGCGGCTGCACCGGCCATATGAACGATACCTGAACCAGCGAAATCACTGAAACCAGCTTCGCTTAGGAAACCGCCACCCCATGTCCAAAAACCTTCAATCGGGTAGATAAAACCAGTTAAAAATACGGTAAAAATAAGGAATGCCCATAGTTTCATACGTTCAGCAACAGCGCCCGATACGATAGACATTGCCGTTGCAACAAATACTACTTGGAAGAAGAAGTCAGACTCTAGAGAATGGTCTGCACCCTCTGCTTGAGTACCAATCAATGAACCAAATGAAGGTAACCAACCACCTGCAGTGTTGTCTACATACATGATGTTGTAACCAACAAGTAAAAACATCGTACAAGCAATAGCATAAAGCACGATATTTTTAGTTAAAATTTCAGTGGTATTTTTAGAACGAACTAAACCCGCCTCTAACATGGCAAAACCTGCTGCCATCCACATAACAAGAACACCCGAAATTAAAAAATAAAAGGTATCTAACGCAAATCGTAGTTCTGTAACTGTCGTTTCCATAATGGTAATCCTTAACTTAATGAATTTGGTTTAAAGTGCTTCTTCGTCTAATTCGCCAGTACGAATACGAACAACTTGCTCTAACGGTTGAATGAATATTTTACCGTCACCTACTTTCCCTGTATTTGCAGCACCAACGATAGCTTCAACTAAACGCTCAATATCATCATCTTTGACTGCAATTTCTAATTTTACTTTTGGTAAAAAATCTACTTGGTATTCCGCGCCACGATATAACTCGGTATGTCCTTTTTGACGACCAAAACCTTTAACTTCAGAAACAGTAACACCAGCAATGCCGATACCCATTACGGCTTCACGCACTTCATCTAACTTAAATGGTTTAATAATTGCGGTTAACATTTTCATCATATATTCCTTTAATGTGTATTTAACGTTTACATATATGATTCTATTTACAACTAACGTGCCAAAATAAATTTATCTTTAATAACAACAATTTAAATATATTAAATATTTTAAACTAATCATTTCGCACCAACTCAGTGCGTTTAATATTCTTCTTCTGCACTAATATGAAACACTTGAATTCTATTTATAAATATTTGTAGCGAACTTAATTAATATTTTTTTGCCGAAGTTTCTTACCCTTACATTTTGCTTAACTGTTTGCATGACAACTTAAGAGTATTGCAACCAAAAGATATACAATAAGGATAGATAAACCTTATTAAACTCATTAATAAGGTTTAATGGTGAACAGACACAAAGCCATAATATTTACTCAACAAATCATCTTAGCCCCTTAGCAAATAACGCTTCATCTGCTATAGTGCGTAACAATTTTTCGACTTAACAACCTTGAAGGTATGTAACATGAAAAAAGTAAGCCTACTGCTTATCACTTTCTTATTTAGCATTAATGTATTCTCTGCTCCTATGATCATTCCTAAAGCACCCTCTATTGCTGCTAAAGGGTACTTATTAATAGATTTCAACTCAGGAAAGGTACTTTCTGAAAACAACAGTGAAGAATTACTAGAGCCAGCATCTTTGACTAAGATGATGACCAGTTACATCATTGGGCAGGAGCTTAAATCAGGTAATTTAAATCTTGATGATAAAGTAACTATTTCTGAAAATGCGTGGTCAAAAAACTTTCCAGATTCTTCAAAAATGTTTATCGAAGTAGGTAAAGAAGTCACTGTAGAAGATTTGAATCGCGGTATTATTATTCAATCAGGTAATGATGCTTGTGTTGCTATGGCTGAGCACATTGCTGGCAGTGAAGGCGCATTTGCAGATTTAATGAATTCATGGGCAGTACAACTAGGCATGGACAATACTCACTTTGTTAATAGCCACGGTTTACATGCAGACGGCCACCATACTACTGCTCGCGATATGGCGATCCTTGCTAAAGCATTGATCACAGACGTACCAGCGGAATACCGAATTTATAGTGAAAAATCGTTTAAGTTTAACGGTATTGTTCAATATAACCGTAATGGTCTCTTGTGGGATAAAAGCTTAAACGTAGACGGCATTAAAACAGGTCATACTAGTGCAGCAGGTTACAGCTTAGTTTCTTCAGCAACTAAAGATGGCATGCGTTTGATCAGTGTTGTAATGGGTGCTCGTTCAGATGAAGGACGTAAAGTAGAAAGTAAAAAACTACTTAACTGGGGCTTTCGCTTTTTTGAAACAATTACTCCTTACAAAGCAAATGATCAATTAGCTAGTGAACGTATCTGGATGGGTCAACAAGCAAACATTCGTTTAGGTGTTGCAGTTGATACACCGCTGACACTTCCACGTAATCAATCACAGAATTTAAAAGCTGACTTTGTCATTGATAATGAACTACGTGCTCCTATTCAAAAAGGTGACAAAGTGGGCCGTGTAAATTACACCTTAGAAGATGAAGCAATAGCAAGTTATGACCTTATTGCTTTAGAGACAGTTGAAGAAGGTGGTATTTTCAGCCGTATCATCGATTATATTAAATTATTATTTATTGGTTGGTTTGGTTAAAAAAGTCCCCATATAAGCTATATTACCTATATAACATTAATAGGATCTTTATCAGTGAGGCTTGTCCTCACTTTTAACTTTCAATCAATCTCTCAATTAGGAGTTAGTCATGGCATTGAATACTAAATTTGATGAATTATTAGAGTTTCCATGTAGTTTATCATTTAAAGTGATGGGTATGGCTCATCCTCAATTGGTTCCAGAAGTGATCAGTGTTATCCAACAAATAGCACCAGGTGACTATTCTCCGACCATAAAACCCAGCTCTAAAGGCAACTATCATTCTTTAGCTGTACCAGTGATTGTTACTAGCAAAGAACATATAGAAGAAATTTATAGTGAATTGAACAAGCTTGAACTTGTTCGCTTTATTTTATAAACCAGTCTATTTATAAGCTAAGCTCATGACATTAATACAAGATAAATTAATTATTCGCTACCTAGGGGTTCAACCCTACCAGCAAACTTGGCAAGCAATGAGTGATTTCACGGAGCAACGTGATCAAGAAACGATTGATGAAATCTGGCTGGTTGAACATACGCCTGTTTTCACGCAAGGGTTAGCCGGAAAAGCAGAGCATTTATTAACACATACAGATATTCCTGTTGTTAAAAGTGACCGAGGTGGGCAGATAACACATCATGCTCCCGGACAGTTAATCGCTTATTTATTAATTAATATACGCCGCAAAGATTTTAATGTACGTAGCTTAGTGACTATTATTGAGCAAGCCATCATTGATTTACTAGCGGATCATAATATTACTGCAGTAGCTAAACCAGATGCACCGGGTGTTTATGTTGATGGTAAAAAGATTGCGTCATTAGGATTAAAGATTCGTAAAGGCTGTTCGTTTCATGGTTTAGCCTTAAATGTAGATATGGACCTTACCCCGTTTCTACAGATTAACCCCTGTGGTTATGCTGGATTAGAAATGACCCAGTGTCGCGATTTAGGATTAACCTCTTCCGTCGCTGAATTATCGCCGTTATTGATTGAGAAATTAAATCAGAATTTACAATACACACAGATAGAGAGCTTTATTAATGAACACTAAGCCAAGCCAATTAACCGCGGGCAATAAACTGCGCGATGCAGATAAAATGTCTCATATACCTATTAAAGTTATTCCATCAGACAAAGGCACTATCTTAAAAAAACCCGCTTGGATGAAAATCAAGCTGGCTGCAGATAATACTCGCGTCAATGAAATTAAAGCCGCACTGCGTAAAAACAAATTACACTCAGTATGTGAAGAAGCCTCATGCCCGAACTTAAATGAGTGCTTTAACCACGGTACAGCTACCTTCATGATTTTGGGTGATATTTGTACTCGTCGCTGTCCTTTCTGTGATGTAGGCCATGGTAAACCATTGGCTGTTGATAAAGATGAACCAAAAAAATTAGCTGAAACGATCAAAGATATGAAGCTAAAGTATGTGGTGATCACCTCCGTTGACCGTGATGATCTAAGAGATGGTGGTGCACAACATTTTGCTGACTGTATTCGTGAAATTCGATTACTTAACCCAGCCATAAAAATTGAAATTTTAGTGCCGGACTTTAAAGGTCGTATGGATAAAGCACTGGCTTGTTTTGAAAAAGATGTGCCTGATGTATTTAACCACAACCTAGAAACGGCACCGCATTTGTACAAGCAAGTTCGTCCAGGCGCAGACTACAAATGGTCTCTTCAATTGTTACAAAAATTTAAAGAACAGCACCCAACGGTACCGACTAAATCAGGTGTAATGATGGGACTAGGCGAAACCAATGAGCAAATTGAAACGGTAATTAAAGATTTAGCCGCTCATGGAGTGACTATGTTGACCTTAGGGCAATACTTACAACCTAGTTTACAACATCTTGCTGTGGAGCGTTACGTGCCACCTGCAGAGTTTGACGCATTAGGTGAAATGGCAAAATCAGTTGGATTTGAGCACGCTGCCTGTGGGCCTTTAGTTCGCTCTTCATACCATGCGGATCTACAAGCATCAGGTAAAGAAGTGAAGTAACCTACATACCCTCATCGTAGTGGTGTTATGGTACTGTTATGACGTTTTGTCATTGTTATAAATAGCACTTAAAACGATTAATGAGCAACAATACTGTGTTGTTAAAAAGCCTACTTTCAAAGTAGGCTTTTTTCTTTAACTGGCAAAACCCATACTTTTTTACCAATATCTATACTCTAAAAAAACATAATTCCCTTCATAAAACCGACAAAAAAATCCTATAAAAAAATCCTATAAAAAAACCTCTACAGGAGAGGTTTTTAATGACAATAGTTTTATCGGTAACTTACTAAAACTCAGACTCTTTGAGCATTATTCAAACCCATAAAATCCTGGGAACACTACAATTGAAGCTAATACTAACAATTGCAATAGAATAAAGGGAATAACCCCTTTATAGATATCCATGGTTTTGACTTCTGGTGGTGCCACACCTTTTAAGTAAAACAAACTAAATCCAAAGGGGGGCGTTAAGAATGAGGTTTGTAGGTTCATTGCAATTAAAATCGCAAACCATGTTAAATCTATACCCATCATTTCAGCAATTGGATACAACATTGGTACCACAATAAAAGATATTTCAACAAAATCGATGAAGAAACCCAGTACTAAAATAACCAACATTGATATGATTAAAAAGCCCCATTTGTCACCCGGCAAGCTGAACATGATCTCTTCAATAATTTCTTCCCCACCGGTATAAGAAAAGACCATTGAAAAGGCAGTTGCACCAATGAAAATTGCAAATACCATTGCTGTTACTTTCACAGTTTCTAGTGAAGACTCCCACAACACTTTCCAAGAACATTGGCGGTACAAAATAGCCAGTAAAATAGCACCAGCACCACCGATTGCAGAAGACTCTGTTGGTGTCGCAATACCATAAAATATTGAACCTAATACCGAGAAGATAAGTGCTAGAGGTGGAGCAATAGCTTTGAACGCTGTCCAGCAAGGTTTCATTCCATGCCCTGCAGATTCAGACTCAGGAAGCGCAGGTGCAGACTCTGGTTTGAAGAAAGCGTAAATCAATACATAAAGAATAAATGCCCCAACCAATACTGCACCGGGTAATACCGCAGATCTAAACAAATCACCAACCGGTACGCCCATCACATCACCAAGAATGATTAAAATGATAGATGGTGGAATAATTTGCCCTAATGTACCAGAGGCACAAATAACACCTGTCGCAAGTTTTTTATCATAGTTGTACTTGAGCATAACAGGTAAAGAGATAACGCCCATCGCCACTACAGAAGCACCTACAACACCTGTTGAAGCAGCAAGCAAACAACCTACTAAAATAGTTGAAACTGCAACACCGCCACGTATGCGGCCAAATAATTGCCCCATGGCTTCTAGTAATTGTTCAGCTAATTTGGTTTTTTGTAAAACGTTCCCCATGAAGATGAACATCGGAACGGCCATCATAATCGAGTTTTCCATAATACTCATGATGCGATAAGGCATAAAAGCAAATAACTCAAAACCTTCGGCAAACACACCAAATATTAATGCCACACCTGCAAATACAAATGCAACAGGGAAACCAGTTAGTAGTAGCAATAAAGCCACACCAAACATAATAATGCCAATCATAAAAAGTCCCTTTTAAATATCTTTCTCAACAATACAGCGCAGATTTTTTACCAACATACCTAATCCGCTAAACACAAGTGCGAGAGTAGAAAGAGGGATCATTGCTTTAATTAACCAACGGTGTGATAAACCACCTGGGTCGCCACTGGTTTCATTCAAATGATAAGATTCCAGAGCAAAATCGTAGCTGTACCAAATAACCAGAGCACAAAAAGGCAGCAAGAACAGCACACAACCTATGCAGTTAATCCAAGCTCTATTTTTAAGGCTGAGTTTTTCATAAAGAATATCAACACGAACGTGCCCTTCTTCTTTTAGTGTGTAAGCAATACCTAGTAGAAACATAGAAGCAAAGATATGCCACTCTAATTCTTGTAAACCAATGGAGCTATATTTAAAAAAATAACGAGCCACAACATCATAAAAAACGTTGGCTAATAGTAGTAGCATCAATGTTGTAGAAATTTTACCAATATAATCTGAGAAGCGATCAAAGAAATTTTGCAAACCTTCCATTTAAGATAATTCCTTCTATGTAAACAGAGAGGTGAAAAAGAAAAAAGGCTACATAAAGTAGCCTTAATGAGAAGTGTAACTGTTATTCTTTGGTACTCTTGATGTAACCGTACTCAGATATATCAGTCCACACACGTACTAATTTCAAATAATCCTGCTGTGATTTAATGATTTTTGCAGCCATTTCATCACTGCTTGCTTTTTCAGCAAGGATTTCATTATTTGCTTTTTTAATTGCAGTTAATACTTCAGCTGGGAATGTTTTAACTTGAATATTAGGGAACTCAGAGGTCATTACCGCCCAGTTTTCAGCACTTAATGCATATGACTGTACATACATGTCATAAGCAGCTTTTCGCATTGCCACTTCTAAGATTGCTTGTAAATCTGCAGGTAATGAAGCCATTTTCTTTTTATTGATAATAAACATCAACTCAGTTGCAGGCTCATGCCACCCCATGTAATAAAACGGTGCAATTTTATGGAAGCCCATACGTAAATCAAGTGATGGACCTACCCACTCTAACGCATCAATGGTATTACGCTCTAATGATGTATATAACTCACCAGGTGGGATATTAACCGGAGTCGCACCTAACTTAGCCAGTACTTCACCCGCAAAACCAGGAATACGCATTTTTAAGTTTTGTAGATCTTCAAGACTATTAATTTCTTTACGGAACCAGCCACCCATTTGCACCCCTGTATTACCACCAGGGAAAGCCATTAAATTATGCTCGCCATAAACTTGATCCATTAACTCTTGGCCACCACCGTATTGGAACCACGCATGCTGTTCCATCGCTGTCATACCAAAGGGCATAGTGGTGAAATAGAGTGTATTTGGCACTTTGCCTTTATAGTAATAACTTGCTGAGTGGCCCATGTCATATTGACCACTTTTAACCATATCAAAAACACCAAATGCTGATTTATGCTTATTCGCAGAATCAACACGAATTTTTAAACGGCCATTAGACATCTCTTCAGCCATTTTCACCATATTTTTAACTGAATCGCCAAAAACAGGGAAATTAGGTCCCCACGATTCAGCAAGTTTCAATCGATATACTTTATCAGCTGCAAAAGCATTAGCACTTGTCACCATGACAACTGCCGCGATTAAGGTACTTTTATAAAAAGTCTTCAGCATTGTTAACTCCATGTAAGGTTAGAATTGAAATTATTGCTTATTCAGCAATCCAATAAAAATATGTAAATTTATTAAGCTTCATTAAACTAAATGTTACCTATTTGTTAATAGGGTGCCATTTCACTAAAAAATATGAATCTCTTTAATTAACAATTTGTTGCTCATATCACACGAGGCTCTATTTTTTGATCATTAAAGAGGGATCACGCAATAAAAAATGAAGGAATAACGTCAGAAAAAAGAACAAAGATGATGAACTAAAATAAGGAGTGATATTGAGGTAAGGAAGTGATGTTGAGGCAATACATTATTTTAACCGTTTAAATGAATCATATACTTAGCTATATGTAAACGAAAGATAAGCGAACTATGAATCATTGGGGTTCTGATTTAAGTCTAATTGTTTCTGTTTTATTTTAGTTAAACCTAATGATACTAGTCGATGCGACTCACTTAAGTAATAGTGTAAATCTTGGTCTTTTGCTGCATCACCATCATATAGCTGGATCCACTTCATGCCTCGACTAGCGAAATAAGGAGCTGGCTTATAGCCTTCAACTTCACTTAGAAATCCAAAATTCAATATTGATGTTTTAAAAGTGAAAGCCGGTGTTTGATCTTTTCCCCAGCCGCCAATCGCAAAGACTTTTCCACCGACTTTCCACACATGTGAGCCGCCCCACTGTTGAACATAAGTCGTAGCAGGTAATGAAGCACAAAACTGATTAAATCGTTGATAGTTAATAATAAAGCACCTTATCGTTAATCATTAATATCGTTCTGTAATTTAACTGCATTCAATAAAGTTTTCATGCGAACTTACCCTTATTTTTAATAAATAACTAAGCGCATAGTAACTCCACTAACAGGACAACTAAACATCAAGTCCCTCTAGGTGCAAACATAATAATAGCCATTCCCGCTAATGCGACTGAAGCCCCCACCATATCCCAGACTGTAGGCTTTACCCCATCAACCGCCCATAACCAGACTATTGCAACAAAAATATAAACGCCGCCATAAGCCGCATAGACCCGCCCTGAAGCGGCTGGGTGCAAAGAAAGCAACCAAGCAAATAGCGCAAGGCTACAGGCCGCAGGCAATAATAATAGGATACTTTTATCCTGTTTTAACCAAAGATAAGGTAAATAACAACCTACAATTTCAGTAATCGCAGTCAATACAAAAAGCGCAATGGTTTTTAATTCAAACATGCTATTCCTCAAGGGATAAAGTAGACGTAAAGAAAAAGTTAAACACCTTAAAAATCAAACCGGTCAATTAAGCACTTAATCATGTATATCATGATAAATTTAACTCGTATAAGATACAAAAAACTGTCCTTTCCCGTTATAGGTAATAAAGTAAATGAGATTCACAGAAAGCAGTATATATCAGCAGCTGCCTCCTAGCCCTTTACAATCAATCACTCTCCCTTTCCTCACTGCTCATGGAGTAAAGGTGTCAATAAAACGGGATGATTTATTACATTCGGAAATATCCGGCAATAAATGGCGGAAATTAAAATATAACTTATTGCATGCAGAAAAAAACGATCAACAACATATACTTAGTTTTGGCGGAGCATTTTCTAACCACATCCATGCTCTGGCCGCCGCTGGTAAACACTTCAATGTGAAGACCACTGGCATCATTAGAGGCGAAGCCCACTATGCAGCCAACCCAACGTTATCACAAGCTCAACAATGGGGAATGCAGCTACAATTTGTGGATAGAAAAACCTACCGTTTAAAAGAACAGGCTGAGTATTTACAAACAATCCAATCACAATATAGCGATGCTTATATTATCCCTGAAGGAGGCAGTAACCGTTTAGCTCTTCCTGGCGTTGAAGAAATATGCATAGAATTAACGCAACAATCTGAGCAACCTGTAGATCATATTTTTACCGCAACAGGCAGTGCAGGTACTTTGTCAGGTTTAATCAGTGGCACATTAAAGCATTCTCCCCAAACGCAAGTTCATGGCATTGCAGTGCTTAAAAATGCACATTATTTGTGTGACACTGTGACTCACTTTGTACCTCAAGCAAACTCGTTAAATTGGCATTTACATACGGACTTTCATGAAGGAGGGTACGGAAAGGTATCGCCAGCATTAGCGGATTTTTGCCGTCAATTTACACAACAAACAACAATCCCGATAGAGCCTATCTATACCGGGAAAATGTTTTATGCATTATGGCAATTAATTGAACAAGGATTTTTTCCTATCGGTACGCACATAGTGGCGGTACATACCGGTGGGTTACAGGGATTAGCGGGGTTAAAATCACAACAGAAATTTTAAACGCTGTTGTGATTGCTAATTTTAGACCCAACAAAATAGCCTTTAACTTAGCAGAAACGTTAAATACTCATTGCCTGAGGGGTCGAAAATAACGATCCTTGCGCAGCATAAATACCCAGTCGTAAGAGGCATTCCCACTCTTCTTTGCTTTCCACACCAACCGCAATCACTTTCGCATGACTATTCAAGCAACTAGCCATTAAGCTTTGTACTGCGATTTGATTAGTTTTACGATTATGAATATCACGGATTAAACTCGCATGTAGTTTTAGGTAATCAATATTAAAATCCAGTATATAAGAGGTATTGACCACGGACTTACCCACATTATCCACTGCAATCTTACAACCCACTTTTTGTAAAGCAATTAAGGCTGAACGAAGTGCAAAATAATCTTTGTTGATCAAATGCTCTGACACTTCAATCACTAAATTATGGCGAATTTGTCGAGTCTGTTGCATTAACTCGAACATAAACCATTGGTGATTTTTTTTATTCATTAGAAGATGAGCACCTAAATTAACTGCAATAGGTTTAGACAACTCTCCACGCATCACCAACAACGCCAATACTTTTTCTAGCATTTGTTTGTCTATTTGATCAACTAAACCACACTTCTCAGCCATTGGCATAAAAGTACCAGCGGCAATAATTTCTTTTTGGTATCCGATAATGCGAGGCCATAACTCACAATATAAAATACTCATGGCATCGCGATGCATAAGATGTTGTCGATACATTAACAGCGCTTGTCTATCTAAAATATCCGTTAATAATGCACGCCAACGTACTGTTCCTTTAACAATAATAGCTTGGTTTTCATCTTCCTCTGATAGATGCCAACCACTTACTTTTTGATGTTCTGCGACTAATAATGATTGATTAACATCATCAATAATATGCATGGTTTTAGCGCCCAAAGGAAAGTTAACCACGCCAATATGGAAAAAATTATCAATCCAAGATGCCTCTGGTAAATGCAATTGATACAACAGTTTAGTTAACTGTTTAGCGGCTATTTTGGTTTCCTGGTAGGACATCTGTGGCAATAGGACCACAAACTCTGACTTCTGAATCCTGCCATAAAAGCTATCGCCGTAGCGACCACAAAAATGGTGCAGTAAATCGACAACCTGCTGGATGATTTTTTCACCTTCATCGGCACCAAACTGATACTTAGCAGCACTTAACTCAGTCAAACTAATTAGCATTAAGGTGCTAGCTAAAAAGTTTTCGTCCATCGCCACTGCATCTAACCTATTTTCAAAGGCTAAGCGATTACCTAAACCTGTGTCTTCATCTAAAAACACTTTCCCACGAATATGTGTATCAAAGATACTTCGCTCTTTACGGCTATTTTCTAATCGCTCAGACAATACGTCCAAGGCTTTACTAGCAGCTTTTGGCCACTCACCTTTTTGCGCAAAACGTGCGGTTGGATTATTTTGTAATAAGTAACGAGCGCGACGCTCTAATAGCTCGGCACCATAAAAAGAACGTCGCATCCAACGAATAGCAAACCATAATAAGCTAAGACATAAAATAACTGCAGAGGTGATCCCTAATAATGGCCAAAAGGTAAATTTGAGATCAGAAAAAGGCTGCCTAGTATGTATTATTATTCGAACGCCGGGGTAATACTTCAGATCGTAGTCATACCGCAATAGTAATCGAGAAGGAAAATAGCGTCGCCCTTCATAATAGTTTTGATAAACAATTTGCTGATCCCGCTCAACACGTAAACGAACCACTCCCGAGGCATCCAGCACATCAGGTAACCAGTGATCGAATTGTGTGATGGTAGTTTGCTTCGCGACTTGTTTTTCAATAACTTGAATAATGCTATCAATACGTTGCTGATGATACTTTAAGGACAAAGCACGTAAACTAACCATTCCTCCTGCCAGTACCAATGCAATACAAGTCAACACAATCGCACTCGTAATAAACGTAAATTTATTAGTAAACTTCATAACATCCCTGTGAAAAACTATTTTCCATGAGTAGGTGAGTAATCGCTAAAATACCCTTATAATACTGTCCTCATACTCTATAACCTAATGACTTAAATACCCATGTTTATGCATTTTAGGTATATGTACGCCTGCAGCTTCAAATGCATTATCAGCTGTAAGGTCGAAGTAGCATAGATATATCAACATCAAACTTTTAATAACAAGCTGTAATAGGACTTTTATATGGCCTCTAATCAAATTTATTCAAATCCAAGTCAAGTTTTACAGCGTAATGAATCTTTATTTTCCGGAAAGTCTATTTTAGTTGCAGGTAACATTGACGATCATTACCCAGTTCATTTACAAAAAATAGCATCATCAAGCTGTTTTTGTTTTAATGATTATCGTTATTATCATCAATTAGAAGGCCAACTGGGATCTTCTGAAGTACACTTTACCGCTGATTATCAAGGCAGGGATGTTCAAGAGAAGTTCGATTTATTATTGATTTATATTCCTAAAGCAAAGACAGAAATTGAATATTTATTGGCAAACCTGACTCCTCACCTAAAGAACAATGCCGACATTATATTAGTCGGTGAGAAAAAGTGTGGAATAAAAAGTGTAGCGACTTTGTTAACTCCCTATGCTGAAAATAGCAATACTATTGACTCAGCTCGTCATTGCAGCATTATTTATTCGCAGCTAACTAAAGCCGTCGCTCCTTTTGACCAGCAACAATGGATAAAAGATTACCAGATTAACATTAATGATATATCTCTAACTATTCGCTCATTGCCTGGTGTATTTAGCTTTGGAGAATTAGATAAAGGCAGTGAACTCTTACTCAACAATTTACCTGAACAATTAAGCGGAGATGGCTTAGACTTTGGTTGTGGTGCAGGCGTACTCTCTTGCTATTTACTGAAAAAGCATCCAAAACTAACCTTAGATTTAATTGATGTTAACGTTTATGCGCTTGCTAGTGCTAAGTTAACTTTAGAAAAAAATAATTTGCACGCAAATGTGTTTGCATCGGATGTTTTTTCCAACGTAAGCAAAGAATATGATGTATTGCTTTCGAACCCTCCTTTTCACTCTGGTCAAAAAACAAACTATGACGCTGCAGAAACCTTTATAAATCAATCCATTAATTTTTTGAAAAAGAAAGGAAAATTGACCATTGTAGCCAATAAATTCTTACGCTATGAACCACTTTTAACCCTTACTTATAAAAAATTCTTTGAAAATGCCCAAAACAATAAATTTAAAGTATTGAGCTGTCTCAAATAATCATCAAGCAGGTATTTCATAACTTTGTTTTTATTGCTAGTGTCAGACAGTTGAAATTATTAAATAATTGAACAGGCGCTATCGCCGTACTGGCATAGTTTTTATTATACAAAATATGTGGAGGCTCTTATGGCTGGTATTTTGGCTATGATTCTTGCTGGGGGTGAAGGCTCTCGGCTTTTCCCATTAACCCAGAACCGAAGCAAACCCGCCGTGCCTTTTGGCGGCAATTACCGATTAGTAGATTTTGCATTAAATAATTTCGTCAATGCTGATTTAATGAAAATTTACGTACTAACCCAATTCAAATCCCAATCTCTCAACATTCATCTACGCCGAGCATGGCGAGTTTCTAACATTAGAGACCGCTTCATTGAAGCAGTACCGGCACAACAACGTGTAAGCAAGAACTGGTATTCAGGAACCGCAGATGCCATCTATCAAAACTCTCGTTTCATCACCAAAAACAACGCCGAACATGTCTGCATCTTTGGTAGTGACCATATCTATAAAATGGATGTGCAACAAATGGTTGAGTACCATAAAGAGATGGGAGGAGACTTAACAGTTGCCGCAATTCGAGTGCAAAAAGAGCAAGCCTTCCATTTTGGTATAATCGAAATTGATGAAGCTGGTCATATGATTGGATTTGCAGAAAAACCTTCTGTTGAAGATGCAAAAACGATTCCAGGAGATCCCGACCATGTATTAGCTTCAATGGGTAATTACATTTTCAAAGCCGACACATTGGTAGAAGAACTTGAAAAAGATGCCGTAATAGAAGACTCTACTCATGATTTTGGTAAAGACATTATTCCTAAACTGTTCCCTCAGGGTAAAGTTTTTGTGTATGACTTTAGTAAAAATAAAATCCCAGGTGAGCCAGAACATGCCTATTGGCGTGATGTAGGTACTATCGATTCCTACTGGGAAGCGCATATGGACTTATTAAACGACAATCAGCCCATTTCTTTATATAACAAACATTGGCCATTACACACTTATCACCCACCATTACCACCAGCAACATTCCGCGACCAAGGTAATTCTGTAAGTCATGTATCTAAATCACACCTTGGCGCTGGTTCCTACATTAATGGTGCAACCATCGAAAACTCTATCTTAGGTTTCAGAACGCATTTATGTACCAATGCAGAAATAAAAGGCTGTATTTTCCTAGGCAACGCTAAAGTTGGTAGTGGTGCTCGCCTCACTAATGTAATACTAGATAAGAACGTAGAGATTGCTCCAGGCATGGTTATTGGTGAAAATTTAGAAGAGGATCGCAAGCATTTTACTGTCTCTGAAAATGGCATTGTTGTGATTGCAAAAGGTAGCCGTGTAGGTTTTGATTAAACTGGCATAGGGTTAACAAATGACAATTTTTTATATTACTTAGATGAGGTTTTCTCATGGCAAAAGTTCTCTCGATGATTTTAGCAGGTGGTGAAGGTTCACGCCTCTACCCCTTAACCCAATCGCGCACTAAACCTTCTGTGCCGTTTGGAGGAAGTTACCGTCTAATTGACTGTGTACTTAATAATTTTGTGAATTCTGACTTGTTACGTATTTACGTACTAACTCAATTTAAATCTCAATCTTTAAATGATCATCTTCGTCAAGCTTGGGAAGTAAATAGTTTTACTGATACTTTTATTGATGCCATTCCTGCGCAAATGCGTAAAGGTAAACATTGGTACAGCGGCACAGCCGATGCAATTTATCAAAACTTACAATTTATCCAATCAGATGAAGCAGACACCATCTGTATATTCGGTAGTGACCATATTTATAAAATGGATATTCGACAAAAAATTGAATTTCATAAAGAAAAAGATGCAATATTAACTGTATCTGCGATCCGCCTACCTAAAGATCAGGCTTATCACTTTGGTATTATCGAAGTCGATGAAGAAGGCCGTATGATAGGTTTTGCAGAAAAACCAGCAGTAGAGGATGCTAAAACGATTCCAGGCGACCCAGACCATGTTCTGGCATCAATGGGTAACTACGTTTTTAAATCTGAAGAGTTACAAAACGAATTGATCCGCGATGCAGCAGATGATGAATCAAGTCATGACTTCGGTAAAGATATCATTCCTTATTTAATGCCAAGCGGTAAAGTTTTTGTGTATGACTTTACGACCAATAAAATCCCCAATGAGGAAGGTGAAGCTTACTGGCGTGATGTAGGTACGATTGAGTCATACTGGGAAGCGAATATGGATCTACTAAAATCCACTCCACCTATCTCTTTCTACAATAGAGCATGGCCAATGCATACGCATTACCCACCGCTTCCTGCAGCTAACTTCCAAAATGATGGTGATGTGACCTGTACTATTCGTCGTTCATTGATTTCTGATGGCGCTCTAATTGTTGGTGCAACGATCAGAAAATCAGTTCTTGGTTTTAATTGTTTTGTTGGTCAAGGTACGGATATTTATCAATCAGTGTTATTAGGTGATACTAAAATAGGCAAAAATTGCGTTATTACAAAAACAATTATTGATAAAGACGTAAGAATTGCCGATGGAGTAAAAATTGGTGTTAATCTAGAGGATGACAAAAAACGCTTTACCGTTTCTGATGAAGGTATTGTAGTTATTCCGAAAGGATCTAGAATCGGTTTTTAAACCAGCATAATGATTTTAAAAGCCACTATTTCTGGTGGCTTTTTTTATAGCTATCCATGGCCTATACCAAAGGAGGTCCCAGTGGATTCTCAAAAATTAAAAATTTTATTTATTTCGTCTGAAGTTGAAGGCTTTTCTAAAACAGGTGGCCTTGCAGACGTAGCGAAAGCATTACCGCTTGAACTTCGCAATTTAGGCCATGAAGTGGTTATTATTACACCATTTTATCGCACTATTGAACACCGTGAACATGCTCAACAAGTACACCAACTAACGTTGCACACAGACTCCTCTCGACCAGATGTACAGTTCACAGTAAAAGAGTTATCACTGGATGGGATTAAAGTTTTAGCCATTGATAACGCACATTATTTTGACCGCGCTGGGTTTTATGGCGAAGAAAATAATGCATATCAAGATAATGGAGAGCGTTTTGCATTTTTCAGCTTAGCATCGCTACTGACTTCATTAGCCGAAGGTTTCTCTCCTGATATCATTCACTGTAATGATTGGCATACAGGTTTAGTACCTTACCTGCTAAAAACACGTTTCCATGATCATTCTCATTTTGCACATACCAAAACCGTGCTAACCAGTCATAACTCTGCATACCAAGGTATTTTTGAAAAGTCACAATTAAACCTGATCCCAGAAGTTAGCTCATGTATGGATGAACGTGTTTTAGAAAACTATAGTTACATTAATTACTTAAAAGTCGGCGTTATTTACGCAGATAAAGTCAATACCGTTAGCCCCAATTATGCCAGCGAACTATTAACACCTTTAGGCTCTCATGGTATGTCACATCACTTTATCGAGCGTATCCATGACTTTGAAGGTATTTTAAATGGTTGTGATTATAATGATTGGAGCCCTGAAACAGATAACTTAATTCCATTTAACTTTAACCATGAAGATCTATCCGGTAAAGAAAAATGCAAACAAGCGTTACAACAAGAGGTAGGGCTTGAAGTAGGTGATTTACCTATTTTTGGTATGGTTTGTCGCTTAACAGATCAAAAAGGCTTTGGTTTAATTCAGCCAATTTTAGAACGTTTTTTAAAGCATAACGTACAACTAATCATTATTGGTTCTGGCGATCCGGGTATTACAGGGCATTTAACTGCTTTATCTGAACATTATTCAGATAAGTTTAAGTTTGTTAATACTTACAGCAATAAACTGTCACACATGGTTGAAGCTGGTGCAGATTTCTTTTTAATGCCATCGATATTCGAACCCTGTGGTTTAAACCAATTATACAGTTTAGCCTACGGTACTTTACCGATAGTACGCGCAGTTGGCGGTTTAAAAGATACCGTCATTGATTATGACCAAGATCCAGAACATGCAAATGGTTTTATGTTTTATGACGCTAACGCAGATCAATTATTAAATCTATTACGTCGTGTGGTACTGCTTTATATTGAGCATCCTGAAGAGATGTTTCGTTTGAAAACACAGGCAATGCAATCACATTTTTATTGGTCAGATTCAGCGAAACATTATGAACGTTTATATCAAAGAGCATTACACTTACACCAGCATTGGTAAAAAAAATCAGTAAAATAGACGAGTAATATATATTGCTATTATTGAAAGAATAAACTGAAAAAAGAGCTAGTTTAAGCAACAAATTGCCGTAAATGTTTTTTTCCTTTACAAAAATTTTAACGCGAAAATAGTTTCTTTTAACTAGTAAGATTGTTCAGTGAGTTAGCGGAGTTGGTATAATACCGATTACATTAAATAAGTGATCTAAATTTTGCGCAGGAAAAATGACTTAGTTCAAGGCGTAAATTGAACTAAATGGTTGTTTCCTTTATGAAAGTTACAACGAAGAAATAAGTTATTT